>JAOPWH010000027.1 GCA_025965795.1 Blastococcus sp.
CCGGCCTCGTCGATCAGGTCGATCGCCTTGTCCGGCAGGAAGCGGTCGGAGATGTACCGGTCGGCCAGCGTCGCGGCAGCCACGAGCGCGCTGTCGGTGATGCTGATCCGGTGGTGCGCCTCGTAGCGGTCGCGCAGCCCCTTGAGGATTTCGATCGTGTGCTGCAGCGTCGGCTCGCCCACCTGGATGGGCTGGAAGCGGCGCTCGAGAGCGGCGTCCTTCTCCAGGTGCTTGCGGTACTCGTCGAGCGTGTTGGCACCGATGGTCTGGAGCTCACCGCGCGCGAGCATCGGCTTGAGGATGCTGGCGGCGTCGATCGCGCCCTCGGCGGCACCCGCCCCGACGAGGGTGTGGATCTCGTCGATGAACAGGATGATGTCGCCGCGGGTGCGGATCTCCTTGAGGACCTTCTTGAGCCGCTCCTCGAAGTCACCGCGGTAGCGGGAACCGGCGACGAGGGCGCCGAGGTCGAGCGTGTAGAGCTGCTTGTCCTTCAGCGTCTCCGGCACCTCGCCCTTGACGATGGCCTGGGCCAGGCCCTCCACGACGGCGGTCTTGCCGACGCCGGGCTCGCCGATGAGAACGGGGTTGTTCTTGGTGCGCCGGGACAGGACCTGCATGACCCGCTCGATCTCCTTGGCCCGCCCGATGACCGGGTCGAGCTTGGAGTCGCGCGCGGCCTGGGTCAGGTTCCGGCCGAACTGGTCGAGGACCAGCGAGGTCGACGGGGTGCCCTCGGCCGGGCCGCCGGCCGCGGCCGGCTCCTTGCCCTGGTAGCCCGAGAGCAGCTGGATGACCTGCTGGCGGACGCGGTTGAGATCGGCGCCCAGCTTGACGAGGACCTGGGCGGCGACGCCCTCGCCCTCGCGGATCAGGCCGAGCAGGATGTGCTCGGTGCCGATGTAGTTGTGGCCGAGCTGCAGCGCTTCGCGCAGGGACAGCTCGAGGACCTTCTTCGCCCGCGGGGTGAAGGGGATGTGACCGGACGGCGCCTGCTGGCCCTGTCCGATGATCTCCTCCACCTGCTGGCGGACACCCTCCAGCGAGATGCCGAGGGACTCGAGTGCCTTGGCGGCCACGCCTTCACCCTCATGGATCAGGCCCAGGAGGATGTGCTCGGTGCCGATGTAGTTGTGGTTGAGCATCCGGGCCTCTTCTTGGGCCAGGACAACCACGCGGCGGGCTCGGTCGGTAAACCGTTCGAACATCTGCTGCTTCTCCTCTGACCGGCTGGTCCGGCGCCGCTCCTCCCTGTCGTGGGAAGTAGCACCCGACATCCGTCGGCGCACGGGGGCACCGGTCGCTCCACTGTAGTCGCGGACCACGCCGTCCCGTTGTCGGTCAACAGGGCCGGTGAGTGGCTCGCCCGGTCCAACCGCTGTCGGTGCAGTGGTGTTCCGCTCCCGTTACGCCGACAGCGGACGGGCCGGTCGCCCGGTTTCGGCCGTCCGACCCGTCCGAGCCGCAGGTGGAGTGGCAGTGACGCACTCTCCGCGCCGTCGTACTCCGTCGAAGGAACGAACCTGGATCGACAACGGCCCGGCCCCCCTGGGGGAGCCGGGCCGATCGCGCGACGAATCGCGCGGACGTCGCACCGTCCTCAGACGTGCAACCTCGTCACACGATTCAGTGCGCGGCCTCGTAGGCCTCGACGACACTGGCCGGGATACGGCCGCGGTCGCTGACCGCGTGACCGTTCTTGCGGGCCCAGTCGCGGATGGCGCCGGCCTGCTCACGGTCCATGCGCCCACCGGTGGCGCGGGAGCGGCCGCCACCCGACGCGCGGTTGCCCCGACCCACCTTGCGGGCAGCCGAGACGTACCGCGAGAAGGCGTCACGCATCTCCTGGGCGTTCTTGTCCGCCAGGTCGATCTCGTACGAGGTGCCGTCGAGACCGAAACTCACCGTCTCGTCGGCGGAGAGGCTCTCGTCGAGGTCGTCGCTCAGGATGACCTGAACCTTGCGTGCCATTAAGTTCCTCACTTCTCACAACGGCTTGAGCCGGACGGAATTGCCGCCGTCGGGCGACTGGTTCCATTGCACCACAAGTAGATGCGAAAATGCCAATCCCTCCCCAAGAAGTCACCCCGGCGAAACGGGACAGACCGGTTTCCGAGGAGGAAGATCGTTGCAGTTAGCCACTTATCGGCCTGACCAGCGGAAAGAGTATAGTTTCGCGGATTCCGAGACCTGTGAGCGTCATCATGAGGCGATCCATGCCCATGCCCATGCCGCCGGTCGGGGGCATGCCGTACTCCAGCGCCTCGAGGAAATCCTCGTCCAGAGCCATTGCCTCCGGATCACCTGCGGCCGCGAGCACTGCCTGCGCGGTGAAACGCTCCCGTTGCGCAACCGGGTCGACGAGTTCCGAGTACGCGGTGGCCCGCTCGATACCGCCGATGTAGAGGTCCCATTTCTCCGCCAGGCCGGCCTGGGAACGGTGGGCGCGGGTGAGTGGCGAGGTGTCCACCGGATAGTCGATGACGAACGTCGGGGCCTGCAGCGTGTCCTGCACCAGCGCCTCGAACAGTTCCTCCACCACCTTGCCCGGTATCCACGCCGGATCGACGCCGACGTCGTGCCTGTCCGCGAGCGCCCGCAACGTCTCCACCGGCGTCTCGGGGGTGACCTCCTCGCCGACGGCCTCGGATACCGCGGTGTACAGCGGGATCTGCGGCCACTCGCCCGAGAGGTCGACCTCGGTGCCGTCGTGGTGGCGCGCCACGTGGTCGCCGAACAGCGCGGCACTGCACTCCTGGATCAGCTCCCGGGTGAGCGTCGCCATCACCTGGTAATCGGCATAGGACTGATAGGCCTCGAGCATCGCGAACTCGGGCGAGTGCGAGCTGTCCGCACCCTCGTTACGGAAGTTCCGGTTGATCTCGAACACCCGGTCGAGCCCACCGACGATGCACCGCTTGAGGAACAACTCGGGCGCAATACGCAGGTACAGATCGAGGTCGAAGGCATTCATGTGCGTGCGGAAGGGCCGGGCCGCGGCACCACCATGGATCGTCTGCAGCATCGGCGTCTCGACCTCGAGATAGCCGCGCGCGGCGAGCCCCGCGCGGAGCGTGGAATTCACCAGGGCGCGCTGCCGAACCGTACGCCGGGCCTCGTCGCGGACGATGAGGTCCACATACCGCCGGCGGACCCGCAATTCCTCGCTCATCGGCTTGTGGGCCACCGGAAGCGGCCGTAACGCCTTGGCGGCGAGCTGCCACGAGTCGGCGAACACCGACAGCTCACCGCGCCGCGACGTGCCCACCTCGCCGGTGACGAGTACGTGGTCGCCGAGATCGATGTCGGCCTTCCATGCCGCCAGGGACTCCTCCCCCACGCGGTCGCGGGAGAGCATCACCTGCAGTTCGGCGTCGCCCTCGCGGAGGGTGGCGAAGCACAGTTTCCCGGTGTTGCGGAAGAAGAGGACCCGCCCGGTGACGCCGACCCGCCGGCCGGTCATCGTGTCGGGCGGCAGGTCGGGATGGGCGGCCCGGACCGCGGCGAGGGTGGCGGTCCGCTCGACGGTCACGGGGTAGGGGTCGACCCCGCTGTCGCGCAGCCGGTCCAGCTTCGCTCGGCGGACCCGCATCTGCTCGGGAAGTTCCTCCCCAGCGGGCTCGTCGACGTCGTCCGGTTCGGCAGGTCCCTCGCTCACGGGGCCGAAGCCTACGGGGAGGCCGGACGCCGGCCGGCCGCCTGCTGGCGTTCGAAGGCCAGCCGGAGGCCGTGCACGGTGAGGTCGGGCTCCCGTTCGGCGATGGAACGGCAGCTGTCGATCACCAGGGGGGCCAGCCCGCCGGTGGCGACGACGACCGGTGCCGACCCGAACTGGCCGACGATCTCGGCCGCGATGCGGTCGACCAGGCCGTCGACGAGGCCGGCGAACCCGAGCACCAGCCCCGACTGCAGGGCGGCCACCGTGTTCTTGCCGATCGCCTGCGGAGGGACGGTGAGCTCCACCGACCGCAGCTGCGCGGCACGGGCGGCCAGGGCGTCGAGGCTGACCTCCAAGCCCGGAGCCAGCGCGCCGCCGAGGAACTGCCCGTCGGGTCCGACGGCGTCCACGTTCGTCGACGTGCCGAAGTCCACGACGATCACCGGACGACCCCGCCCCTCGGGGCCACGGCCGAACAGCTCGTGCGCGGCGAGGGCCGTGACCACGCGGTCGGCGCCCACCTCGCGCGGGTTGTCCACGTGCAGCGGGACGCCGGTCCGCACCCCCGGGCCGATGAGGACGACCGGAACGGCGAGCGAGTCGAGCAGCTCGCGGAGGGCCGGCAACAGCTGGGGCACCGTGGAGCAGGCCGCGACACCGGTGATCTCGGTGTCGCGGAGCAGGCCCCGCCAGAGCAGGCCCAGCTCGTCCGCGGTGGCACGAGGAGCGGTGGTGACCCGCCAGCTGTCGATCCGCTGGTCGCCGTCGAAGGTGGCGAGCACGGTCTGGCTGTTACCGACGTCGACGGTCAGGAGCACGGATCGGACCTCCGGGCCGTCACCGGGCGACGTCGCCGCGGACCTGGCCCAGCACGCCCGGGGACGGCGCCGCGGGGTCGGCACCGAGCTCGACGATCCGGTTGCCCCCGTCGACGTGCACGACCCGCGGAAGGTAGCCCTTGGCCTCTGCCTCGTCCATGACGCCGTAGCTGATCAGGATCACCAGATCGCCCGGGTGCACGAGGTGGGCGGCCGCGCCATTGATACCGATCACGCCGCTGCCCCGCCTCCCGGGGATCACGTAGGTCTCCAGGCGCGCGCCGTTGCTCACGTCGACGATCGCCACCTGCTCCCCAGGGAGCAGGTCGGCGGCGTCGAGCAGGTCCTCGTCGACGGTCACCGAGCCCACGTAGTGCAGGTCGGCCTGGGTGACGGTCGCGCGGTGGATCTTGGACTTGAGCATCGTGCGCATCATCGGGGTTCTCCGAGCTGGACCGCGGCGTTGTCGAGCAGGCGGGTGCTGCCCGCGCGGGCCGCGACCAGCAGGCGGGCCGGGCCGACGGCAGGCGCCGGACCGAGCCGGGGATCGGTGAGTTCGAGGTAGTCCTGGACGAGTCCGGCCTCGTCGTCGAGCACCGCCCGGGCGGCGGCGAGGACGGCCTCGGCGCCGCGCGGTCCCGCGTCGGCACCGGCACGGAGAGCGGCGGACAGGGCGGCGGCGGCGCTCCGCTGCTCCGCGCTCAGGTAGCGATTGCGGCTGGAGAGCGCCATCCCGTCGTCCTCACGGACGGTGGGCACACCGATGACCTCCACCCCCTGCGCGAGCTCCCGCGCCATGGCGCGGATCAGGGTGAGCTGCTGGTAGTCCTTCTCGCCGAAGATCGCCAGGTCGGGCCGGACGAGACCGAACAGCTTGGCGACGACGGTGAGCACGCCGGCGAAATGCCCCGGGCGGACGGCGCCCTCGAGCACCTCGCCGAGCGGGCCCGGCGCCACCGTGACGCCGAGCGATCCCGGCGGGTAGACGTCGTCGACCTGCGGATGGAAGACCAGGTCGGCGCCCTCCTCGCCCAGGGCCGCCAGGTCGGCGTCCCAGGTGCGGGGATAGCGGTCGAAGTCCTCGCCGGGACCGAACTGCGTCGGGTTGACGAAGACGGAGACCAGCACGCTCGCGGCGCGCTGCCGGGCGGCGCGCACCAGCGTCCGGTGGCCCTCGTGCAGCGCGCCCATCGTGGGAACCAGCGCGACCGGGCCGGGCAGCGCGTCGCGGAGACGGCGGAGGTCGGCGGAGGTCTCGGCGACGACCGGTCGAAGGAGCACGTTCACCCCTCCGCCCGCTCGCTCGCGAGGGAACCGGGAACGTGGCCACCGAGAAGATCCAGCAGCGGCGCGCCCTCGTGCCGCTTGAGCCGCCCCGCCGCCAGCGCCCGCTCGGCGGTGCGCTGGGCCATGGCCACATAGGCCGCGACCGACTCGGGTGCGCGTCGGGTGAGCGTGTCGAGATGGTCGGAGACCGTGCCGACGTCGCCGCGGCTCACCGGTCCCGTCAGGCCCTTGTCACCCCGGCGCAGGCCGTTGTCCAGCGCGGCGGTGAGCAGCGGCCCCAGCACGCGGGCCGGTTCGGTCACCCCCGCGGTGCGCAGCAGATCGGCGGCCTCGGCCACGAGCGTGACCAGGTGGTTGGCGCCGGTGACCAGGGCGGCGTGGTACAGCCGCCGGTCGTCCTCGGCGACGAAGAAGGGCTCACCGCCCATCTCCAGCACCAGGGTCTCGGCGACCGGCCGGTGCAGTGGCCGGCTCGTCACCCCGAAGGGGGCCCCGAGCAGGCGGTCGGCGTCCTCGGGGGCGCCGGAGAAGGTCATGGCGGGGTGCAGGGCGAGCGGCAGGACCCCGGCCTGCTCGGCCGGCTCCAGGACGGCCAGACCATGGGCGCCCGAGGTGTGGAAGGTCAGCTGCCCGGCCCGCCAGACGCCGGTCTCGGCGAGGCCGGCCACCAGGCCCGCGAGGGTGTCGTCGGGAACGGCGAGGACGACGAGGTCCGCGGCGGCGACCACCTCGTCGGTGGGCAGGAGCGGCACACCGGGCAGAAGGCGGGCGGCGCGCTCGGCGGAGCCGGCGGACAGACCCGCGGCGGCCACGACCTCGTGACCTGCGGCGGAGAGAGCGGCACCGAGCACTGAGCCGACGCGGCCGGCACCCACGATGCCCACGCGGAGGCGGGCCGGTGCGGCGGGCGTCAGGGCCTGGGCGGGAGAGAACCCGGCGCGAAGGGTCCTGCGGGGAGCAGGCATCGATACACCTCTCGTTCCAGTCCCTGCCGGGTACCGGACGTCGGTCGGCCCACGCCGTCGTGGGCCGCTGGTGGTGCTCGTCGTAGGAAATGGTGCGGTGTTCGGTCCTGCCGGGCGGTCGCTCCGCTGCAACCTGATGTGTCACGCGGAACGAGCGCTTCGACGCGAGTGTCTGTCCCGTTTGCCCGGGCCGCAACGTCTGGGCACTGTGGGCTGGCTCACTCCGCGGACCGGCCATCCGCGCCACGTCGCGACCGCAGGAGGCAGCATGGGCACGCCCGTGGAACGCACGCTCGAGGGCCGCACCGCCCTCGTCACCGGCGGCAGCCGCGGCATCGGGCTGGCCATCGCCCGCAGCCTGGTCGACCGCGGCGCACGGGTGGTGCTCACCGCCCGCAAGGCCGACGCGCTGGCCGCGGCGGTCGAGGCACTGGGCGGTGCAGAGGTCGCCGTCGCCGTACCCGGTCATGCGGGGGACGCCGAGCACCGCGCCACGGCGGTACGGACGGCGGTGGAGACGTTCGGCAGCCTGGAGATGCTGGTCGGAAATGTCGGCGTCAATCCCGTCCACGGGCCCTTGACCGAGCTGGAACTCGACGCCTTCCGCAAGATCCTCGACACGAACGTCGTCTCGTCCCTGGGGCTGGTGCAGGAGGCGTGGCGGGCGTGGATGTCCGAGCACGGCGGCGCGGTGCTGTTCGTGGCCTCGGTCGCGGGGCTGCGTTCCTCGCCGGGCATCGGCGCCTACGGCGTGAGCAAGGCGGCGGTGATCAACCTGACCACCCAGCTCGCGGTCGAGCTCGGCCCGGCGGTGCGGGTCAACGCGGTCGCGCCGGCCGTGGTCAAGACCCGCTTCGCCGGCGCGCTGTACGAGGGCCGCGAGGACGAGGTGGCCCAGCAGTACCCCGTCGGACGCCTCGGGGTGCCCGAGGACGTCGGGGAGGCGGCGGCCTACCTGCTGGGCGACGGCGCGGCGTGGGTCACGGGACAGACGCTCGTGCTCGACGGCGGGCGCTTGTCGCGCGGCTGACGGCCGCCTCTCAGGGACCGGCCGCGAGCCTGCGAGCGGTGGGGGGCCCTTTCAGCTGAGACCGAGGACCCGGGCGAGGACGTCGTCGCCCTCGCCGTCCTCCCGGTACCTGCGCCGCCGCCGGCCCCCGGCCGACGGCTCGACACCGTTCTCGGCGAGCAGATCGGCCAGCCGCTTCTCGTCCCCGTGCCCGTCGGCGGCACTCCCGCGAGGGTCCGTGTGGGCGCCACCGACCGGGGGCGGAGCCGAGGCCGCGCCACCGACCGCCGGCCGAGCCGAGGCCGCGGAGGGCCGTTCGGCCGTGCCCAGGGCGTCCGCCTCCTCGACGCGCCGCCGTACGGGCGGGAAGTCCGGCAACGGGCGGCCGGCGGTGGCCGGCGGAGTCGGCCGG
>JAOPWH010000030.1 GCA_025965795.1 Blastococcus sp.
CAGTGGAAGCACTCGCACAACGAGCTGCACCACACGTACACGAACGTGATCGGCAAGGACAACGACCTCGGCTACGGGATCATGCGGGTCGACGAGGACCAGCGCTGGCACCCGCTGTACCTGGCGCAGCCGCTCTGGAACTTCATCAACGCGTGCTTCTTCGAGTACGGCATCGCCGCCTATGACCTGGAGCTGGGCAAGAACCTCGCGTCGAAGAAGCGGCGCAACGACCCGGCGTTCAAGGCCGGCGTGAAGGCCGTGCTGGGCAAGATCCGCCGGCAGGCCACCAAGGACTACCTGATCCACCCGGCGCTGTCGGGCCCGTCGTTCCTGCCGACCCTGGCGGCCAACTTCACCGCCAACGTGGTGCGCAACCTCTGGTCGCACTCGGTGATCATGTGCGGCCACTTCCCCGAGGGCGTGCAGACGTTCGAGCGGACGTCGATCGAGGGCGAGACCCGCGGCGAGTGGTACCTGCGCCAGATGCTGGGCTCGGCGAACATCTCCGGCAGCAAGGCGATGCACCTCATGACCGGGAACCTCTCGCACCAGGTCGAGCACCACCTGTTCCCCGACCTGCCGAGCAACCGGTACGCCGAGATCGCGCCGCGGGTGAAGGACATCTTCGACCGTTACGGGCTCACCTATCACTCGGCGCCCCTCTACAAGCAGGTGGCGAGCGCCTGGCACAAGGTGGTCCGCCTGTCCCTGCCCAACGGCTGGCTGGCCGAGACGACGCCGAAGAACGCCCCGGCGCAGGTGGTCAAGCTGGTCCGCATGACGACGGGCGGCAAGAAGGTCCGGCGTCAGCTGTCGCAGGCCGCCTGACCCCGCTCTACCGCCGAACCGGAGAGGCCCAGAACGCTGGTTCTGGGCCTCTCCGGTTCATTTCGGCTGCCGCCAGGTACGTCACGAGGGCGTTCGCGTGGCCGTGACCCGGGCCGCCGTCACGCGGTCTGCACCGTAGCGAAGTGCTCGACGGCGGGGAACGGCTCGTAGAAGGAGTGCAGCAGCGCCCGCCACTGCTGGTACTGCGGCGACCCGCGGAAGCCCTCGGTGTGGTCCTCGAGGCGCTGCCACTGGACCAGCAACAGGTAGGTGCCCGGACGCTCCAGGCACCGCGACAACGTCAGTCCGGCGAAGCCCGGCATCCCGGCGATGATCTGCCGCGCCTCGGCGAACGCGTGCTCGAAGGCTTCTTCACGGCCGGGCACCACCGGCAGCAGCGCGTGCTCGAGGATCATGTGACGACGCTACGGGGCCGGGACAGGGGCTCGGCTACGGCCTCTGTGTGCGGGAGCTGATCGAGCCGACCGGCGCTCCTGCACCCCCATGGCTCGCTGCCGCCGACGACTGGAAACCCACGAGGACGGCGCCGGCCTGCTCACCGACGACGACGCGCGTCCGGCGGATGGACTCGCGGCCTGGGTCGGGCGGTGACGCCGGGGATCGGGCACGACGGTGCGACCCGCTCCGGGACGGGTGCACTGCACGCCCTGGTGGGTCGTCGAGGCAGGCGCGTTCTCGGGGCGATCGCGCCGGGCCACGACTGGACGACTTCCTGTTCCGGGCCGGCGGTCACATCGGCTACGGGATCCGCCTGTGGGCCGGTGGCCGCGGTCGGGCCGCACCCGCCGCTACGTTGCTACCGGGGCGGCAGCGGGTGTCGCTAGGCCGCCGTACGGGCCCGTGCCGAGGAGCGTGCCGGTCGCCTGGTGAACAGCGGCACCGGGCCGGCAACCTGCCGACGGCGCTCGTGGCGGTCCCGCTCCGGCATCGCGCGTTCCGCGTCGCGGATCATCGAGGCGATCCGCACCAGGCGCTCCTGGCTCGGGGACGAGCTGGCTGCGGCCGAGACGGTGATCCCGCCGGCCGCCTGCGCGCTGCTCGGAACGACCCCCGCGGGGCCGGACAGCAGCGCCACCTGTGGCACCGGCAGGTCGGGTAGGTCGCCACCGGGGGCGAGGACGGTGTCCACGATCAGTTCGCCATGTCCACGAAGCGGCTGTAGTGGCCCTGGAAAGCCACGGTGACGTTCGCCGTCGGCCCGTTGCGGTGCTTGACCAGCATGATGTCGGCCTCGCCGGCCCGCGGGGACTCCTTCTCGTACATGTCCTCGCGGTGGATCATCATGACCATGTCGGCGTCCTGCTCGATCGAGCCGGACTCGCGGAGGTCGGAGAGCATCGGCTTCTTGTCCTGACGTTGCTCGGAGCCACGGTTCAGCTGCGACATGGCGATGACCGGCACCTCGAGTTCCTTGGCGAGGAGCTTCAGGGCACGGGAGAACTCCGAGACCTCCTGCTGGCGGCTCTCCACCCGCTTGCCCGACGTCATCAGCTGGAGGTAGTCGATGACCACGAGCTTCAGGTCGTTGCGTTGCTTGAGCCGCCGCGCCTTCGCCCGGATCTCCATCATGGTCATGTTCGGGGAGTCGTCGATGTAGAGCGGCGCATCGGCGATCTCACCCATCCGGCGGGCCAGCTTCGACCAGTCCTCGTCGGACAGCGTGCCGGCGCGCATGTGGTGCAGCGGCACCTTCGCCTCCGCCGAGAGCAGACGCATGGTGATCTCGTGCTTGCTCATCTCCAGCGAGAAGATGGCCGCCGGCATGTGGTGCTTCACGGAACAAGACCGGGCAATATCCAGACCGAGCGTCGACTTGCCCACGCCGGGTCGGGCCGCGATGACGATCATCTGGCCCGACTGGAGACCGTTGGTCAGTTCGTCGAGGTCGCGGATGCCGGTGGGCACGCCACGGCTCACGCCACCGCGGGACGCGATGGCATCCAGCTCGTCCATCGTCGGCTGCAGGATGTCCTCGAGGCGCGAGTAGTCCTCGCTCATGCGCTTCTCGGTGACGTCGTAGATCTCCTGCTGGGCGCGGTCGACGATGTCGTCGACGTCGCCCTTGCCGCCGGCCGCGCCGTAGCCCAGCTGCACGACCCGGGTGCCGGCCTCGACGAGGCGGCGCAGCACGGCCTGCTCGGCCACGATCGCGGCGTAGTACCCGGCGTTGGCCGCGGTGGGCGTCGAGGCGATGAGCGTGTGCAGGTAGACCGCGCC
>JAOPWH010000002.1 GCA_025965795.1 Blastococcus sp.
GGCCAGCAGTACGGACTCCTGGGCCCGCAGGTCCTGGTACCGCGGCTCGACCCACTTCTGCGATCGGGGCAGGTTGACCCACAGCTGCAGGCCGTGGAACAGCCCACCGCTGACGACCAGCGACTCCGGCGGCTTCTCGATGTGCAGCACCCCGCCACCGGCGGTCATCCACTGGGTGTCGCCGTTGCTGATGGTCCCGCCGCCACCGTGGCTGTCGGCGTGCTCGAAGGTGCCGTCGATGATGTAGGTGACCGTCTCGAACCCGCGGTGCGGATGCCACGACGTCCCCTTGGGCTCGCCCGGTGCGTACTCGACCTCGCCCATCTGATCCATGTGGATGAAGGGGTCGAGGTCGCGCAGGTCGACCCCGGCGAAGGCGCGGCGGACGGGAAAGCCCTCGCCCTCGAAGCCCGAGGGAGCCGTGGTCACCGAGCGGACGCGGCGGCGCACCGTGCCCGGCGCGGGGAGCGGGACGCGGAGGAGGGTGGTGGTGTCTTCGACGGTCACGGCAGGCATGCCGGTCTCCTTGGTTGAGGGCTCAACTACTGGGGACTGTAGCGCTGCGGGGGCCCGTTGTCTTCCCTTGATTCCGCGGGGCCGGCGGCGGCCGGGTTTCGCGGCCGCCGGGACGGGTCAGCTCTTCGGAATGCAGCCCCCGCCCGCGCCCGCCGGGCGGCTCGGCTGCCCGAAACGGATGGTCTTCGGCCCGTGCGGCGGGGTGCGCGACGACGAGCGGTGCGAGCTGGCCGAGCACCGATGTGTCTTCCTCGGCCAGCCAGTGGTGGCCTGGCCCGGCCCGGCTGTCGAGGCGTCCGGCCCGCGCCCCGGTACGGGACCCCTCGTCCTGGCCGATCTCAGCGTGGCACCGTTCGATCCGGCGTCGGTACGCCGGATCGTCGGGGTCCTGGCGCCGGTGTGCGACGGCCTGCTGGTCGGTGAGCACGCCAACCGGCCCGACTTCCCGCCCACGATGTTCGCCGCCGAGGTCATCGGGGCCGGTGGCCGCATCTGGACGACGCTCGCCTGTCGCGATCGCAACCGCGTCGTCCTGGAGCAGGAGCTGGCCGGGCTGGCGTCGGTCGGGGTGGACGGCGTCCTCTGTGTCACCGGCGACGGCCGCGGCGTCAGCGTCCGGCCGGGGGTCACCCAGGTCTTCGACCTCGACGGCACCCGGCTGGCGGCGCTGGCCGCGCAGGCCGGGCTGCGGGTCGCCGTCCCCGAGTCGCCGGAGGCGCCGCCCGTGGAGCTGCGCCCGGCCCGCGTCGTGCAGAAGCAGCGGGCGGGCGCGCACCTGTGCGTCCTCAACCACGTGAGCACCCCGGCGCGGGTGACCGCGTTCGTCGCCGCCGCGCGCGCGGCAGGGGCCACCCTGCCGTTCGTGGCCGGGGTCGCCGTCTACACCGACGAGCCGTCGGCGCGGGTGCTGCAACGCTTTCCGGGCCTGCACCTGGACGCCGCCGTGGTGGAGCGGGTGCTGGCCGCTCCCGACCCCCGCGCGGCCGGGATCGCGGCGGCGGTGGCGGAGGCGGTTGAGCTGCTCGCCGTTCCCGGCGTCGTGGGGGTCAACCTGTCGGGCATGGGCTCGGCCCGCGGTGAGGACGACGGGGCGCGGATCAAGGCGGCCGTGGCCGAACAGCTCATGGAGGCGCGATGACCGAGCTCGAGAGCGAGGCGATGGAGGCCGAGTTCGGCACCGTCGCCGCATGGACGGAGGAGGCGGTCCGCGCCCTCGGGTCCGAACACGCCGTACCGGCGGGCTGCCGGGGGAGCGGGAGCGAGGGCGGCCTCCGGTGGCTCGCCGACCGGCTGCGGATCGAAGCGGGGACGCGCCTTCTCGACGACGGCTCCGGCGTCGGGGGGCCGGCGGGCTGGCTGGCCGCCGAGCGCGGGCTGCGGCCGGTGTGCGCCGAGCCGATGGAGGCGGCGGTCCGTGCCGGTCGCCACCTGTTCGGGCTGCCGTCGGTGGTCGCGGTCTCCCAGCAGCTGCCGTTCGCCGACGGCTCCTTCGACGCCGCCTGGTGTCTCGGCGTCCTGTGCACGACGTCGGACAAGGCGGGCGCCCTGGCGGAGCTGCGCCGGGTCCTGCGGCCGGGCGGCCGGCTCGGCCTGCTGGTGTTCGTCGCCGACCGGCCGCTGCCGCCGCCGCTGCCCGAGGGCAACGAGTTCCCGACCGGGCCGGAGCTGCGCCATCTGCTCGCCGACGCCGGGTTCCGGCTCGAGGAGACCGCGGACGCCGACCTGAGCGACAGCCCGGCGGAGTGGACCCGGCGGGCCGACGCCGTGGCGGCGGAGATCGCCCGCCGGCACGGGGAGGAGCCCGCGTTCCAGCAGGCCGAGGAGCAGTCCTCCCGCGTCGGCCGGCTGCTCTCCGACGGTGCGCTCCGCGCCTGGCTGGGGGTGCTCGGCACTGACGACGACTGAGTGCAAAGAAAGTCTTGCAAAGAATTCTTTGCACTCCTAGCCTGCCGTCATGGCGATCGACGGGACCCCGCTGGAACCCGCGGTCCAGGTGACCGACGTGCGCGCGCTGCGGGCGCTCGCCCACCCCCTGCGCAATCGCCTCCTCGCTCAGCTCCGGATGAACGGGCCGGCCACCGCCAGCCAGCTCGGCCGGTCGGTGGGTGAGAGCAGCGGCGCGACCAGCTACCACCTGCGTCAGCTCGAGGGGTACGGCTTCGTGGAGGAGGTCGAGGGCCAGGGCACGGCGCGGGAGCGCTGGTGGCGCGCCCGGCACCGGATGACCAGCTGGCAGGCGGCGGACCTCCTCGCGCAGGAGGGCGGCGTCGAGGTCGAGGACGAGATGGCCCGCATGCAGGTGGACGTGCGGGGCCGGATCTTCGAGGCCTGGCGGTCGCAGAAGGCCGAGCTGGACCCGGCATGGACCGCGGCGGCCTCGCTCAACGACTACGGCATGCGGCTGCGGCCCGAGGAGGCCCGGGAGCTCTCCGCCGAGCTGCACGCCCTGATGCAGCGCTGGATCACGGCACATCCCGGCGAGGCCCCGGTCGAGGGGACCGAGCTCGTCTTCGTGTTCACCGACCTCGTCCCGGTGCGGCGGTACCCCTCATGAGCGCGCCGCAGACCGTCCGCTCGGCCACCCGCCGCCTGGTGGGTCTCACCGCCCTGCGCTGGCTGCCCGTCGGGCTCACCACGCCGATCACCGTGCTGCTCGCCCAGGCCCGGGGCCTCACCCTCGCCGAGATCGGGCTGCTGTTCACCGTGCACGGGATCGTGGTGATCGTCCTCGAACTGCCCACCGGCGGGCTCGCCGACGTCCTCGGCCGCCGTCCGGTGGTCGTGGCCGGCGCCGTCCTGCACCTGGGGTCGTGCCGGGTCTTCGCGACGGCGACGAGCTTCCCCGGGTTCCTGGGCGCGTTCCTGCGGATGGGCGTGGGCCGGGCGCTGGACTCCGGGCCGGTCGAGGCCTGGTACGTCGACCCCGTCCACCGGATCGATCCGGCGGCCGACCTCGCACCCGGGCTGTCGAAGCACTCCGCGGCCGACGGCGGCAGCCTCGCAGTCGGCGCGATCATCGGTGGCTTCCTGCCCGCGGCACTCGGCGGGGCCGGCGCCGAGGCGCTCGCGCTGCCCTATCTCGGCGCCGTCGTCCTCGACGTGGTCTTCATCGTCGCCGTCGCGGGACTGCTGACCGAGGACCGGCCGCCACGTCCCGGCAGTGTCCGTGCGGCGCTCGTCGCCGGTGTCCGGGAGATGCCGGCCACGGTGACCGGAGCGGTCCGGCTGTCGGTCACCGACGGACCGATGCGGCTGGTCCTCGTGCTGACCGCCGTCGGGGGCGTCGGACTGGTCGCCTGCGAGCTGCTGGGGCCGGTGCGCTTCGCCCACCTGGCCGGCGGTCGGGACGGCGGTGCCGCGGTCTACGGCACCGTTCTCGCGATCTCCTTCGCCGGTGCGGCCGTCGGCGCGGTGCTGACGCCGGCGTTGCGCCGCCTCCTGTGGGGCTCCACGCGGGCCACCTGCGCGCTGTACTTCACGCTGGGGGCGGCCGCGATGGTGGTGATCGCCGGGCCGGACGTGCTGGTGGTGGCCGGTCTCGGTTTCGCCGTCTACTACCTGGCCCACGGCTCGTCGTGGCCGCTGCTGAGCGCGGTGCTGCACACCCGGGTGGACGCCGCCCGACGTGCGACCGCGGTGTCGGCGATGTCCCTGGCCATGGCGCTCGGCGGGATCCTCGGCAACCTGGCGGTGCCGCCGCTGGCCGCCGCGGTGAGCACGGAGGCCGGCTTCGGTGCCGTCGCCGTCGTCGTCCTGCTGGGGGCCGTGGCGTGCCTGCGGCTGCCGAGGACGACCGTGGCGGAGCCGGTCGAGCCGTCCGCCGTCGAGCAGGACGCAGCCGAGGCGGTGCTTCGAAACGCGGGGGACACACGCCCTCACTAGGTTCGACTCATGGCGGACCTCTTCGACGGCTACCCGCTCGGGCAGCAGTGGGACGAGATGTTCGCCGGCACGGCCGAGCCGCGCGCGGCCTACGCCGGACTCTTCGCGTCGCTGCAGCCGATGGCGGGCGAGGAGCTGGCGGCCCGGGCCGACGTCCTGTCCCAGACCTACCGCGACGCCGGGGTCACCTTCGCCCATGCCGGTGAGGAGCAGCCCTTTCCGCTCGACATCGTGCCGCGGGTGATCGGCCCCGAGGAGTGGGACCTGATCGAGCGCGGGGTGGCCCAGCGGGTGCACGCGCTGGAGGCGTTCCTCGCCGACGTCTACGGCGCCGGGCAGGTGTTCACCGACCGGGTGGTGCCCCGCAGCGTCGTCACCACGAGCGCGCACTTCCACCGCCAGGCGCACGGGCTCGTGCCGGCCAACGGCGTGCGGGTGCACGTCTCCGGCATCGACCTGGTGCGCGACGAGGCCGGCGACTTCCGGGTGCTCGAGGACAACCTCCGTTCGCCGTCGGGGGTCAGCTACGTGATCACCAACCGGGCAGCGATGAGCCAGGTGCTGCCCGAGCTGTTCGCCGACCACCGCATCCAGCCCGTCGCCGACTACCCGAGCCGCCTGCTGGCCGCGCTGAAGGCCTCGGCGCCGTCCAACGTCGCCGACCCGACGGTCGTCGTCCTCACCCCCGGCGTCTACAACTCCGCCTACTTCGAGCACGCGCTGCTGGCCCGCCAGATGGGGGTCGAGCTGGTGGAGGGGCGCGACCTGGTCTGCGCCGGCAACCAGGTCAGCATGCGGACGACGGACGGCCAGCAGCGGGTCGATGTCATCTACCGCCGCATCGACGACGAGTTCCTCGACCCGGTGCACTTCCGGCCCGACTCCGTGATCGGCTGCGCCGGGGTGCTCAACGCCGCCCGCGCGGGCCGGGTGACGATCGCCAACGCGGTCGGCAACGGCGTGGCCGACGACAAGCTGCTCTACACCTGGGTGCCCGACCTGATCCGCTACTACCTGAGCGAGGAGCCGGTGTTGCAGAACGCCGACACCTACCGGCTCGACGAGACCGACACCGTCGAGTGGGTGCTGGAGTCCCTCGACCAGCTGGTGCTCAAGCCGGTCGACGGCTCCGGCGGCAAGGGCATCGTCATCGGGCCGCGCGCCGAGGAGAAGACGCTCGCGGAGCTCGCGGTCAAGGTGCGCGCGAAGCCCCGGGACTGGATCGCCCAGAAGCCGATCGGACTGTCCACCTGCCCGACGCTGATCGGCGGCCGGATCGCGCCTCGGCACGTCGACCTGCGGCCGTTCGCGATCAACGACGGGGAGAAGGTCTGGGTGCTCCCGGGCGGGCTCACCCGTGTAGCGCTGCCGGAGGGCGAGCTGGTGGTCAACTCCAGCCAGGGCGGCGGGTCGAAGGACACCTGGGTGCTCAGCCCGCCGCGCCAGGCGGCCGAGCCCGAACAGCCCGACCTGACCCGCATCGAGTTCACCGCCGCGGACCTCCCCGAGGACCCGCCGGCGCAGGACCCCGGACCGCTGAACGACCCCGCCGTCGGCCAGGGGCAGCAGCAGCAACAGTTGAAGGATTTCGCCCTTCTCGACACTCGCAGGCTCGCGCCGAGCCTCCGGCCGAGGCCGACAGGGAGTGTGCGGTGCTGAGCCGGATCGCGGAGTCGCTGTTCTGGATCGGCCGCTACGTGGAGCGGGCCGACGACACCGCCCGGATCCTCGACGTGCACACCCAGCGGCTGGTCGAGGACCCGTGGATCGTCGAGCGGCGGGCCTGCGCCAACCTGCTCGCGCTGATGGGCTCACCGACGCCGGAGGAGGAGGCCGACACCGAGAAGGTGCTGGCCACCCTGGCCTTCGACCGGACCAGTCCCAGCTCGATCGTGGGCGCGCTGTCGGCGGCCCGGGAGAACGCCCGGGGTGCCCGCGAGGTGCTGTCGGCCGAGATCTGGGAATCGCTCAACGTCACCCACAACGCCCTGCCTCAGCAGCGCACCATGGCCCGGCGCTACGGCCCGCACTCGCTGTTCCGGTTCGTCCGCGAGCGGTCGGCGAAGTTCTTCGGGCTCGCCGACGCCACGATGAGCCGCGACGAGAGCTGGCTGTTCCTCATCCTGGGCCGCTCGCTGGAGCGGGTGGACATGACCTCGCGGATCATCTCGACCCGCGTGCTGGCCGGCGACGCCGCGCCGTCCTGGACCCTGGTCCTGCGCTCGACCGGCGCCTACGAGCCCTATC
>JAOPWH010000048.1 GCA_025965795.1 Blastococcus sp.
TGCCGACGATGCGGGGATGGTGAAGGGGCCGGCGTAGGCGTCCGCGTCGTGAGCCGGCCACAACCCGTAACTCAGCTCCGCGTAGCCGGTGTTGTACCAGAAGTGCGGGTAGTCGCGGTAGGAACGGGCGCCCCGGTCGAAGTAGATCTCCTGAGCATGCGGGTAGCGCTGCTCGGATGCCCCGATGGCGAAGTAGCGGTCTGTGAGCGGGTCGAACTTTCCGGTCTCCGGGTTCCGCACGTAGAACGATTCGTCGACCACGGCTCGGAGGAACGTCGCGTCACCTCGCGCGGCCTCCGCCAAGGCCTGCGCCAGCGCGCCCCAGTTCTGCTTCGAGTAGAGGAACGCGGCGGTCGCCATCCGGATGTCGTCGCCGTCCACCGGCCGCGGGTCGGGCGTGTAACCGGCGGCGCGGATCGGGTGCTGCCCCGCACGCGCGATGAGGGCGTCGAACGCCTTCGAGGGGTCGTACCCGCCGAAGTGCTGGCAGGCATCCTGATTGGCCTTGCACGCAGCGAGGAAACGGTCGAGCGCGTCCTCGAAGCCCGCGGTCTGTTCCGCGATCCCCCTGATCGGGTCGTTGATGTACTGCTCCGCGTCGATCGGACCGTCGAGCACCAGGGCCCGGTAGTTGCGGGGGAACAGCGCGGCATAGGTGGCGCCGAGGAAGGTGCCGTAGGAGAACCCCAGATAGGTGAGCTTGCGGTCGCCTACCGCCGCCCGGAGTGCGTCCAGGTCGCGCGCGACGTTCGCCGTCGACACGTGCCGGAGAATCTCGCCGTTCCTCGTCACGCATGCCTTGACGTACGACCTCACCTTGGCGATGTAGGCGTTGCGGTCCAGTGTCTGTGGTGTCGGCACGGGCTGCGAGTAGATGCCAGTCCGCTCCTGGTCCACCCGGCAGTCGATCGACGGGGAGCTCTGCCCGACGCCACGGGGGTCGAAGGCGACGATGTCGAAGCGCCGGTTGAGCTCGGCGAAGAGCCCAGCGCCGGCCGCCTGCAGATAGTCGACGGAGGTACCGCCGGGGCCACCGAAGTTGAAGAAGAGGGAACCGATGCGGTGGGCCCGGTCCGTCGCGGGCACCCGGGCCAGGGCGATGTGCACCTCCGCGCCGCCCGGCTGGGCGTAGTCCATCGGCAGGTCGGCGGTGGCGCACCGGACCCCGGCCGCAGCGCCGTCCTCGCCGGTCGCGCACGGCCGCCATGTCAGGGTGACCGCCGATGCGGCGGTGGTGGCCGACGGCGAGCCGCTTCCGCTGGCCAGGGCGGGCACTGGTCCGACCACCACGGTGCACACGGCTCCGACGACGGCGATCCAACGACTGGGTAGTCCGGCCATGAGGCACTCCTGGCTGAGCAGAGGCTGGGAACTGGTGCCGCGGGATCATTCATGGGCGGTCACCGAAAGGGAGGACCAGTGAACGGCGCCGTACCTGAAGTGCGCGCGCCATCACGCAGGGGCCACCCACAGAAACGGATAGTTGGGGGTGTCAGGCGAAGGCCAGGTGGTGCGCCGAATACGAGCGGTGCGCCGAATACGAGCGGTGCGCCGGCACGGGCGTGCACCGAGCACATCACCATCCCGGCCGGCCGGCAGCAGCGAGGGCGGTTCTGCGGCCTCGCCCGGCCTGTCCCGGAGCTGGTCCGCGTGGCAGACGTCCCGCATCGGAACCGCTCAACCAGTTCGCCGCGGACTTCCCTGCGGCGATCGACGGCGACAGCTGTGACGGTGGGGACAGCGGGGGCCTCCGGGCGCCCGGCCTGTCGGCATCCCCACCTACTGTGGAAGCCATGGCCGACCCGTCCACGTACCGCCCCGCGGTCGGCAGCATCCCCGAGTCACCCGGTGTCTACCGGTTCCGCGATCCCAGCGGCCGGGTCATCTACGTCGGCAAGGCCAAGAGCCTCCGGCAGCGGCTGAACAGCTACTTCGCCGTCGTCGCAGGTCTGCACCCCCGCACCCGGCAGATGGTGACGACGGCGGCGAGCGTCGACTGGACCGTCGTCGGCACCGAGGTCGAGGCGCTGCAGCTGGAGTACAACTGGATCAAGGAGTTCGATCCGCGGTTCAACGTCCGCTACCGCGACGACAAGAGCTACCCCAGCCTGGCCGTCACCCTCAACGAGGAGTACCCGCGGTTGCAGGTGATGCGTGGCCCGAAGAAGAAGGGCGTCCGCTACTTCGGCCCGTACGCGCATGCGTGGGCCATCCGCGAGACGCTCGACACCCTCACCCGGGTGTTCCCGGCCCGCACCTGCTCCAACGGCGTGTTCAAGCGCGCCGGGCAGATCGGCCGACCCTGTCTGCTCGGCTACATCGGCAAGTGCGCCGCGCCCTGCGTCGACCGGGTCAGCGCCGAGGAGCACCGGCGCATCGTCGACGACTTCTGCGACTTCATGGCCGGCCGTACCGACGCGATGATGAAGCGGCTCGAGCGGGAGATGGCCGAGGCCGCGGAAGGTCTCGAGTACGAACGGGCCGCCCGCCTCCGTGACGACCTCGGCGCGCTCAAGCGGGCCATGGAGAAGCAGGCCGTCGTCCTGGGCGACGGCACCGACGCAGACGTCGTCGCCTTCGCGCAGGACGAGCTGGAGGCAGCGGTCCAGGTCTTCCACGTGCGCGGTGGACGGGTCCGCGGCCAGCGCGGCTGGATCGTCGACAAGGTCGAGGCCGTCACCACCGGCGAGCTCGTCGAGCAGTTCCTCCTCCAGGTGTACGGCGGGGTGGACGAGCAGACCGGCGTCGGGGAGGCGGGGGAGTCGGTGCCGCGCGAGGTGCTCGTGCCCGAGCTCCCCGAGGACGCCGACGTCTACACGGAGCTGCTCGAGGAACTGCGCGGCGGAAAGGTGTCGCTGCGGGTGCCCCAACGCGGCGACAAGCGCAACCTGATGGAGACCGTCGAGCGCAACGCCAAGGAGTCCTTCGCCCGCCACCGGGTCAAGCGCGCCAGCGACCTCACCGCGCGCTCCCTGGCCCTGTCGGAGCTGCAGGAGGCCCTCGAGCTCCCCGACGCACCCCTCCGCATCGAGTGCATCGACATCTCGCACGTCCAGGGCACCAACGTCGTGGCCAGCATGGTGGTGTTCGAGGACGGCCTGGCCAAGAAGAGCGACTACCGCCGGTTCTCCGTCGCCCACGGCACCGACGACACGGCCGCG
>JAOPWH010000096.1 GCA_025965795.1 Blastococcus sp.
CGCCGTAGGCGCCGTACATGCCGGCCAGCAGATCACCGATCGGCACGCCGACCTTCTGCGGGTCCTCCGGTCCCGACCCGGTCAGCGACATCAGGCCGGCCTCGCCCTGGGCGATCTGGTCGTAGCCGGCCCGCTGACCCTCCGGGCCGTCGTGCCCGAAGCCGCTGATGGCCAGCGTGACCAGCCGCGGGTTGAGCTCGGCCAGCACGTCGGTGCCGAACCCGAGCCGGGCCAGCGTCCCGGGCCGGAAGTTCTCCATCAGCACGTCCGCGCGTCGGAGCAGCTCGGTGAGCAGGTCCTTGTCCGCGGGGTCCTTGAGGTCGAGGGTGATCGACTCCTTGTTGCGGTTGGCCGAGAAGAAGTAGGTCGACTCGCGGCCGGCCCCCTCCGTATCGACGAATGGCGGCCCCCAGCCGCGGCTGTCGTCACCGCTGCCAGGGCTCTCCACCTTGATCACGCGGGCACCGAGGTCGCCGAGCATCATCCCGGCGTGCGGTCCAGCCAGGGCGCGGGTCAGGTCGACGACGAGGACGCCGTCCAGAGGTCCGCTCACGATGCTCCGATCAGATCACAGCCAGCCGGGGACGACGAACACCAGCCACGCGAGCAGCGGTCCGACGGCCACGACGATCCCGGCGTACGCCAGGATCTGCTTGTAGAAGCGGTCACGGTCGACGTCCTGCGCGTTGGCCAGAACCAGGGCGCCGTTCGTGGAGAACGGGCTCACGTCGACGATGGTCGAGGCCACGGACAGGGCGACCACCACGCCCACGGCGCCGATGTCCCCGGCGAGCAGGAACGGCACCGCCAGCGAGATGGCGACACCGATGATCGCGGTCGACGATGCGAAGGCCGACACCACCCCTCCGATGTAGGCCAGGAGGAGGGCGATCAGCAGCGGGGCGCCGAGCCCGGTGACCCCCTTTCCGATGTAGTCGATCGTGCCCGCCTCCTGCAGCACGAACACGAAGGTCAGCACCCCGGCGATCAGCAGGATCGTCGACCAGCTGATCTGGCTGACCGCACCCTTGTGCTGCTGGGCGGAGAACAGCGCCAGGACGACGGCGACCGTGATCGCGACGAAGCCGATGTCGAGCTTGAAAGCGAGCGCGAGGACGGCCACCGTGACCAGCCCGATCAGCGTCAGGACCTGCTCCAAGCGGACCGGCTGGGGGCGGTCGGGGGTGTGCGCCTGCCCGGCGTCGTCGTCGCCCGAACCCCCGCCCACCGCCGGACCGGGCTCGGCGCCGTGCCCCCGGACGACGATGCCGTGCGCGCGCTCGGTGTGCGGCACCGCCTCCGCCTGCACCTTCCGGCCGAGCAGCGAACGGCCGCCGAGCACGAAGAACAGCACCAGCGCGATCGCCAGGTTGAAGAACAGGCTGCCGAGGAAGACCGCCACCGAGCTGTTCGGCAGCCCTTCGTCCGCGACGATCTTGTTCACCGTCACGCCGTAGACGCTGAGCGGGGAGAAGCCCCCGCCCTGGGCGCCGTGGATCACCATCATCCCCATCAGCAGCGGGCTGATTCCGTGGCGCGCGGCGAAGGTCAGCGCGATCGGGGCGATGATCGCGACGGCGGCGGGGGAGAGCGCGCCGATCGCGGTGAGCAGCGCGGTGACGAAGAACATGATCCACGGGATGGCGGCGACATGGCCCCCGACGAGCCTGACCGCTCCGCGCACCAGCAGGTCGACCGTGCCGTTGTTCTGCGCGATCGCGAACAGATAGGTGACGCCGATCAGGGTGAGCACCAGCCCCGAAGGGAAACCGCCGAGGATCTCCTCGGTGCTCATCCCCACCGACAGCGTGCCGACGACGAAGGCCGCCACGAACGCCAGCGCACCCATGTTGATGGGCAGGAACGTGGCGATCGCGAAGATGACGACCAGCGCGAGGATGGTGAAGATCTCAGGGGACATCGAGTGCTCCCACGGCGTCGGGGGACGAGGTCAGACCACTGTCGCAGCGGGACGCCGGTTCCGCCTGGGCTGCGGTCCCGAGAGCCGGCCCGCGGTCACAGCACCTGCCAGCCGCCCGACGGGGTGACGACGGCGTGCACCTGTCGGTCGTGCGCCTCCACGGGCAGCTCGTCGAGGAGCTCGTCGTCGAAGACGACGGCCACCAGCACCGCGCCGGGCCGCACGTGCCGCAGCGCGCGGTCGTAGTACCCGCCGCCGCGGCCGAGCCGCGCACCGTTCCGGGCCACCATGAGGGCGGGGACGACGACGACGTCGGCCGTGCCGATCGCGGTCGGGCCCAACCGCGGACCGACCGGTTCCAGCAGCCCGAAGCGGCCCGGGACCAGACCGCCGGTGCCCACTGCCCACAGCAGAGCGCGACCCTCCTCCGGCACGACCGGGAGCAGGATCCGCGCCCCCAGCCGGCTGTAGGCGGCCGGGAGCCGCCCGTGCCCGGGTTCGGTCTCGTCCGGGGCGAACGCCGCGACGACGGAGGCGCCGGCCAGGCCGTCCAGCAGCGCGGTCGTCACCGCGGCCGTCGCTGCCGACCGGTCGTCGGCGGTCCGCGCGAGGCGTCGCGCCAGTCCCAGCTCGCGCAGAGCGGACTTGGCGACGCCGATGTCGGCTGGAGAGGCCACATCGGGAGGCTAGCTAGGCTGCCGCCATGTCGAGCCCCAGCTCCCGTCCGGCACGGAAGGCCGTCATCCCCGTCGCGGGGATGGGCACCCGGTTCCTGCCGGCCACGAAGGCCGTGCCCAAGGAGCTGCTTCCCGTGGTCGACCGTCCGGCGCTCCAGTACATCGTCGAGGAGGCCGCTCGCGCGGGGCTCCCCGAGGTGCTGATGGTGACCGGCCGCAACAAGGCCGCGATCGAGGACTTCTTCGACCGCAGCCCCGAGCTGGAGACCGCGCTGGAGAAGAAGGGCGACGCCGAGCGGCTGGCCGCCGTGCACGCCGCCACGGAGATCGCCCAGGTGCACTTCGTCCGGCAGGGCGAGGCGAAGGGCCTCGGGCACGCCGTGCTGCAGGCGGAGGCGTTCGTGGGCGACGAGCCCTTCGCGGTCCTGCTCGGCGACGACATCATCGACGCCCGCGACCACCTGCTCGAGCACATGCTCGCCGTCCAGGCCGAGCACGGTGGGTCGGTCGTCGCCCTGCTGGACGTGGGCCGGGAGAACATCGACAAGTACGGCGCGGTGGCGGTGGAGCCGGGACAGCACCCCGTGATCGACGGGGACGAGGTCGTGACGATCACCGGCCTGGTCGAGAAGCCGCCGGTCGACGAAGCGCCCAGCAGCCTGGCGATCATCGGCCGGTACGTGCTGGCGCCGGAGATCTTCGAGGTGCTGCGGAAGACCGCTCCGGGCCGCGGCGGCGAGATCCAGCTGACCGACGCCCTGGCCACCCTGGTGGCCCGCGGCGAGCCCGTCCACGGTGTGGTCTTCAGCGGCCGCCGCTACGACACCGGCGACCGGCTGGACTACCTCAAGGCCGTCATCCAGCTGGCCTCGGAGCGCGAGGACCTCGGTCCGCCGCTGCGACGCTGGCTGCACGAGTTCGTGGCCACGCTGCCGGACAAGGGCGCGTCGTCGTCCTGACCGGGCCCGGCAAGGGCACCATCGAGCGTCAGGGCACCGGCCTGGACCCGTCGCGGGGCCGCGGACGGTGCAGGACAGGCCCCTGCCGGCGATCGGCGGACGGCACGGCAGAGCGACGGCGGTGAGGATGACCGACCCTATGGACGGTACGGAGAGCACGGGTGGGGAGTTCCGGGGATACCGGGACACCGCCCAGGTCGGCCTGGTGCCGTCCCCGCGTCCGATCTCGAACGACTCGGCGCCGGTCGTGGTGCAGTCGCAGCTCGAGCAGATGCGTGCGGTGGAGAGTCAGCTCGACGAGATCCTCGCCGCCATGCCACAGCCCGAGCCGATCGAGCTGGCGGTCCTCGACGCCCAGGGGCTGCTCTGCGCCGAAGAGGTGGTGAGCCAGCGCGCGCTGCCGGCCTTCGACCAGGCGGCACTCGACGGGTACGCCGCCCGCGCGGACGACGTGTACGCGGCGACGCCGAACGAGCCGGTCGAGCTCGCCGTCGTGGGTGAGAGCGTCGCCGGTGCCGGCGCGCCGTCGTCCATCGGTCCGGGCATGGCGCTGAAGGTGAGTGCCGGGGCGATGCTCCCCGGCGGGGCCGACGTCGTCGTCCCGGCGGTGTGGACCGACCAGGGCGTCGTCCGGGTCGCCGTCCACGCCGGTCCGCCCGCCGGCAGCTACGTCCGCCGGACCGGCGACGACGTCGCCCCCGGCGACCCGGCTGTCCAGGTGGGCACCCCGATCGGGCCGGCCCAGATCAGCCTGCTCGCCGCCGTGGGCCGGGAGCGCGTGCTCGTGCGTCCGCGCCCGCGGATCGCCGTCCTCTGCGCGGGCACCGAGCTGGTCGACGTCGGCACCACGCCGTCGCCCGGCCAGGTCGTCGACGTCAACAGCTACGCGCTCGCCGCCGCCGCCCGTGACGCCGGTGCCGACGCCTACCGGTCGGGCATCCTGCCGACGGAACGACGCCGGCTCACCGAGGTCCTGGAGAGCCAGCTCCTGCGCAGCGACCTGGTGCTCATCGCCGGCACCTTCGCCAGCGGCGGGTTCGACATGGTGCAGGAGGTGCTGGCCGAGCTCGGTGAGATGCGCTTCCGGCAGGTCACGATGCACCCGGGGCCGGCGCAGGGCTTCGGCCGGTTGGGCCGCGACCAGATCCCGGTCGTCTGCATACCCGGCGAGCCCGTGGCGGCGCTGGTCTCCTTCGAGGTTTTCGTCCGGCCGGCGATCCGGCTGATGCTGGGCAAGCGGCAGCTGTTCCGCCGGACCGTCCAGGCGATCGCCGGTCAGCCGCTGGCCTCTCCGCTCGGATACCGGCAGTACCTGCACGGCACGGTGATGCGCCACCCCGACGGCGGATACGTGGTCGAGCCGGTGGGTGACGGGACCGAGGCGCTGCTGGCCCGCATGGCCCGGGCGAACTGCCTCATCGTCATCGACGAGGACGTCACGGAGGTGGCGGCCGGGGGACTGGTCACGGTCATGCCGCTGCTGCTGGGCGGCTGACGCCGCCCCGTGAACGACGCCGTGCAGCACCCTGGCTGGCCCGCGCAGCTCACCTGGGGTCCCGTCGAACTGCACCCTCTTCGACGGCGCGACGCCGCGGAGTGGAGCCGGTTGCGGGTGGTCAACGAGGCGTGGCTCAGTCCGTGGGAGCCTTCGGCGCCGGTGCCCTGGCGGGAGCGGCACACCACCGCGGCGTACCGGGTCATGCGCCGCGCCGCCGCCCGCCGGGCCCGCCTGGGCCAGTCGCTGCCGTTCGCCATCCGCGTGGACGGCCGGCTGGCCGGTCAGGTGACCGTGGACAACATCGTCCGCGGCGCCGTGCGGTCCGGGCATCTGGGTTACTGGATCGACCGGGAGGTCGCCGGGCGCGGCATGGCCTCGCTGGCGGTCGCGCTGGTGGCCGACCACGCGTTCGGTCAGGTCGGGCTGCACCGGCTGCAGGCCGACATCCGGCCCGAGAACGGGCCCAGTCAGCGCCTCGTCGAGCGGCTGGGCTTCCGCCAGGAGGGCCGCCTGCGCCGCTATCTGGACATCGACGGCGACTGGCGCGACCACTTGTCGTACGCGTTGCTGGCCGAGGACTTTCCCGGTGGCCTGGTCGCCCGCTGGCGGGCCGGCGACATAGCACGATGAGTGACCGGTGGCGGGGTGGCTACGCGTGACACGCCGTCCCCCGTCACACCGGCCACACGCCGCTCGGCGACACACCGCGCGCCTCCCTCATCCGGGCGTCCGAGCTGCTTAATCTGCCGTCGCAAGTGACTGATGTGACAGGTGGTGTTCGTATGGGATCGGGCGTGCTCTTGGCAGCTCTGGTCGTTCTCTGGTTCGTCGTGCTGGTGCCCATGGTGGTGACCCGCGGTGACGTCCAGGGAGGTCCAGTGGAGCTGGCCGACTCAGGTCGGACGCTGAAGCGGCGCCGGACGGTGGACCCCGTCGTCCACGCCGCCACCGAACGGGTGTCGATCGATCGCGATGCCCTGCGCACCAGTGGTGAGCTGCAGGTGGACGTGCACGCCCTGCGGCGGCGCACGCTCGCGGGTATCGCGGCCCTGACGGTGCTGACGCTGGTCGGCGCGCTCGTCCTCAGCTCCTGGCTGTGGACCGCGCAGGTCGTGCTGGACGTCGCGCTGGTGGGCTACGTGCTGGTGCTGCGCAAGGTTGCGCGACGGGAACGGCTGGCCGCTCGCCGCGCCGCCCGGGCCGCGGCCCGCGAGGCACTCCGCACCCGTCCCGCTCCCGTGCAGCGCACGGCGGCACCGGCCGAGGTGTTCGAGACCGCCGCGCAGGAGGCACTGCCGCCGCTGCCGCACCCCAGCGTGCCCCTGGCGCCGGTGCATCCGCTGCACCCCGGTCGGGTGGTGGCGGCGCGAGCACCGGCACCGGCCGGCTGGCAGCACAGCGCCGTGGTGGGCCTGGACGACGACGACATCGGGTTCGCCGACATCGACGAGTACCAGCCCCGTCGGGTGGCCAACGCCTGACGGAGGACCCCGCTGGTCCCCGGCGCCCCGATGGTGGCGCCGGGGAGCCGGGACGGTAAACTGCCGGTCGAAGGGGCTGTGGCGCAGTCCGGTAGCGCACCTCGTTCGCATCGAGGGGGTCAGGGGTTCAACTCCCCTCAGCTCCACACCTTCACCGCACGATCGACACGCACGAGGACCGGGTTCTGCGGAGCCTGGTCCTCGTGCATTTCCGCGGCGGGATCGAGGACAGGTTTTCCCTGGTCGGACTGCGCTAGCGTCCGCCGCGCGGGGGGACCGCAGCCTCATGGAGGCGACCGCTATGCCCCGCAACTCAGATCGTTCCGGAGTACTGGCGCGAGTAGCGATCGCGGGGACGGCGTCTCTGGTGGCGGCGCTGCTGTGCGCCCCTCAGGCTTCAGCCGGTGATCCGGCGGGCTCACCGCGCAGCGTGGGTGACCTTCGGTTGGCTGCGCCCGCCGACCAGCCCACGGCGCAGGGGGCGGACCTCGAGCGGACCGCGTCGCCCACCGGGGGCGCCGTTGCCGCCGCGTCCACGACCGGACCGGAGTGCGGCGGGGTGCGGATCGTGCCGGGCGGCTCGCCGGCGGGCGCCTATCTGCCGCTGAGCGCTTTCGGGATAGCGCCGATCACGGGCGTGGGCGACGACACGAATCACGCATTCACCGTCGCGGCGTTCAGCTACGCCGGCCAGACCTACACCGCTGTGCAGGTCGACTCGAACGGCTACCTCCAGGTGGGCGGCACTGCGACGACCTCGTCGTATACCAACCAGGACTTCCCGGATGCGGCGGATCCCGACGGCGTCCTGGCGCCGTTCTGGACCGACCTGAACGCGACGGCAGCCGGTGCTATGCGGATCGGCTCGCTGACTGACGGGGCCGAGACGTGGATCGTCGTGGACTGGGAGGCGGTGCCCGAGTTCAACATTCCGACCAACCTGCACTCCTTCCAGATCTGGATCGGGGTCCAGGGCGACGACCACCCCGGGCAGGACATCAGCTACGTCTACGGCACCACCACCGGAAATGGCAATGCCGGCCTCCTGACGGTCGGAGCTGAGAACGACGACGGCACCGTCGGCACGGAGACCTACTTCAACGGCGCAGGCACGCTGCCGGTCTCCGGCACCCAACTCGTCGTCACACCGGAGCCGTATGCGGGCTTCACATCAGTGCCGACGTCCGGAGTGGCACCCCTGCATGTCGACTTCGACGCGTCGCAGTCCGCCGACGGCGGAAGCATCACCGGCTACGCGTGGACCTTCGGTGACACGGGAACCGGCAGTGGGGTCACCGCGAACCACGACTACGCGGCCGGGGTCTACACCGCGACGCTGACGGTCACCGACAACGACGGCAACACCTGCAGCGCGACCGAGAAGGTCACGGCGTTCCGCGGCTTCTCCGTCAACGACGTCTCGGTGAACGAGGCGGCGGGGACAGCCACGTTCGCGGTCAGCAGGCCTGGTGGCGGTGCCGCCTCGGTGGACGTCTCAGCCGCCCCGGGCACGGCCAGCACGCCGGCGGACTTCACCGGCGCTCTCACGACCCTGACCTTCGCCGATGGCCAGCTGTCGAAGCCCTATGTCGTCACGATCGGCCAGGACGCTCTGGACGAACCCAACGAGACCTATTCGGTCCAGCTCGCGAACCCGGTGAACAGCACTCTGGAGGATCCCACCGCCACCGGCACCATCACCGACGACGACGCCGTGGTCCGCGTCGCCGTCAACGACGTGAACGTGGTCGAGGGCAACAGCGGGACCAGGAACCTGACCTTCACGGTGAAGCTCAACCGGGCAAGCGGCAAGACGGTCAATGTGACCGTGCGCACCGCCGACGGCTCGGCCCGAGCACCCCGCGACTACCGGAGCAAGACCGTCGTCCTGACGTTCGCGCCCGGCCAGACCGTGCTGTCCGTACCGGTTTCCGTCGTGGGGGACCATGTGCGTGAGCCGAACGAGACCTTCGCCGTCCTGCTCAACCTGCCGGTCAACGCGACGATCGGCGACGCGAACGGAACGGGGGGCATCATCAACAACGACTGACCGGACCGGGGCGGCAGACTGTCGGGCGTGAACGCCGACGACGACGGATCTGCCCCCCGCCCACCCGAGCAGGCCGGAGCGGACCAGCCCATGCCGCCGGCGGCGAGGTGGCTCGCCCGGCTGGGTGTCGTCGCAGTCGCGCTGAAGTTCATCAGCGACGGCTTCCGCGACCAGTGGGCGCCGGCTCGAGGGCTCGGAACGGCGCTGCTCTACACCGCCGTCCTGCTCGGCGTGTGCTCGGCGGCGGTGGCGCTGACGTACCTCGCCCGGCGTGGCCGCCAGGGTTGACCGGCGCCGGTCAGGCGTTGCGGAAGTCGGGGATGCGCTTCTCGACGAACGCGCGCACGCCCTCGATGCCCTCCGGGTCGGCGGCGGACTCGCTGATGAGCTGCGCCTCGTCGTCGAGCTGCTCGTCGAGGGTGCGGGTCGCCGCCCGGCGCACCAGTGACCGGGTGCGCACCATCGCCCGGACCGGTCCGGCGGCGATCTCGTGCGCCAGGGCCACCGCGGACTCGCGCAGGAGGTCGTCCTCGACCAGCCGGCCGACCAGCCCGAACAGGTGGGCTTCCGACGCCGACAGCGAACCGTTGGTCAGCATGAGCTCGAGCGCACGGGGGGCGCCCAGCGCGCGGGCCAGTGCCCACGAGGAGCCCCCGTCGGGGGACAAGCCGATCGAGCCGTAGGCGGGACGGATCTTCGTCGAGCGCGCGCAGACGACGAGGTCGCAGGCGCCGATCAGGCCGACGGCTGCCCCCGCTACCGCGCCCTGCACGCCCGCCACCACGGGGACCGGGCAGTACAGCACCCGCCGGATGACCTCGTGCCAGTCGTGGGCCAGCCGGCCGACGAACGCTCCGGGGTCGTCTGCGTCGGCGAACCCGTGCACGTCGCCGCCGACGCAGAACCGCGGGCCGTTGCCGAGCAGCAGCACCGTCCGCGTCTGCTCGGGCCGGTCGGCGAAAGCGGCCGTGAGTGCCGCGGCCAGGGCGGGGGTCAGCGAGTTGCCACTGTCCGGGCGGTCCAGCGTGATCCGCCAGACGTCGCCGTCGACCCCGGTCAGTACGGGCGGGCGGGCGTCGGATCCGGTCATCTCGTCCTTCTTTCCTCAGAACCAGGAGGGGAACCACATCCGCCGCAGCCAGTCGGCGTGCGAGATCGGTTGTCCGGTGAGCACGGGCCAGAAGTAGACGAAGGCGACCGCGACGACCGCCACGTACAGGCAGACCACGGCGAGCCCGACCTGCCGGCGGAACGGGTCGTCACGGGTGCCGCCGTTCGCGGGACCGAGGACGTCCTGCAGGACCAGCACGATCGCCAGCACGAAGAACGGGACGACCGGCGCCATGTAGAAGATGAACATCGTCCGGTCGAGGTTGAGGAACCAGGTGCCCCAGCCCGCGCCGATGCCGACCGCCGCCACGATCGCGGCTGGATCGCGACGCGCGACGATCCGCCAGCCGAGCCACAGCGCAGCCGGGACGAAGGCGAACCACAGCATCGGGGTGCCGACCATCAGGATGTAACGGATGACCTTCTCGCCGGCCGCGTCGGTGAGCCTCTGGGGGTTCCACAGGAGGATCGGCCGGCCGGTGACCAGCCACGACCAGGGGCTGGACTCCCACGGATGCGGAGTGGACAGGTTGTTGTGGAACCGCAGCCATTCCGCGTGCTGGTGCCACAGCGACCGCAGCGCGTCGGGGACGAACCCGAACGCCGTCTCCGGGTTCTGCTGGGCCCAGTACCGCCCCTGCGAGCTCTCGCCGAGGAACCACCCGGTGAACGACGCCAGGTAGGTGGACACGGGCACGACACCGAGCGCCCACAGGGCCCCGGGCAGGCCCCGGAGGGCGACGGTGCGCGCCGGGCGCGGCACGCCGGCGTCCCGCCAGGCGGTGCGGTCCCAGCACAGCGAGAGGACGGCGAAGAACGCCAGGTACCAGACCCCGCTCCACTTGACCGCACAGGCGCACCCGAAGAGGAATCCGGCCGCGATCCGCCAGCCGCGGGGACCGAGTGCGAAGCCGGCCGCGATCTGGCCGGCGCCGTGCACGCGGGCCCGGACGACGTCACGGTCGACGACCAGGCAGGCCACCGCACCGACCACGAACACCTGCAGGAAGACGTCGAGCAGCCCGACCCGACCGAGGACGAAGGAGAAGCCGTCGAGGGCCAGCAGCAGTCCCGCGACGAGACCGAGCAGTGTCGAGCCGGTGAGGCGGCGCGCGAGCCGCACCAGCACGACGACGGCGAGGGAGCCGGCCACCGCCGAGGGGAAGCGCCAGCCGAAGGACGTGTAGCCGAAGAGCTGCTCCCCGCTCGCGATCAGCCACTTGCCCAGCGGCGGATGGACGATGAAGGAGTAGCCCCGGTTGTACTCGTGGCCCCAGATCAGCAGCTCGCGCGCCTCGGGCGGGTAGTACGCCTCGTCGAACAGGGGTTTGCGCGGATAGCCGATTCCCCAGAGCCGGCTGATCAGCGCGACGAGCCCGAGGGCCGCCGTCAGGACCCAGGACAGCCGGCCGTCGTCCGGCAGGCCGGGGACGACGTCGCGCCGGGGACGGGGGAACCGGGCGCGATACAGGGGACGGCCCGCCGACGGCTCGGACCCCGGGTCCGCGCGCTCGGGAGCCAGCACCGCCATGGGGCCAGGGTAGTGAAAGGACCCGCCTGCCCTCCCGGCCCTCGCGGCCTCGCGCCGGGCCCTGCAGGCGGCCCGGTCAGGCCCCCCGTGACAGGCTCGGTGCGTGACGGGACGGCTGGTGCTCGGCGGCGCCCCCCTGGGCCAGCCCGGCGACGTCGGTCCCAGGCTTCGCGAGGTCCTGGCCACGGCCGACGTCCTGGCCGTCGAGGACACCCGTCGCCTGCACCGGCTCGCCGCCGACCTGGGGGTGACCTTCACCGGCCGGGTGGTCACCTTCCACGAGTCGGTGGAGAAGGCGCGGCTGCCGGGGCTGCTCGCCGCGCTGGGCGACGGCGCGACGGTGCTGCTGCTGACCGACGCCGGGATGCCCTCGGTGTCCGACCCGGGCTACACGCTGGTGCGCGCCGCGATCGACGCGGGTGTGCCGGTGACGTCGGTTCCCGGCCCGTCCGCGGTGACGACGGCCCTGGCGGTCTCGGGGCTGCCGGTGGACCGGTTCTGCTTCGAGGGGTTCCTGCCGCGCAAGGGCGGCGAACGCCGGTCCCTGCTGGCCGGGCTGGCCGACGAGCGCCGGACGATGGTGTTCTTCGAGTCACCGCACCGGCTGGCCGACGCGCTGGTGGATGCGGCGGCCGCCTTCGGGACGGACCGCCCGGCCGCCGTCTGCCGGGAGATGACGAAGACCTACGAGGAGATCCGCCGGGGCGGGCTGGCCGAGCTCGCCGCCTGGGCCGCCGAGGGGGTGAAGGGCGAGATCACGCTGGTGGTCGCGGGAGCGGTCGAGCAGGTGGTCGAGCTGGACGCCGCCGAGCTGGCGGCCGCGGTCGCCGCCGAGGAGGCCGCCGGTGCCAGTCGCAAGGACGCCATCCGCGCCGTCGTCGTCCGCACCGGTCTGCCCCGGCGGGCCGTCTACGACGCCGTCGTCGCGGGCAAGGCCCGGTGACCCGCCCGACGACGTCCTACTCAACGCACCTTCCGTGCGAGAAGCTCACGGCATGAGCGATCCCACCCCCGTGCTGGTGCCGGACGGCGAGCGGACCGTCGAACGTTCCGACGGCCGGAAGGTCACCCATCCGGTGATGACCTGGCATCCCGAGTGGCGCGAGGTCCTCACCTCGTTCGCCGCCGGCGACCCGCCGGCGACGACGATCCGGCTGCTGGACTGGTACGTCACCCCGGACGGGACGCCGCCGATCGAGGTCTTCGACTGGGACAGCCTTCCCCGCGACGTGGCCGAGGGCATGCTCGCGATGGGCGAGTCGCTGTGGCGTGTGCCGGTTGTGCCCGAGGGCGGCTTCGCACATCTGACCGGGATGACCCAGATGCTGGGGGCGCACACCAGTGCGGCCCTGACCGCGCTCGGGGAAGCCGTCGTGCGGGCCTCGGGGGGCAAGCCGACCACGGCCATGAAGATCCCCATCGGCGCCAACGCCGGCCTGCCGGACGGCACGTTCCCCGTGCACGTCGACGACTGGCCCGCCCGCAACCTGCTCAACGTCTTCACCAAGCCGGCCCCCGACCACCAGGGGGCGACGCTGGTGCTGCCCGTGGGCGAGTACGAGGAGCTGGCGCTGGCCGCATTCGGGGCCGACCAGGCGGCGGGGATGCTGTCGAGGATCCGCCGCGAGCTCCCGTGGGATCTGTTGCACTACGAGCAGACCTTCGACTGGCACGAGAACGACGAGTGGGACCTGATCGCGTCGACGACCCGGGCGTCGATCGTCGTGGCGTACGGCGAGGGCGAGGGCTACCTCGTCGACGACAGCATGTTCCTGCACGGGCGGACCCTGGTGGCGCAGCGCGATGACCGGCTCGACCGGATCCACCGCCTGACCTTCGACGACGAGCGGTCCTACCTTCTGCGAGCGGCCATGGGCGGGGAGTACCTGTGAGAGCTAGAGCCAGCCGTTGCGCTTGAAGCCGCGGTAGAGCAGGAAGCAGACCGCGACGATGACCAGCACGACCATCGGATAGCCGTAGTGCCACCGCAGCTCGGGCATGTACTCGAAGTTCATGCCGTAGAGGCCGGTGATCAGGGTCGGGACGGCGATCATGGCGGCCCAGGCGGAGATCTTCCGGGTGTCCTCGTTGTCGGCCAGCGACGTCCGGGCGAGGGAGGCCTGCAGGATCGACGACAACAGCTCGTCGAGCCCGCCGACCTGGTCGCGCACCCGGATCGCGTGGTCCTGGACGTCCCGGAAGTAGGAGCGCATGGTGTCCGGGACGACGTCGATCTGCCGCTCGGCCAGCTTCTGCAGGGGCACCTCCAGCGGGCTGACCGCCTTCCGCAGGCTCATCAGCTCCCGCTTCAGCTGGTAGAGCCGGCCGATGTCGTCGGTGCGCTCCGGGCTGAACACCGAGGTCTCCAGCTCGTCGACGTCCTCGGTGACGGCACCGGCCACGTCGACGAAGGTGTCGACGACGAGGTCGGCCACGGCGTAGAGGACCGCGGACGGGCCGAGGCACAGCAGGTCCCGCTGCTCCTCGAGGCGGGCCCGCAGGTCGGTGAGCCCGGTGTGCTCCCCGTGCCGGACGGTGATCACGTAGTTCGGGCCGAGGAAGACCATGACCTCGCCGGTGTCGACCACCTCGCTGGTCGCGGTCAGCTGCTCGTGCTCCACGTACCGGGCGGTCTTGAGCACCATGAACAGGGCGTCGTCGTAGTGCTCCAGCTTGGGTCGCTGATGGGCGTAGACCGCGTCCTCGACGGCCAGCGGGTGCAGCCCGTACCGCGCGCTGATGGAGGTGAGCTCGTCCTCGGTCGGCTCGTAGAGGCCCAGCCACACGAACCCGCCCTGCGCGGAGGCCGACTCGAGCGCGTCCTCCGCGGCGACCGGTGCCTGGCGGCGCCCGTCGACGTAGACGGCGCAGTCGACCACGACGTCCTGGCCCGCACGCCGGAGCGGCGTCGACTTGGGTGCGCCGACCGGTCGCGGGCGCAACGTCGGGACACTGTCCGGCGCCGGACCGGAGCGCGCCGGCAGGTCGGGAGGCGTCTCGGTCCCGGTCATGGCCCACCTCCTGGAGTTCGCACCCGGTACGGCCGGGCACCTGCAGCGTAGGCATGCGGCCCCGGGCTCTCCGTGCCACGCTGCACGAAGTCGATCACCGGGCCGGGGAACCGGCCGTCGAGGAGGACGCCGTGACCGCAGGCACCCGCCGGATCAAGTCCGTCGAGGACTCGATCAAGGACACCGACGACCCGGAGCACAAGCTCAAGCGCCATCTGTCCGCGCTCGATCTCACGGTGTTCGGCGTCGGCGTGATCATCGGCACCGGCATCTTCGTGCTGACCGGTGTGGTCGCGAAGACCACCGCGGGCCCGGCGACGGCCATCTCCTTCGTCATCGCCGGCGTCGTCTGCGGGCTGGCCGCGCTCTGCTACGCGGAGTTCGCCTCCACCGTGCCGGTCGCCGGCTCGGCCTACACGTTCTCCTACGCCACCCTCGGCGAGTTCGTGGCCTGGATCATCGGCTGGGACCTCGTCCTCGAACTCGCCCTCGGCGCGGCGACCGTGTCGGTCGGCTGGTCGGGCTACCTCAACCAGCTGCTGGGCGACCTCGGGATCCCGTTGCCGACGTCGATCGCCGGCGAGACGGCCACGGTCAACATCCCGGCGATCTTCATCGCCCTGGTGATGACCGGGGTGCTGATCCTGGGGATCAAGCTCTCGTCGCGGGTCACCACGGTCATCGTCGTGATCAAGCTGGCGATCGTGCTGCTCGTGATCGCGGTCGGGATCTTCTACGTCAAGGCGGCGAACTACACGCCGTTCCTGCCGCCGACCGAGCCGACCGAGGGCGGCAGCGGACTCAGCGCCCCGCTGATCCAGACGCTGTTCGGCTTCACGCCCAGCTCGTTCGGAGTCGGCGGCATCCTCGCCGGCGCGGCCATCGTCTTCTTCGCCTTCATCGGCTTCGACATCGTGGCGACCGCGGCGGAGGAGACCAAGGAGCCCAAGCGGGACCTGCCGCGCGGCATCATCGGCTCACTGGTCATCTGCACGGTGCTCTACGTCGCGGTGTCGCTGGTCGTCGTCGGCATGCAGAAGTACACGGAACTGTCGACGACGGCGCCGCTGGCCGACGCGTTCCGGAGCGTCGGGCTGCCCTTCCTCTCCGGCGCGATCTCGGTCGGTGCCCTGGCCGGGCTCACGTCGGTGGTCATGATCCTGCTGCTGGGACAGTCGCGGGTGCTCTTCGCCATGAGCCGCGACCGGCTGCTGCCGAGGGGCCTGGCCACGGTCCACCCGAAGTACGGGACGCCGTACAAGATCACCCTGATAACCGGAGGCATCGTCGCCGTCCTGGCCGGCTTCATCCCGCTCAGCACGCTTGCCGAGCTGGTCAACATCGGCACGCTGTTCGCCTTCGTGCTGGTCTCGATCGGCGTCATCGTCCTGCGCCGCACCCGGCCCGACCTGCACCGCTCGTTCCGGGTGCCGGCAGTGCCCGTCCTCCCGATCGTCTCGGTGCTGGCCTGCTTGTACCTGATGCTCAACCTGCCGGGCGAGACCTGGATCCGGTTCGGGGTGTGGATGGTCATGGGCATCGGGGTCTACTTCCTCTACGGGCGCTCGCACAGCCGGTTCAACACCCCCGGGGGCCGGGAGGACGCCGCCGCGGCGAACGCCGCCCGCCGCCGGGGCTGAACACCGCCCGCCGCCGGGGCTGAACACCGCCGCGGCTGACCTCTCACCCCCTCGGGTGAACCTCCCCGTCCGGATCTACAGCGGGGCCGCGCACGGGACGACCTGATCGGTGACAGCACCGGCCGTTCAGGGAGAGTTCAGTGGCGATCAGCGTTCTCGAGGTCCGCGACATCGTGGTCCCGCCGCGCGTCCGCGTGCCCTCGCTGCGCCTGGTGCCGGCCGCCTCGGCCACCTCGGCCACCTCGGCCACCGAAGCCCGCCGGCTGCCGGTTGCCGTCCTCGCCGCGAGCCTGATCGGGATCGCCGAGGCCGTCGCCCTCCTCGCCGTCGCCCTCACCGGTATCGACGGCGTGCTCGACTCCCCGCTCCGCCCGCCGGGCTGGCTGCTGGCCTGCGGCCTGGTCCTGCTCGCCGGCTGGATCGTGCTGTCCGCCGGTGGCGGTGCCGCGCTGATCGACGGCGCCGGCCGCCGTCTCGTCCTGACCGTCGCCTACTGCGAGCTGGCGCTGCTCGGCCTCCTGGGCGTGGTCGCGATCACGACGCCGGTGATCGCCGCTGCCCCCGGCGGACTGCCGCTGCCGCTCCTGCTCCTGGTGCTGGCCGCCGTTCCGGTCGGCAAGCTGCTGCTCGTCGGCGCCCCGTCGTCGGCCCGCTGGATCGCGGCCGGCCCGCGGGTCCGCGAGCGCCGCATCGACCCGGTCGCCGCGCACCGTCTCCTGGCCACCCTGACCCTCGGCGTCATCGCTGTCTCCCTCGCCGCCGTCGCCGTGCTGCTGCCGGTCCACGACAGTGGCCTGAACGCGCCCGCCTCGGCGGTCTTCACCCAGCACTGACCGCCCCGCCCGGGGAACCGGGTGGACGGCCCTCACTAGTCTCGGGCCGTGACAGATCGGCACATCCTCACCGCAGTCGCCTGGCCGTACGCCAACGGCCCGCGGCACATCGGCCACGTCTCCGGCTTCGGCGTCCCCTCCGACGTGTTCAGCCGGTACCACCGGATGGCCGGCGACAAGGTGCTGATGGTCTCCGGGACCGACGAGCACGGGACGCCGATCACGGTGGCCGCCGACGCCGAGGGGATTCCGCCCCAGGAGATCGCCGACCGGAACAACCGGATCATCGTGAACGACCTGGCGAGCCTCGGCCTCAGCTACGACCTGTTCACCCGGACGACGACGGCGAACCACGCGGCCGTGAGCCAGGAGATCTTCCTGGGCCTGCTGAAGAACGGCTACGTCTTCCCGAAGACGACGCTCGGCGCGATCAGCCCGTCGACCGGGCGCACCCTGCCCGACCGCTACATCGAGGGCACCTGCCCGATCTGCGGCTACG
>JAOPWH010000102.1 GCA_025965795.1 Blastococcus sp.
CGGAAGCTCGACGAGGTCAACGAGGCGATGTCCGACGTCCTGTCCGGCCACGTCCCCGCCCGCGTCGTCTTCCGGTTCTGAGGACCGGGGCATGGACGCCGACATCCGACCGCGACGGACGCTCGCCGGGACGCTTCGCGCCCACCTGGTGAACCCGGTCGTCCGTGGCCTGCTCCGTTCACCCGCGCACCGCATCCTGTCCCGATCGACGCTTCTCCTGGCATACACCGGTCGGCGCTCCGGTGTGCGCCGGGAACTGCCGGCCATGTATGCCGTGCTCGGTGGCCACTACGTGGTGGCCGCCGGGCAGCCGGGGACGAAGACCTGGTGGCGCAACTTCGCCGGCGCGGACCGGCCCGTCACCGTGACCGTCGCCGGTCGGCGCCGCAGCTGTCGTGCCCGCCTGCTGGACCCGGGGACCACCGAGCACCTGGTGGCACTGGCCGCCTACCGCCGGCGCTACCCGCGCGTACCGGTCGACGACACGACACCGGTGCTGGACGTCGCCCCCGACGACGGGATCGCGCGGAAGCTGCCGTGATGGCGATCCGCACCGGCGTGCCCACCCGGGCGCGCGGCGTGACCTCCCGGCCGTTCCCGTCGAGTCGGCGGCTGGTCACCGCGGCGGTCCGCGCGGGCCGGCGGATAGAGCCGATGGTCGGGCTGTTCCAGGTCGACCTCACCGCGGCTCGGCGGCTGCTCGCCGAGACCGACCCGCCCCATTCGTTGACCGCCTACGTGGTCGCCTGCGTGGGGCGGGCAGCCGCCGGCCATCCGCAGGTGCACGCCTACCGGGACTGGCGCGGGCGCCTCGTCGAGCACCATCACGTGGATGTGCAGGTGCTGATCGAGGTGCCGACCGACCAGGGACCGTTCGGGCTCGTCCACGTCGTTCGCGACGCCGACATCCGCAGCGTCGCAGAGATCAGCGGCGAGATCCGGAGCGTCAAGGCGCACCCCTCCAGCACCGGCAACGGGCGACTGCTCGACACCCTGGCGCCCACCCTGGGACGAGTTCCGGGCCTCTACCGGGTGATGTACGCAGTGATGAGCCGTTCCCACCGTGTGCACGACGCGATCGGCACCGTGCAGGTGACGGCTCTCGGCATGTACGCCGACGGGGGCGGCTTCGCCATCGCTCCGCCCGGCCTGGCCTCCCTCACCATCGTCGTCGGCGGGATCAGCGCCGGCCCCGTGGAGGTCGACGGGCACATCGAGCGGGTCGAGTTGCTCGACCTCACCGTCAGCATCGACCACAACGTCGTCGACGGTGCACCCGCTACCCGCTTCGCGGCCGATCTCCGTCGCATCATGCAGCGAGCCTTCGAGCCGTCGTCGTCCGCCGGGCCGCCGGTGTGGGCTGTCCAGGCAGGCGCGACCGGGGACTGGCACACGTGCCGTTCTGGATCGGCGTCGGAAGGCGCACGACCGGTCGACCGCTGCGCTCCTGGATCGCCCGCATGACCGCGGCACCGGCCCCGACCGGCTGACGGGGCATGGTCGGGCCCCGTCGGTGGACCCCGATCTCGACCAGGCTCTGCAGGTGGCACTGTTCGCAGCGCATCGAAGGCCAGGCCGGCCGGCCGTCGTTCCGGCGTCCCTGGCCGGGGCGGCCGCTCAGTCCTGCTGAAGCACCGACAGGACGTTGCCCGCGGGATCGGTGAACCACGCGATCAGCGGTCCGCCGGCGCGCATGATGCCCTTCTCGTCGGTCGGCGGGTTGTCGTAGTGCACGAACGTCACGCCACGACCGGTCAGTTCGTCGACGGCGGCGTCCACGTCGGGCACCGGGAAGTTGAGGATCGTGAACGTCGCCGGCTCGTGGTCGGGCTTGGCGTAGACGAGCACGTCGGCACCCGAGCCGAGGTTCAGCCGCATCAGACCGCCCATCTCGGGAACGTCGGTGACCCGGACACCGAGCGTCTCGGCGTAGCAGCGGCGGGCCGCGTCCAGGTCGTTCACGGCGAACCGGCCGAAGGCCAAGCTGTCGGTGAGCACCGGAGTTCCTCTCGACAGGTCGTCGAAACTGAGACGAGCAGCCGGTCGGGAACTCATCGGCCGGCCGGCTGCGCCTCCGGACGCTGTGGCAGGCCGAGCTGCCGGAACAGCTCGTTGTCGAGGTTGAGGAAGCTCGAGATGTGCGCCACCCGGCCGCCGGCGAACTCGAGAACGTGCAGCCCCCACGGCTCATATCCGCCGTCGGCAGTCGGCCGCCACTGCGCCACCGCCGGACTGCCGTTCGCCCGAACCGCCAGCACGCGCGAGCCCCGACAGCCCGCGCCGGGTCCGAGCATCCAGGTGGCGATGTCGTCGGCACCGCGGAGCCACATCTCGAACGGCGGCATGTGCTGGGTGGCGTCGCGCTTCAGCAGCCGCACGAGGGAGTCGATGTCGTAGCGCTCGAACGCGTCGACGTAGCGGGCGAGCAGATCGCGGTCGTCCTCGTCGAGCGGCCGCGGCTCGGGCACGCCGCCGATGCCGGCGAGGGTCGCGCGGGCGCGCTGCAGGGCGCTGTTGACGGAGGCGACGGTGCTGTCGAGCAGCTGCGCCACCTCCTCCGCCTTCCACCGCAGCACCTCGCGCAGGATGAGGACGGCGCGCTGGCGCGGCGGCAGGTGCTGCAGTGCGGCGACGAAGGCCAGCCGGATCGACTCCCTCGCGACCGCCTGCTCGGCCGGGTCGCCGTCCTCCGCCAGGACCTGCCGGTCGAGGATCGGCTCGACCCACGCCGTCCCCGGCCGCCGGGAGGCCAGCGAGTGCTCGACCGGCTGCCACGGCGAGCCGGACAGGTCCATCGGAAGCGCCCGCCGCTTGCGGCCGGACAGCTGGTCGAGGCAGACGTTCGTGGCGATCCGGTAGAGCCACGACCGCAGTGCCGAGCGACCTTCGAAGTCGGCGATGCCCCGCCACGCGCGCACCATCGTCTCCTGCACCGCGTCCTCGGCATCGAACGACGAGCCGAGCATCCGGTAGCAGTAGCCGGTCAGCTCTCGGCGGTGTTCGAGCAGCCGGGGGTCGAGCTGGTCGAGGGCACCGATCGCCACGCTGGTCACTGGGGGAACTCCTCCGGTTGTCGTCCTCGCCAGGAGATCACAGAGCACCGACATCGCGGGAGGGGCGCGGCCCCGGCGTCCGCCTGGAGCGGGAACCCGATGGCGCCGTGTCGCACCCGGGCGGTAGACAGCGTGGTGTGACCGACGACCTCGCCGCCCAGTTGCGCCCCGCGACCGCGGACGACTGGCCGGCGTTCTACCGCGCCATGTCCGCCGCCTTCGGCGAGACGCCCTCGGGGCCCTACTTGGACAGCCCGCCCCCGGTCGCGGAGATGGACCGCTCCCTCGCGCTCTGGGACGGCGACCGGGTCGCGGTCACCGCGGGCATCTACAGCCGCTCGCTCAGCGTGCCCGGCGCCGTGGTGCCCTGCGCGGGCATCACGTGGGTGACGGTCTCCCCCACGCACCGCCGCCGCGGCATCCTCACCGAGATCATGCGACGGCAGCTCACCGAGCTGCACGAGCAGCAGCGGGAGCCGGTGGCCGGACTGTGGGCCGCGGAGCATCCGATCTACGGGCGGTTCGGCTACGCGCCGGCCACCTTCCGGGGCAACCTCACCGGCCGCACGGAGCGGCTCCGGCTGCGGCCCGACGTCGACCTCGGTGCCGGCCGGGTGAACATCGTTCCGGCAGAGCTCTACCGCGCCGCCGCGCCGGCGGTCCATGAGCAGGTGCGCCGGTTCGTCCCGGGCAACCTCGCGCGTGATGACCGCTGGTGGGACCGGTTGCTCCGCGACGAGAAGGAGGACCGGGACGGCGCGACGGAGCGCCAGTACCTGTTGCACAACGAACCCGACGGAACCGTCAGCGGGTACGCCGCCTACCGGGTGAAGTCCAGCTGGACCGACCGCGGTGAGCCCGACGGCACGCTCACCGTGGAGGAGGTGCGCGGCACCAGTACTTCCGCCTACGCGTCGCTGTGGAAGCTGCTGCTGTCGGTCGACCTGATCCGGACCGTGCGGGCACCGATGCTGTCCCCCGACGACCCCATCCGGCAGCTGGTCACCGATGGCCGGGCCCTGCACGTCTCGCCGCTCGACGCACTGTGGGTCCGGTTGGTCGACGTCGACCGCGCCCTGGCAGCGCGCCGCTATCCCGCGCCCATCGACCTGGTCATCGAGGTGCGCGACGAGTTCTGCCCGTGGAACGCGGGCCGGTGGCGCGTCTCGGGGCATCCCGCCGGTGGGTACTGCGGTCGCACCGACCTCGATCCCGACCTGGTCCTCGGCATCGAGGCGCTGTCGGCCGCCTACCTGGGCGGGGTCTCCCTGGCCACCCTGCACGCCGCCGGACGGGTCACCGAGATCAGCCCGGGCGCAGTCACGCTGGCGGCGACGGCGTTCAGCTGGCCGGTGACCCCGTGGTGCCCGGACGAGTTCTGATCCGCGCCGGGGTCAGGGGTGCCCGGTGCGGGTGGGCAGCCCGCCGGCCGGGCGGTGCCGGTCCCGCTCGTAGTCGTTGACCAGGCCGATGCGCCGTACGTGCCGCTCGTCGCCGCTGAACGACGTCGCCAGGAAGAGCAGCACCAACTCGGTCGCCTCGTCCACGCTGTGCTGCCGGGCGCCGATCGACACGACGTTGGCGTCGTTGTGCTGGCGCGCCAGCTCCGCGGTGTCGCGGTTCCACACCAGCGCCGCCCGCACCCCGGGGACCTTGTTCGCCGCTATCTGCTCCCCGTTGCCCGAGCCGCCGATGACGACGCCCAGCGAGCCGGGCTCGGCCACGGTGCGCTCCGCCACCTCGAAGCAGAACGGGGGGTAGTCGTCCTGCGCGTCGTACTCGAAGGCGCCGCAGTCGACCGGCTCGTGGCCCGCCTCGGCGAGCGCCCCCTTCAGGTGCTCCTTGAACTCGAGGCCCGCGTGGTCGGTCCCGACGAAAACTCGCATGCCGGGGAGTCTGTCAGGCTGCGACCGTGGCGGTCCTGGGAGTCGACGGCTGGCGCGGGGCCTGGGTCGGGGCACTGCTCGAGGGCCGGGCGGTCACCCTGCTGGCCCTTGCCGACGCCACGGCCGTCCTCGCCGTCCCGGCCGTCGAGGTCATCGCGATCGACATGCCCATAGGGCTCTCCGACGACGGCGCTCGCATCTGCGACGTCGCGGCGCGTCGGCGGCTGAAGGGCGCGGCGAGCTCGGTGTTCCCCGCACCCGTGCGCCCGGTCCTGCGCACGACGAGTTACGACGACGCCCGGACGACCTCCCTCGCGGCGTCCGGGCGCTCGCTGTCAGTTCAGACGTTCGCACTCGTACCCGCGATCCGGTCACTCGACGACGCACTCGGTGACCTGCCTGACCCGCGCGTGCACGAGGTACACCCCGAGCTCTCCTTCCGGGCGCTCGACGGGCGGGTGACCGACCGCAAAGCCTCGGGCAGCGGTCTGGCCCAGCGGATTCGCGCGCTGGAGACGGTGATGGACGTTCTCGACGCGCTGGCGCAGGACCGGACGGGTCTACCGGTGGTCGACGCGCTCGACGCCTGCGCTGCCGCGTGGTCGGCCCAGCGGATCGCCGACGGGCGTGCCACGTCCGTCGGCGACCACCGCCCCGACGCGCGCGGCCGTCCCATGCGCATTCACTTCTAGGTGACGCGCCGGACCACCGACAGGGGCAGCACGCGCAGCAGGCGAGCGACCGGACGCCAGGGCCACTCCGGCACGAAGCCGCGCACCGGCTCGCGCTCGATGACGTCGACGAGCGAGGCGACCCCCTTGTCGAGGCCGACGGTGAACAGGCCGCGGCGACCGACGTTGATGTCGGTCTCGATGTAGCCGGGCAGGATCGTCGACACCACGATCTGCGAGCCGAGGACGTCGGAGCGGATGCCCTCTGCGAGTGCGTTCACCGCGGCCTTGCTGGCGCCGTAGGCGGTGCGGGTGCCGTGCATACCGCGGATCGAGGCGACCGAGGAGATCAGCACCAGGTGCCCCGCGCCTTGGGACCGGAACAGCTCCATCGCCGCCTCGCACTGGGCGTGCGCCCCGAGCACGTTGGTGAGAAGCGTCGCGCGGTTGGCCCACGCCTTGCCGGTGCCGATCGAGGCGCCCTTGCCGATGCCGGCATTGACGATCACGCGGTCGAGGCCACCGAGCCGGTCGGCGAGCTCCGGCAGCACGGTGGCCACCGAGTCGGCGTCGTCGACGTCCATGGCCGCCGTCACGACCCGGATCCCGGGGTGCGCGGCGAGCAGCTCCTTCTGGAGCGCGGCGAGCCGGTCGGTACGACGGGCAGCGAGGGCGAGGTCACGGCCGAGCCCGGCGAAGCGGCGGGCCATGCCCTCGCCGAGTCCGGAGCTCGCACCGGAGATGAAGATGCGCTGACGAGGAGGGTGCGGCACCGGAGCAGCATGCCGCACCCCCCCGTGTGGAGTGCCAGGGCGCGGAAAGGCGCCCTCCTGCGCCACTCAGCGGCGGCCGGTGAGCTCCAGGGTGTCGGCGGGCACCGACTCGATGTCGGGGCCGGAGGTGCGGGTGCGCTTGAGCTCCCAGAAGTCGGGCAGGTTGGCCAGCAG
>JAOPWH010000146.1 GCA_025965795.1 Blastococcus sp.
TTCAGAGGTGAGCGTAGACGTCGTCCAGGGTCAGTCCTAGGGCAAGCATGAGGACCTGCACCCGATAGAGGAGCTGGCTGATCTCCTCCGCCGTCCGCTCGGGACCCTCGTGCTCGGCCGCCATCCAGGCCTCGGACGCCTCCTCGACGACCTTCTTCCCGGCCGCGTGCACGCCGTCGCGGACCGCGCGCACGGTGCCCGAGGACGGGTCGTCGCTGGTGACCTTCTCGCTCAGCTCGGCGAACAGGCCGTCGAAGGTCTTCACACGTAACCGCCCGAGGTGAAGCCGGTCGTCCGCTGTGGCGAACGCAGGTCGCGCAGGGTGAGTGCGGTGGCCAGCGCCGCGATGGCCGCTTCCCAGCCCTTGTCCTCGGCCGACCCGGGCAGTCCGGCGCGGTCGCGGGCCTGCTCCTCGTTGTCGCAGGTGAGGACGCCGTTGCCGACCGGCTTGCCGGCGTCGAGAGCGACCCGCGTGAGCCCGGCGGTGACGGCGTCGCACACGTACTCGAAGTGCGGGGTGCCCCCGCGCACGACCACGCCGAGGGCGACGACGGCGTCGTGCCGCTCGGTCAGCGCCTGGGCGACGACGGGCAGCTCGACGGCGCCCGGCGCCCGCACCACCGTCGGTTCCGGAACACCGCTCGCCTCGGCTGCCGCGACGGCGCGGGCCAGCAGCGCGTCGGTGATCTCGGCGTGCCAGGTGGTGGCCACGATGCCGAGGGTCAGTCCGGTGGCGTCGACCGCCCCGACCTCCGGCGCACCCGCGCCGCTCACGAGGGCTGCTCGTCGACGCCCAGCGGCACCGTGGCCGGCAGCGCGGCGGCGTCGGCCGGCCCGGCCTCGGTCTCCGGCTCGATGATGTCGAGCAGGTGACCCATGCGATCGCGCTTGGTGCGCAGGTAGCCGAGGTTCTCCGCCGTCACGTGACTGGGCAGGGGAACGCGGCCGACGACCTTGAGCCCGTACCCCTCGAGGCCGGCCCGCTTCGCCGGGTTGTTGGTGAGCAGCCGCATGGTGTGGATGCCGAGGTCGACGAGGATCTGCGCACCGGTGCCGTAGTCGCGCGCGTCGGCCGGCAGCCCCAGGTTGATGTTCGCGTCGACCGTGTCGGCACCGGCATCCTGCAGCTGGTAGGCCTGCAGCTTGTGCAGCAGGCCGATACCCCGGCCCTCGTGCCCGCGGATGTAGAGCACGACGCCACGGCCTTCCTGCGCCACGGCCGCGAGCGCTGCCTGCAGCTGGGGACCGCAGTCGCAGCGCAGCGAGCCGAACACGTCGCCGGTGAGGCACTCGGAGTGCACGCGGACCAGCACGTCCTCGCCGTTCCCGATGTCGCCGTAGAAGAAGGCGTCGTGCTCGCGGTTGTCGTAGGAGCTGCGGTAGCCGACGGCGGTGAAGGTGCCGGCCGCCAGCGGGACGAGCGCCTCCGCCTCGCGCTCGACCAGCTTGTCGAACCGCTTGCGGTAGGCGATCAGGTCGGCGATCGAGATCATGCAGAGGTCGTGCTCGTCGGCGAACACCCGCAGCTCCTCGCCGCGGGCCATGCCGGTCGGGTCCTTCTCGCTGACGATCTCGCAGAGGGTTCCGGACGGGCGCAGCCCGGCGAGGATCGCGAGATCCACAGCCGCCTCGGTGTGCCCGGGCCGGCGCAGCACGCCGCCGTCCTTGGCCCGCAGCGGCACGATGTGGCCGGGCCGGGCGAGGTCGGCCGACGTGGTCTCGGCCGAGGCCAGCAGCTGGATGGTGCGCGCGCGGTCGACGGCGGAGATGCCTGTCGTGATGCCCTCGCGGGCGTCGACGGTGACCGTGTAGGCGGTGCCCCGCCGGTCCTGGTTGACCCGGAACATCGGGGGCAGGTCGAGGCGGTCGGCGTCGGCCTCGGTCACCGACACGCAGATGTAGCCCGAGGTGTACCGCACCATGAAGGCGACCAGGTCGGGCGAGGCCAGCTCGGAGGCGAAGATCAGGTCGCCCTCGTTCTCGCGGTCCTCGTCGTCGATGACCACCACCGGCCGGCCGTCCTTGATCGCGGCGATGGCGCTCTCGATGGAGTCCAGGCGCGTCAGAGGAGTGCTCAACGCGCACCTCCCAGCAGGCGCTCTACGTACTTGGCGATCACGTCGACCTCCAGATTGACGGGGGCTCCGGGCTCGCGCGCGCCGAGCGTGGTCTCGCGGAGAGTGGTGGGGATCAGGCTGACCTCGAACCAGGGCTCGGGCAGATCGGCGGCGCTCACCGCGCTGACGGTGAGTGAGACGCCGTCGACGGCGATGGAGCCCTTCTCGACGACGTACCGGGCGAGCTGCGGCGGGAGCGCGATGCGCACGACCTCCCAGTGCTCGCCCGGGATGCGGTCGAGGATGCGGCCGACGCCGTCGACGTGGCCCTGCATGAGGTGGCCGCCGAGGCGGGTCTGCGGGGTGACCGCGCGCTCGAGGTTGACCGCGTCACCGGAGCCCGCGCCGCCGAGGCTGCTGCGCTTCAGCGTCTCGGCCATCACGTCGGTGCTCCAGACGCCGTCGGTCACGTCGGTGACGGTCAGGCAGACGCCGTTGACGGCGATCGAGTCGCCGAGGGCGACGTCCTCGAGCACCCGCTGCGCCCTGATCCGCAGCACAGCGGCATCCGACGAGTCCTCGCGGACGACGAGGGTGCCGACCTCTTCGACGATGCCGGTGAACACCTCAACTCCTCCTGTCCGCGGACTGCCGTGCACCAGTGTGCCGGGTGGGCCGCAGACGCAGTTGCACGTCCCCGCCCAGCGGGGTGACCTCGATGGTCGCCAGGGACAGCGCGTCGGAGATCGTGCTGATTCCCAGGTCACCCACGAGGGGCGGTCCGGCGCCCAGCAGCGTGGGCGCGAGATGCACCACGACCTCGTCGACGAGCCCCTCGCGGAGGAACGCGGCGGCGAGCGTCGGGCCGCCCTCGAGCAGCAACCGTCGCACGTTCCGGTCGAACAGCTCGGCGAGCAGGTCCGCGGGGGTGTCCGCGCGGCTGACGTGCGTGGGTGCGGCGTCGTCCAGCACCCGGGCGGTCGCCGGCAGCCGGCCCCGGCGGTCCACCACGACCCGCAGCGGCTGCCGACCGGCGAGGCCGCCGGCGACGTCGCGGACGGTCAGCTGCGGATCGTCCACCACGGCCGTCCCCGATCCCACGACGACGGCGTCGCAGGTCGCCCGCAGCTGGTGGACGGCGGCTCGCGCCGCCTCGCCGGTGATCCACCGGCTGCTGCCGTCGGCCGCCGCCACCCGGCCGTCGAGGGTCGCGGCGACCTTCCACACGACGAAGGGACGGTGCTCCCGCACCCCGGTGAGCCACGCCGCGAGCGCGCCGGCCTCGGCCTCGTCCCGCTCCACCCCGACTTCGACGTCCACGCCGGCTGCCCGCAGCCGGTCCGCTCCGCCGTCGGCGAGTTCCGTCGGCTCGGGGACGGCGACGACCACGCGGGCCACCCCGGCGGCGAGCAGCGCGTCAGCGCACGGCCCGGTCCGGCCGGTGTGCGCGCACGGTTCGAGCGTGACGACGACGGTGCCGCCGCGGGCCCGGCCGCCGGCCTGGGCCAGGGCGGTGATCTCCGCGTGCGGGCCGCCGGGCGGTGCGGTGGCGCCCTCCCCCACCGGCGTGCCGTCGGGGGCCAGGATCACCGCGCCCACGGGGGGGTTCGGGCTCGTCGTGCCGAGGACGGCGGCGCCCAACTCCCGTGCCCGGATCATGGCCTGCCGTTCGGCCGTGCTGACGGTCATCCAGCGGTCGCGACGGCGGCCAGCGCGCGGAGTGCGGCGATGGCCTTGGCCGGGTCGTCGGCACCGTAGACGGCGGACCCGGCGACGAAGACGTCGGCACCGGCTTCCGCCGCCTGTTCGATCGTGTCGGCCGAGATGCCGCCGTCGACCTCGAGGAAGAGGGTGAGGTGTCCGCTGTCGACCAGCTCGCGGGCCCGGCGCACCTTCGGCAGCACCTCGGGCATGAACGTCTGACCACCGAAGCCCGGCTCCACGGTCATGACCAGCAGGGTGTCGAAGTCGGCCAGCACGTCCAGGTAGTCCTCCAGCGGCGTCCCCGGCTTGATCGCCAGTCCCGCGAGCGCGCCTGCGGCGCGGATGTCGCGGGCGACGGCGCGCGGATCGGCGCACGCCTCGGCGTGCACCGTGACGTTGCGGGCCCCTGCCTCGGCGTAACCCGGCGCCCAGCGCTCGGGGCTCTCGATCATCAGGTGGCAGTCCAGCGGAACCGGGCTGACCTTCCGTACCGCCTCCATGACCGGCAGACCGAACGTCAGGTTCGGGACGAAATGGCCGTCCATGACGTCGAAGTGCAGCCAGTCGGCGTCGGCGACCCGCTGCGCCTCGTCGGCCAACCGGGCGAAGTCCGCCGACAGGAGGCTCGGCGCGATCATGGGTTCCCGGGACACGCCTGCCGAGTCTAGGTGGGGGACGCCGGAGACCTGTCCGCCGAGACGATCCGCGGCCCTCCGGTCACCCGATCGGACCTCGTTCCGCACCGCACCCGCAGGGTCCAGCGGGCGGTTCCGACGCGTCCGCCAGGAACGGCACGGACCAGGGCGCTGACCCGGTCCGGCCACGCCCGGCGGGGACGGTCGTCGGAACCGGAGGTTCAGCCGGTGCGGCGGAGCAGTGCCATGAACATCGCGTCGGTGCCGTGCCGATGCGGCCACAGCTGCCCGTAGTCGCCGCGCGCCATGTCCGGCACCTCCGGGAACAGCGGCGCGACCGGCAGCACCTCGACGTCGTCCCGGCCGGCGACCGCGTCCACGACCGCCACCGTCTCGGCGCTGTGCGGCGAGCAGGTCACGTAGGCGACCACTCCCCCGACGCGCACCGACGTCAGGGCGCTGTCCAGCAGCGCCGTCTGCAGATCGACCAGGCCGGCGACGTCGTCCGGCGTACGCCGCCAGCGCACCTCCGGACGGCGGCGGAGCGCGCCCAGGCCGGTGCACGGAGCATCGAGCAGCACCCGGTCGAACGTGCCGGGAGCCCACGGTGGCGCGGTGCTGTCGGCGGCCAGCACCTCGACGTCATCCGCACCGGCGAGGGCGTGCCGGACAAGCTCGGCGCGGTGCGGCGCCCGGTCGGCCGCCGTCAGCCGCACGCCGTCCGGACGCACCGTGGCCAGCAGGCCCGCCTTGCCGCCGGGTCCGGCACACATGTCGAGCCAGGCTCCGTCGGGCCCGTCGAGGGGCGCGCGCGAGAGCAGCAGCGCCGCCAGCTGGCTTCCCTCGTCCTGCACCGCAGCCGCTCCCGACCGGACCGCCGGCAGCCGGCCCGGGTCGCCGCCGTGCATGCGGACGGCGAACGCCGACCACGGGCCCGGGTCTCCGCCGGACTCCACGGCGAGCTCCGCCCGGTCGACCCGCCGGGCAACCAGGTGCACCTCCGGCGGCGCGTCGTCGGCCAGCAGCGCGGGCTCGAGCTCGGCGTCCCCGCCGAGGGCGTCGCGCCAGGCCGCCACGATCCAGCGGGGATGGTTGGTCGCCAGCGCCAGCCCTTCGTCCCCGGTCCGGTCCAGGGTGGCGAGCCACTGTGCCCGGTCCCCGCCGGTGGCGACCTTCCGCAGCACCGCGTTCACCAGTCCGGACGCCCCGGCGCCGACGATCGCGCGGGTGAGGTCGACGGTGGTGTCCACGGCCGCATGCGACGGAACGCGCAGGTCGATCAGCTGGTAGGCGCCCAGCCGGAGCAGGTCGAGCACCCGGGGGTCGAGCTCGGCCAGCGGTCGGGAGACCAGGCCGGTCAGGATCGCATCCAGGGTGCCCTCGGCGCGCAGCGTGCCGTAGGCCAGCTGGGTGGCGAAGGCGGCGTCCCGCTCGTCGAGCTGCCGCTCCCGCAGCAGCTGCGGAAGGAGCAGATTCGCGTAGGCAGCCCGTGACGAGACGCCGTCCAGGACGTCGTAGGCGGTGAGGCGGGCGCCGTCCAGCACCGGACGCCGGGTGGCCGGGTGCCGGGGGCGGCGCCCCTGCCGCGGGCCTCCGGGGGGCTGAGGTGGACGGGTCATGCCCCGAACCGCTCGCCCGGGGTGAGGCGCGCCCCGCGGGCCCAGTCGGCCGCCGCCAGCATCCGCTTGCCGGCCGGCTGCACCTGATCGAGGCGGACCGCACCGCGGCCGGTGCCCACGAGGATCCCGTCGGCGGAACCGGTGAGCTCGCCGGGCGTCAGCTCCACGCCCGGCTCCGGATGCACGGGGCCGAGGCGGAGCCGCTCGCCGCGCCACGTCGTCCAGGCGCCCGGCGCGGGCGTGACCCCCCGGATCCGGCGGTCGACCACGTGGGCCGGCAGCGTCCAGTCGACCTGGGCGTCGGCCGTCTCGATCCGGGGCGCCAGGCTGATGCCCTCGGCCGGCTGCGGCTCGGCGACGAGGGTGCCGGCCGCGATCCCGTCGATCGTCGCCAGCAGGAGGCCGGCGCCGCTGACGGCGAGTCGGCCCAGCAGGTCGCCGGCGGTGTCCCGCGCACCGATCGGCTCGGTGACCATGCCGAAGACCGGGCCGGTGTCCAGCCCGGCCTCCAGCAGGAAGGTGGATGCGCCGGTGACCTCGTCACCGGCCATGATCGCGTGCTGCACGGGAGCGGCTCCCCGCCAGGCCGGCAGCAGCGAGAAGTGCAGATTGACCCAGCCGGAGCGCGGCAGGTCGAGCGCGGCCTGCGGAACGAGCGCGCCGTAGGCGACCACCGGCGCGCAGTCGACCGCCAGCTCGGCCAGCTGCGCCAGGAACTCCGGATCGCGCGGCGAGCGAGGCTGCAGCACGGGGACCCCGGCCGCGTCCGCCCGCTCGGCGATCGGCGACCGGCTCTCCTTGCGGCCGCGACCGGAGCGTGCGTCGGGGCGGGTCAGGACGGCGACGACCTCGTGCTCGGAGCCCAGCAGCGCCTCGAGCGAGGGAACGGCGGGGGCCGGCGTGCCGGCGAACAGGAGCCTCAGTGGGGGCTCACCTTCAGGATCGGGGTGTACTCGCCCTGCCCGGTCCACGCGGCGTCGGCGAGCTCGGCCAGCGCGGCGGCGCGGGCGTCGGGGTCCAGGCGGTCGATGAACAGCACGCCGTCGAGGTGGTCGGTCTCGTGCTGCACGGCGCGGGCCAGCAGGTGCGAGCCCTCGACGCGCACCGGGTCGCCGTGCAGGTTCCACCCGGTGGCGGCCACGTGCAGGTGCCTGCGGCAGTCGTACCGGAAGCCCGGGATCGACAGGCAGCCCTCGGGAGCTTCCTCGGTCTCCTCGCCGACGGGCGTCACGTCCGGGTTGACCAGGTGACCGACCTCCCCGTCGACGAACCAGGTGAACACCCGGAGGCCGACGCCGATCTGCGGCGCGGCGAGCCCGGCCCCACCGGCTTCGAACATCGTGTCGGTCAGGTCGGCCACCAGCCGGCGCAGCTCGGCGTCGAAGTCGACGACCGGGGCCGCGGGGGTGCGCAGGACCGGGTCGCCGAGCAGCCGGATCGGGGTGACGCTCACCCGACGATCGTAGAAGGCCCCCTCCGGGGCGCCGCCCCGAGCCTGCCAGCGGTGGCGAGGAGCGGGTCCTTCCTCACACCAGGTCGAGCGGATCAAGCTGGACGCGGACGTGCTCGGGCACCTTCCTGGCGCTGCGCACGCCCTGCACCTCGGTGAGCGCGGTGGCCAGCGCAAGACCCTCGGTGCGTGGCACCCGCACCAGGTAGCGCTCGCGCTCACCTTCCTGTCCAGGACGGGGTGGCTCCGGCACCGGACCGAGAAGGTCGGCGTCCGCGGGCAGCCGCAGCGCCTCGAGGAACTCCGCCAGAGCCGCCGGCGAGCCCGACACCGAGGCGATCCGGGTCACCGGCGGGAAGCCGAGCTCCCGCCGGTCGGCCAGCTCCCGCTCCGCCAGCCCCGCCGGATCCCAGCGCACCAGGGCCTGGACGACGGCGTGCGACGCGTCGGCCGCGACCACCACCTGGCCGCCCGCCGACGCCGGGCGCACGAGCGTGGCCGCGTTGAGCCACCGGCGGAGGGTCTCCTCCCCCGCCCGTAGATCGGCCCGCCCCAGCAGCGCCCAGGAGTCGAGCAGCAGGGCGGCGCCGTAGCCGCCCTCGGCGACGGGCTCCGCCCCGGGGGTCGCGACGACGAGCGCCGGGCCGGCCGGCACCGTCGCCAGCACCCCCGAGGTGCTGCCCGAGGTTCTGACCACCGCGCCGGGAAAGGCCCTCGCGAGCTCCTCCGCCGTCCGCGACTCGCCCACCACGGCGGCGCGGAGCTTGGTCCCGTGGCAGTGCGGGCAGTCGAAGGTGGCCGCCGGGCGGGCACACCACCGACAGGCCGGGATGCGGGTACCACCCGGTCCGGGCCGCGGCGAGATGCCGAGCGGCCCGGCGCAGTGGGCGCACCGGGCGGGCGCGCGGCATCGCGCGCAGGCCAGCGACGGGACATATCCGCGGCGCGGCACCTGTACCAGGACGGGAGCACCGGCGGCCAGCGCGCGCCGAGCGGCCTCGTGCGCGAGCGAGGGCAGTCGCGCCGAGCGGGCGGCGGGGTCACGGGCCAGCTCGAAGTCGTCCCCGAGCGCCTGCACCCGGGGGGCGGCGGTGCGCAGGACCGCCCGGTCGGCGACCAGTTCGTGCGCCCAGCCCGACTCGACCAGCAGGGCGGCCTCGGCGGTCCGCGCCGTCCCGGCGACGACGGCCCCGCAGCCGTCGAGCCAGGCCCGCTGGACGAGGACGTCGCGGGCGTGCGGATAGGGCGCGTGGTCGTCGGCGTGCAGGTCGTCGCCGTCGTCCCAGACGACGACCAGTCCGAGGTCGCGGACCGGCGCGAACATCGCCGCGCGGGTGCCGAGCACCACCTGGGCCGCCCCGCGCGAGGCGGCGAGGAACTGCCGGTAGCGCTTCTCCGGGGAGTCGTCGGCCCGGAGCACGGTGAACGAGTGCTCCGGGAGCAGTTGCTGCGCCGCGGCGGTCAGCCGGTCGAGGTCCTTGCCGTCGGGGACGACGACCAGCGCGCCCCGCCGGCCGGACAGGGTGGCCTGGCACAGCTCGATCAGGCGGATCGGCCAGTCCTCCCCCGGCAGCGCGTTCCAGACCGCCCGCGCGGGACGGCCCTCCGCCAGTGCGGTGAGCAGGGCCGGGCCTGCGCGGTAGCGCCCGAAGCCCTCCGGGTCGGGCGGCCCTGGCAAGGCCTCGGGGGTCGGCGTCGGGCGCTTCTCGGCTGCGCCACGGCGGGGCGGGAGGGCCAGCCGGAGGACGTCGCCCATCGTGCCGGAGTAGCGGTCGGCGACGACGCGGGCCAGGCGGGCGATCTGGGGGGTGAGGACCGGCTCGCCCGACGGCACGTGGGACAGCGGAAGCAGCTTGCCGGCGAACTCGGTGGCGTCGTCGAGCGACACCACGAACCCGTCCAGCAGCTGGCCGCTGAACCGGACGCGCACCCGGCAGCCGGCCTGCACGGTGTCGGCGAACTTGTCCGGCACCGCGTAGTCGAACGGCCGGTCGAGGTGCGCCAACGGCACGTCGACGACGACCTTGGCGACCCGCGTCCGGTCAGGCTCGCCGATCAGCGGGGCCTTTCAGGCGCCGACGGCCGCACGCAGGGCGTCGACCCGGTCGAGCCGCTCCCAGGGCAGTTCGACGTCGGTCCGGCCGAAGTGCCCGTAGGCCGCGGTCGGCGTGTAGATGGGCCGCAGCAGGTCGAGGTCGCGCACGATCGCGCCGGGGCGCAGGTCGAACACCGAGGTGATCGCCTTCTCGAGGACGTCGTCGCCCACGGTGCCGGTGCCGAAGGTCTCGACGAACAGCCCGACCGGGTGCGCGGCGCCGATCGCGTAGGCGACCTGGACCTCACAGCGCCGCGCCAGACCTGCGGCGACCACGTTCTTCGCGACCCAGCGCATGGCGTAGGCGCCGGAGCGGTCGACCTTCGACGGGTCCTTGCCCGAGAAGGCGCCACCGCCGTGACGGGCCATGCCGCCGTACGTGTCGACGATGATCTTGCGGCCGGTCAGCCCGGCGTCGCCCATGGGACCACCGATGACGAACTTCCCCGTCGGGTTGACCAGGAGCCGGTAGCCGTCGGTGGGCAGACCGAGCGCGGCGAGCTCCGGCTCCACGACCAGCTCACGCACGTCGGGGGTGAGCAGCTGCTCGATCGAGATGTCCTCGGCGTGCTGGGAGGACACGACGACGGTGTCGACGGCGACCGGCTGGTCGTCCTCGTAGACGACGGTGACCTGGGTCTTGCCGTCGGGCCGGAGGTAGGGCACCGACCCGTCCTTGCGCACCGCCGACAGCCGCCGGGCAAGGCGGTGGGCGAGCGCGATCGGCAGCGGCATGAGCTCGGGGGTCTCGTCGACGGCGTACCCGAACATCAGGCCCTGGTCGCCGGCGCCCTGGCGGGCGATCTCGTCCTCGTCGGAGTGCGTACGCGCCTCGTAGGCGGTGTCCACCCCCTGGGCGATGTCCGGCGACTGCGCGCCGATGGACACGCTGACGCCGCAGGAGGCGCCGTCGAAGCCCTTGCGGGAGGAGTCGTAACCGATCCGGAGCACCGTGCTGCGCACGATCTCGGCGATGTCGACGTAGCCGGCTGTGGTGACCTCACCGGCGATGTGCACCTGCCCGGTGGTGATCATGGTTTCCACCGCGACCCGGCTGCGCGGGTCCTGCGCAAGCATCGCGTCCAGGATCGAGTCGCTGATCTGGTCGGCGATCTTGTCCGGGTGGCCCTCGGTCACCGACTCGGACGTGAAGAGGCGGCGTGACACTGGGTTCTCCCTGGCTCGGCGGGTGGTCGAAAAGCTGGATCTGACTGCGAACGTTACCGGCGGTTGCTGACAGCGCCAGCGGGCAGCGAGTGCGAGCGGCCGTTCAGCCCTGCGAACGCGGGCTCAGCGCGACCGATACGGCCGTCCAGATGCCGGCCGCGACGGCGTCCTTGCTGCCGGTCGGCACCTCGGTCGCCGAGCCGTCCGCGGCCAGCACGACGACCGTGTTGTCAGGGCGGCCGAACACCTGGCCTGCGGACACGTCGTTGACGACGAGGAAGTCACAGCCCTTCCGGGCGAGCTTGGCCCGGGCGTGGCTGAGCACGTCGCCGTCGTCGTCCCCGGTCTCCGCGGCGAACCCGACCACGATCTGGTCGGCGGTCCGCTTGGTCACCAGCTCGGCGAGGACGTCGGGATTGCGCACGAGCGGCACACTGGTCGGCTCGGCGGCCGACCCCTTCTTCAGCTTGGTGAGGGCCACGTCTTCCGGGCGGAAGTCGGCGACGGCGGCGGTCATGACGACGACGTCGCTGTCCGGCGCCTCCGCGAGCATCGCCGTCCGCAGCTCTTCTGCCGTACCGACAGGGACGGTCCGCACCCCGAACGGTGCCGGCGCCTCGACGTTCGCCGCGACCAGGACCACCTCGGCGCCCCGTGCTGCGGCCACGCGGGCCAGGGCCCAGCCCTGCTTGCCGGAGGAGCGGTTGCCCAGGTAGCGCACCGGGTCCAGCGGCTCACGGGTGCCGCCGGCGCTGATCAGCACGCGGCGGCCGGTCAGGTCATGGGCGAGCGCGGCGGCACCGTGGTGGAGCACGACGGTCGCCAGCGCCGCGATGTCGGCCGGCTCCGGCAGCCGGCCCGGCCCGGAATCGGGACCGGTCAGGCGGCCGACGGCGGGCGGCAGCACGACGGCACCCCGGCGGCGGAGGGTGGCCACGTTGTCCTGGGTGGCGGGGTGCAGCCACATCTCGGTGTGCATGGCCGGGACGAACACCACCGGGCAGGCCGCGGTCAGCAGCGTCGCGGTGAGCAGGTCGTCGGCGCGGCCCGCCACGGCCCGGGCGAGCAGGTCGGCCGTGGCGGGGGCGACCACCACCAGGTCGGCGCTCTGCCCGATGCGCACGTGCGCCACATCGGGGACGTCGGACCAGACGTCGGTGGTGACCGGGTTGCCGGACAGCGCCTCGAACGTGGCCGCACCGACGAAGTGCAGCGCTCCCGGGGTCGGGACGACGCGGACGTCGTGGCCGGCCTCGGTGAAGGCCCGCAGCAGGAAAGCGGCCTTGTACGCCGCCACTCCCCCGCTGACACCCAGCACGATGGAACTCACGACGTCCATCCTCCCAATACGAGAAGGCACCCGGCAGCGATTGCCGGGTGCCTTCTCATCAATGCGGGTTGCCCCTGACGGGGCGGCCGGTTCAGTTCTCGCCGGCGGTGTGGGCCAGCAGGCCCTCGTTGATCTCGCGCAGGGCGATCGACAGGGGCTTCTCCTGGGGAGCGGTGTCGACCAGCGGGCCGACGTACTCCAGCAGCCCCTCGGAGAGCTGGCTGTAGTAGGCGTTGATCTGCCGCGCACGCTTGGCGGCGAAGATCACCAGACCGTACTTGCTGCTGGTGCGCTCGAGCAGCTCGTCGATCGGGGGGTTGGTGATGCCCTCGGGGGCAGGTGCGACTCCGGACACGGGCGGGCGTGCTCCTCATTCGATAGCGGGAGGAATCGACCGGCGGGGTGCCGCCGGCGGTGCTGTTCCTCGTGGGCGCTACTCCCCAGGCACGAGACCGGGCGAGGGCGCAGTCAACAAGCCTACCAACTCGTCCGCCGCCCGGGTGACGTCGTCGTTGACGACCACCACGTCGAACTCCCCCGAGGCGTCCAGTTCGGCCTGGGCGAGCGCCAGCCTGCGCTCCTGGACGGCGGGTGGTTCGGAGCCGCGACCGGCCAGTCGGCTGACCAGCGCGGCCCAGGACGGCGGCGCGAGGAAGACGAGCTGTGCCTCCGGGGCGCGCTCCCGCACCTGTCGGGCGCCCTGCAGCTCGATCTCCAGCAGCGCGGGAGCCCCGGAGGCCAGCCGCTCGCGGAGGGGGGCCATCGGCGTGCCGTACCGGTTGCCGGCGTACTCGGCCCACTCGAGGAGGCCGTCGTCGTCGATCAGCCGGTCGAACTCGGCGTCGGCCACGAAGTGGTAGTGGACGCCGTCGACCTCCCCCGGGCGAGGACGACGCGTGGTGACGGACACCGAGAGCCAGACGTCGGGGTGCCGCCGTCGGACCTCTGCGACCACGGTGCCCTTGCCGACCCCTGAGGGGCCGGACAGCACGGTCAGTCGCGCCGGTGTACCTGCTGCCACTCGTCGTCCTCGTCCGGGGTCGTCGGTGCGCTGCGCGCCGACCTCAGACGACCTTCTCGTCCTTGAACTCGGCCTCGAGCGCCTTCCGCTGGTTGGCTCCCAGACCACGCACACGGCGGGTCGGGGAGATCTCCAGGCGCTCCATGATCTTCGCAGCACGGGCCTTGCCGACTCCGGGCAGGGACTCCAGCACCGCGGAGACGCGCATCTTCCCGATCACCTCGTCGTTGTCGCCCTGCTTCAGGACGTCGCCGACGGTTGCTCCCTTGCTCTTGAGCCGCTCGCGCAGCTCGGCGCGGGCCTTGCGGGCCGCGGCAGCCTTCTCGAGAGCGGCGGCACGTTGTTCTGGGGACAGGTCCGGCAGGGGCATGGTCGACCCAATCGTGTCGGTCGCGGGCCGTGATTCGACCCGACGGTGGTCAGAAACTCGTCGGACGGGCTGCCTTCTGAGCCTCTCGGTCACCGTAGTTCCCGGCAAATGCGCTGGTCACGCCCCTTTGTCCCGATAAAAGTCGCCCCGCGTGTCGCGGCCTTCACGCGTCGTTCACCTTCCCGGTGACCTTCTGTGATGACCCCAGGTCAGACGGCTTTCGAGCAGTGCCGGTTCCGGCACACGAAGGTGCGCCGTTGCGCCCGGCGGCTTTCCGACACGCCGCGAAACGGCTACCGGGAGACCCGCGGGTGGCACTGCGCACGCGCGGGGCCAGGGACTACGCGCCGAGCTCCGTGGCCCATCGGTCGGCGGCGGCGCGCAGCGCCGCCGGGTGGGGCCCGGCCGCCAGCACGTCCCGGGAGACGGTCGGGACGACGGCCCGGCCGTCGCCGAAGAGCCGCCGCAGGTCGGCCACCGAGCCGCCCTGCGCCCCGAGGCCGGGCGCGAGGATCGGCCCGCCGAGCCCGTCGAGGTCGATGTCCATCTCGGCCAGCGTGGCCCCGACGACGACACCGAAGGATCCGGTCGTGGGGCCGAAGCGGCTCGACAGGTCGCGGACCGCGGCGACATCGGGAAGCGGGTCGCCCACCACCCAGCCCGGGGTGTTCCAGCCGCGCACGGTGTCCACGACCGCCTGGGCGACGGTCCGCTCCCCCTCGGGGCCACGCACCACCGCGTGCTGGAAGGTGCCCGCGTCGGGGTTGGAGGTGCGGGCCAGCACGAACAGGCCGCCGCCGTACTGCCGCGCCGTGTCCACGGCCGGTTGCAGAGAACGGGGCCCCAGGAAGGGACTCACGGTCATCGCGTCGACGGCCAGCGGATGGTCGGGGCGCAGGTAGTCGCCGTAGGCGTCCATCGTGGAGCCGATGTCGCCCCGCTTGGCGTCCAGCAGCACCAGCGCACCCGCGGCGCGCGCCCGGGGCACGGCGTCCTCGAGCACCGCCAGCCCGCGGGATCCGTGCCGCTCGTAGAACGCCAGCTGCGGCTTCAGGACGGCGACGGATCCGGCGAGCGCGTCGACGACGGCGTCGGTGAACCGGGCGAGGCCGTCGGCGTCGTCGGAGAGTCCCCACTTCTCCAGCAGAGGCGGATGCGGATCGATGCCCACGCACAGCGGCCCTCGGGCGGCGACGGCGTCGGCCAGGCGTTCTCCGAACGGAGGATTCATCGGTGCGCGTACCCCACTGCTTCCGTGAGTGAGGCGAAGCCTCGCTCCGCCAGCGCCACGGCCAGCTCCTCGTGCACCCGGGCGACGGCGGACGGGTCGTTGAAGACCGCCGTCCCGACCGACACCGCCGATGCCCCCGCGAGGACGAACTGGAGGGCATCGAGGCCGGACCGGATGCCGCCCATGCCGAGGATCGGCACCCCGGGCAGGGCCTGGTGCACCTGCCACACACAGCGGAGAGCCACCGGCCGGATGGCCGGCCCGGACAGTCCGCCGGTGATCCCGCCGAGCACCGGGCGCATGGTGTCCGGGTCGATGACCAGCCCGAGCAGCGTGTTGATCATGGACAGCCCGTCGGCGCCGGACTCGGCCACCGCACGCGCGACGCCCACGATGTCGGTGACGTCGGGGCTGAGCTTGGCGTAGACCGGGTGCGCCGGGTCGGCCGCCTCCCGGACGGCAGCGATCACGTCGGACGCCGCGACCGGGTCGCAGGCGAAGACCTCGCCGCGGCTCTCCACGTTCGGGCAGCTGATGTTCACCTCGAGCCCGAGCACCCCCGGGACACCGCGCAGCCGGACGGCCAGCTCGGCGAAGTCCTCCACCCGGGTGCCCGCGATGGACACGAACGCCCGGGCGCCCCGCTCGGCCAGCCAGGGCAGCTCGTCGGCGAGCAGACCGTCGATGCCGGGACCCTGCAGGCCGATGGAGTTGAGCATCCCGCTGGGCGTCTCGGCCATGCGCGGCGTGGGGCGGCCCGACCGCGGCCGCAGCTGCACCGACTTGGTGACCAGCGCGCCGACGGCGGCGAGGTCGACGAACGGCTCGAGCTCCTGCCCGAACGCCGAGCAGCCCGAGGCCGTGAGCACCGGGCTCGGGATCTCGACGGCGCCGAGCGATGTCCGCATGTCCACGGCGGTCTCGACCGTGCTCACGGCTGCACCACTCCCATCGCATCGGCGCCGACGACGTCCCAGGTCAGCGCTCCGACGTCGGCGAAGCGGACCCGGTCCCCGCCGAACACGGGCCCCTCGGTGCAGGAGCGGGAGAACCGCGTACGGCCGTCCTCTCCCACGACCGGCAGCACGCAGGTCATGCAGACCCCGATGCCGCAGGCCATCGACTCCTCGACGGCCACGTAGGAGGGGATGCCCCGGGCGGAGGCGGCATCGGCGACCGTCCGCAGCATCGGCATCGGTCCGCAGGCGTAGACCACGCCGGCGCCGGCGAGCAGCTCGTCGACCGCGACGGTGACCCTGCCCGGCCGGCCGGCGCTGCCGTCGTCGGTGGTCACCTCCACCCGGTCCGCGATCCCCTGGAGCTCCGCCACCGAGCACAGCCGGTCGGCCGACGCCGCTCCGGCGACGACGTCCACGCCGTGCCCCTGTGCGGTGAGGCGCGCGGCCAGGCCCACCAGTGCGGCGGCGCCGTACCCACCGCCGACCAGCAGTGCGCGGGCACCGGCGGGTGCCGCGGGAAAGGGCCTGCCGAGCGGCCCGACGACGTCGACGGCATCGCCCACCCGCCGCTGGGTCAGCCAGGTGGATCCCGGCCCGGCCGCGGACACGACCACGCTGACGACGCCGTCACCGGCCGCGCTGATCGCGATCGACCGCCGCAGCAGCAGGGCCGAGGTGTCGCCGCCGATGGCGAAGGCGACGAACTGGCCGGGTTCGGCCCGCTCGGCCATGTCGGAGGCGGCAAGGGTGAGCTCGACGTAGGCGTTCACCGGGCGACGGCCGATCACCTCGACGGTCCGCTGGACCGGCGGATGCGCCGCGCGGGGCGCCGGCGAGGTCAACCGCCCGACATCGCCATCGTGGTCGGTCACTGCACGCTCCGGGAAGCGATGAGCGCGGCGTGCACGTCCTGGAGGCTGCGCACGCCGATGTCGCCACGGCGGAGCGCCTCGATGCCCTGCACCGCCGCGGCCATGCCCTGCACCGTGGTGATGCACGGGATCCCGGCCGACACGGCGGCGGTGCGGATCTCGTAGCCGTCGAGGCGCGGGCCGCTGTTGCCCGGCGATCCGAACGGCGTGTTCACCACGATGTCGATCTCGCCGGCGAGGATCTTCTCCACGCAGTTGCCGGGGCCCTCGCTGAACTTGCCGACCACCTGGCAGTCGACCCCGTTCCGGCGGAGCACCTGAGCCGTGCCCGAGGTGGCCATGACGGCGAACCCGAGGTCGGCCAGCCGCTTGATCGGGAAGATCGCCGACCGCTTGTCGCGGTTGGCCAGCGAGACGAACACGGTGCCCTCGGTGGGCAGCGACCCGTAGGCGGCGGCCTGCGACTTGGCGAAGGCCCGGCCGAACTGGTTGTCGAGGCCCATGACCTCACCGGTGGACTTCATCTCCGGGGAGAGCACGGTGTCCACGCCGTGGCCCTCGACGGTGCGGAACCGGTGGAAGGGCAGCACGGCCTCCTTCACCGCGATCGGCGCGTCCTCGGGCAGGTCGGTGCCGTCGCCGCTCGCCGGCAGCACCCCGGCGGCGCGCAGGGCGGCGATCGACTCCCCCACCGCGATGCGTGCCGCGGCCTTCGCCAACTGGACCGCGGTCGCCTTCGACACGAACGGCACCGTGCGGCTGGCCCGCGGATTGGCCTCGATCACGAACAGGATGTCGTCCTTGATCGCGTACTGGACGTTCATCAGCCCGCGCACCCCGATCCGGGCGGCCAGCTTCTCGGTGGCGATGCGGATCTTCAGCAGGTCGGCCGAGCCCAGGGTGATCGGCGGGAGGGCGCACGCGGAGTCGCCGGAGTGGATGCCGGCCTCCTCGATGTGCTCCATGACGCCGCCGAGATAGAGCTCGGTGCCGTCGTAGAGCGCGTCGACGTCGATCTCGACGGCGTCCTCCAGGAACCGGTCGACCAGCACCGGATGGTCGGCGCTGACGTCGGTGGCCTTCGCGATGTAGGCCTCCAGCGTGGCGTCGTCGTAGACGATCTCCATCCCCCGGCCGCCGAGGACGTACGACGGACGGACGAGCACCGGATAGCCGATCGTCGCGGCGATCCCGCGCGCCTCGTCGAACGTCGTCGCCATGCCGTGCTTGGGCGCGGTGAGACCGGTGTCGGCGAGCACCCGCGAGAAGGCGCCACGGTGCTCGGCGTGGTCGATCGCCTCCGGCGAGGTACCGAGGACCGGAACGCCGGCGTCCTTCAGCCGCTGCGCCAGGCCGAGCGGCGTCTGCCCGCCGAGCGTGCAGATCACCCCCAGGACCGGGCCGGCGGCCCGCTCGGCCTCGACCACCTCGAGCACGTCCTCGAAGGTCAGCGGCTCGAAGTAGAGCCGGTCGGCGGTGTCGTAGTCGGTGGAGACGGTCTCGGGGTTGCAGTTGACCATCACCGCCTCGTAGCCGGCGTCCTGCAGGGCCATGACG
>JAOPWH010000158.1 GCA_025965795.1 Blastococcus sp.
TGCCGACGTCGTCGCCCACCGGGTCCATGCCCTCGTGGTGGCTCTTCTCCAGCGCCTCGTCGTACTCCGTGGAGGACGCGGCCTCGGCGAGCGACGCGGGCAGGCCGACCCGCTCCAGGGCCGGCACGATGAGATCCTCGAGCTCCTGCTTCTCGTGGTGCCGCAGGGTGCCCATCGCGGTGTAGAGGTCGCCGAGCACAGCGTCCCCGTGCTGCTGAGCGGCGGCGATCGCCACCCGCACCGGGCCGATCGCCTGCTTCATCATCTCCGCGTACTCCTCGGGCAGGTCGCGCCCCCGGTTGAGCACGGCCAGCGACATCACGTGCCAGTGCAGGTCGATGTTCCGGACCTTGGCCGCCTCGAGCACCCAGCGGCTGGTCAGCCACGCCCACGGACACAACGGGTCGAACCAGAAGTCGACACGGGCCGTCGTGGGGGCGCTCTGGACTGCTTCGGTCATGGCGGGTGCTCCTCGGAGATCGTGCCCCGGCCGGGTGCGCCGGAGTCGCTGTCTGCTGCCAAGGCCGGACGGCCTGAGGTTGTTCCCGTTCCGGCCGCTTCCGGGCCGGTGGACAGGCGCCGAATCCGGGGGCGCGTCATGGAAAGCTGCACCCCGTGGCCGCACCCAACCTGACCCGCTCCGACGCCGCAGCGCGCGCCGATCTGCTGACCGTCCAGAGCTACGACATCCAGCTCGACGTCACCGACGGCGCCGGTCACGCGGGCGAGCGCACCTTCCGGTCGACGTCGACCGTCGAGTTCACCTGCGCCCAGGCGGGCGGGGCGACGTTCATCGACCTGGTCGCCGAGACGGTGCACTCCGCCACGCTGAACGGCACCGAGATCGACGTGAGCACGTACACCGAGGACGGCGGCCTTCCGCTGACCGGCCTGGCGGTGAAGAACACCCTCGTGGTGACGGCGGACTGCCGGTACTCCAACACCGGCGAGGGTCTGCACCGGTTCGAGGACCCCGAGGACCAGCAGGTCTACCTCTACACGCAGTTCGAGCCGGCCGACGCGAAGCGGATGTTCGCCTGCTTCGACCAGCCGGACCTCAAGGGCACCTTCACGCTGCACGTGACCGCGCCGTTCGACTGGCAGGTCATCTCGAACACCGGCGGGCGGACGATCGAGGCCGGCGCGGGCGGATCGCAGCTGGTGCACTTCGAGCCCACCAAGCGGATCTCGACGTATCTGGTGGCGCTGATCGCCGGCCCGTACGCCCGGGTCACCGACTCCCACGACGGCATCCCGCTGGGCCTCTACTGTCGCGCGTCGCTGGCCCAGTACCTCGACGCCGACGCCCTGTTCACCATCACCAAGCAGGGCTTCGACTTCTACCACCGGGTGTTCGACTACCCCTACCCGTTCGACAAGTACGACCAGCTCTTCGTGCCCGAGTTCAACTCCGGCGCGATGGAGAACGCCGGGGCCGTGACGTTCCTGGAGGACTACGTCTTCCGGTCGAAGGTCAGCCGGGCACGCTACGAGCGCCGGGCGGAGACCGTGCTGCACGAGCTCGCGCACATGTGGTTCGGCGACCTGGTGACCATGCGCTGGTGGGACGACCTGTGGCTCAACGAGTCGTTCGCGACCTACATCAGCACCCTGTGCCAGGCCGAGGCGACCGAGTACGACACCGCCTGGACGACGTTCGCCAACACCGAGAAGGCGTGGGCGTATGCGCAGGACCAGCTGCCCTCGACACACCCGATCGCGGCCGACATCCCCGACGTCGCCGCCGTCGAGGTCAACTTCGACGGCATCACCTACGCCAAGGGCGCCTCGGTGCTCAAGCAGCTGGTCGCCTACGTCGGGCAGGACGACTTCCTGACCGGTGTCCAGCGGTACTTCCGCAAGCACGAGTACGGCAACACCACGCTCGCCGACCTGCTCGCACCCCTGTCGGAGAGCTCCGGGCGCGACCTGTCGTCGTGGGTCGACCAGTGGCTCAAGACCAGTCAGGTGAACACGCTGCGCCCCGCGTTCGAGCTGACCGAGGACGGCCGGTACGCCAGCTTCGCCATCGAGCAGAGCGCCGTGGCCGAGCACCCGGTGCTGCGCAACCACCGCCTCGCCGTCGGCCTCTACAGCGAAGGACCCGACGGTCTCGTCCGCAGGGCCCGGGTGGAGCTCGACGTCGAGGGGGCGCGCACCGACGTCCCCGATCTGGTCGGGCACCCGGCCGCCGACCTCGTCCTCGTCAACGACGACGACCTGACCTACGCCAAGCTCCGGCTCGACGAGCGCTCCCTGGCCACGCTGCGGGCCCGGATCGGCGCCATGCCCGACCCCCTGGCACGCGCGCTGTGCTGGTCGGCGGCCTGGGACATGACCAGGGACGCCGAACTGCCGGCCCGCGACTGGGTGCAGCTGGTCCTGGCCGGGGTGGACGCCGAGACCGAGACCAGCGTCGTGCAGTCGTTGCTGGCCCGCGTCCAGACGGCGCTCAGCTCCTATGCCGACCCGTCCTGGGCGCCCACCGGCTGGACGCTGCTCGCCGACCACGCACTGGCCGCGCTGGATGCGGCGGAACCGGGCAGCGACGTCCAGCTCCAGTGGTCGCGCACGTTCGCCAGCGCCGCCCGCACCGACGAGCACGCCGCGGTGCTGCGGGGCCTGCTCGACGGGACCCGCACGCTCGAGGGCCTCATCGTCGACGCCGACGCCCGGTGGGCCTTCCTGCACGGGCTGGTCGCGATCGGCATCGCCGCCGACGAGGAGATCGACGCCGAGGCAGCCCGCGACGCGACCGCGACCGGTGTGCGCCGGGCCGCCACGGCGCAGGCGCTGCGGCCGACCAAGGAGTCGAAGGAGGAGACCTGGCAGCGGGCCTTCCACGACGACGACATCCCGAATGCCGTGCACGAGGCCCTGCTGCTCGGTTTCTGGCACGCCGCCCAGCGCGACCTGACGGGCAGCTACGTCGAGCGGTACTTCGAGGACATCAGCTCGCTCTGGGCCCGCCGCCCCGGCGAGATCGCGAAGAACGCGGTGCAGTACCTGTTCCCCCCGGTGGTGGAGCCCCGCACGATCGCCGCCGCCGACGCCTGGCTCGCCGACCCGGAGCAGCCGGCTCCGCTGCGGCGGCTGGTGTCCGAGGGCCGCGACGGGATCGCCCGAGCGCTGCGAGCCCGCGAAAAGGACGGGAAGGCTGTGTGATCTGTCGACCTACCGGCCGACAGGTGTGGACCGATCGCGGGGGCCGGAGGCTCCCCGATCGGGACACGGGTAGGGGCTCAGCGCAGGTCGGGACGGCACCTGGCCGCGGTGCGGTCCGGAGGACCGCAATGTGCTCAGTAGGGGCGGCGGAGGCCTGACGGGTGGCCGGCCTGGTCGGAGAGCTGACGCAGACCGTTGACGATGCCGCCGACGAGATCGCCATTGGCGAAGGACCCGGTCATCGAGAGGACCGCGAGCGCACAGGCCCGGTCGGGGATCCGCCGCGCTGCCGCCGCACCCGTCACGACCTCGACCACCCGCTGCCCCGGCGAGATCGCGATCAGCACCGACTCGGTGGGCTTGCCCCCCGAGGCGGCGTGCAGCTCCTCGGCCCGCGAGCGGGTGGGCTTGCCGAGGTCGCCGATGTAGAGGGTGAAGCGCAGCCCGGTCTCCCGGGACGACATCGTGAGCGCCTCGTCCAGCCGGGCGAGCTCCTGGAAGCTGAAGAGCTGCTCGCCGCCCTCCTCCGACCGGGACGGGCCGGTCTCCGACGTGGCTGTGTCGTGGGACTCGACTTCGAGCGCGCGGGTCATCGCCGGCCTCCGGAGGTGTTCGGACGAGCGGGACGGCTGTGCCGGGCGGGGGTCACCAGGTGCCCCGGGCGCCACCGAGCGGACCGGCCGGGACCGGTGCAGGGGCAGCAGGACCGCCGATCGCGGTCGCACCGTGCGACGTCGACCCGTGGCCGGCCGCGTCGTCGCCGTGCCGCTCGCCGTACACCGAGGAGCCGATCGCGAGCGTCTCACCGTGCCCGGCGGCCGGTGCGTGATCGGGATGCGGCTCGTACCAGACGGGAGCGTGCTCCCAGGGCTGGCCGGGCTTGTAGCGGGGGCGCTTGCTCCGGGCCGCGGGCAGGAAGATCAGCAACGCCATGACGGCGATGATGGCCAGCGGCGCGCCGGCGAAGACGAGGATGGTCTCGGCGACGTTCACGCGCGACAACCTACCGGGAACGACCGCCGGTCACCCGATGTCCTCCCACGCGGCGGGGTGGCGATGCCTCCACGGCCGTGCTGCCTCCAGCTGCGCCGACACGGCGAGCAGCGTCGACTCGTCCGCCGGACGTCCGACGAGCATGGTTCCGATCGGCAGGCCGTCGTCCGTCCAGTACAGGGGCACGCTCACCGCCGGCTGGCCCGTGACGTTGTAGAGGGCGGTGAAGGCGGCGTAGCGCTTCTGCCGCTCGAAGTCCTCGGCGCCGTCGCCGTCGGCCTCGAACCAGCCCAGGGGCCGCGGCGTCATCGTGCACACCGGCGTCAGCAGGACGTCGTAGTCGGCCGTGGCCGCGAGGAACCGCCGTGCGAACAGCCGCAGGGCCAGCATCGACTCCATGGCCGCCTGCGCGGACATGGTCAGCCCCCGCCCGCGCAGCTCCCGGGTCAGCGGCCGCAGCTCCCCGACCCGCTCCGGCGGCACCGGCAGCGTCGTCCCGGAGAGCGCCCAGACCCGCTCGAAGGACGGGAGCACGTCCGGGGTAAGCAGACCCGGAGGCACCTCCTCGACGTCGTGGCCGAGGCTCTCCAGCAACCGGGAGGCGTCCTCGAAGGCGGCGGCCACCTCCGGTTCCAGTTCGACCCCGGGCATCGCCGAGTCCAGGAACCGGCCGATCCGCAGGCAGCCCAGGTGCCTGTCGGCCGAACCGAGGAACGTCTCCCCCGACGGCAGGGGCGGCGCCCAGGCCGGATCGCCGAGGACCGGCCCGGCCATGGCGTCGAGCATCGCCGCGGCGTCCCGGACGGTCCTGGTGAGCGGCCCGTTCGTGCCCAGCCCGGTGACCTCGCCGCCGTAGGGGGCGTTGCTGATCCGGCCCCGGGTGGGCTTCAGGCCGAACAGCCCGTTGATGCCGGCCGGGATGCGGATCGAGCCACCGCCGTCGCTGCCCTGGGCGAAGGGCACCAGACCGGCGGCGACGGCGACCGCCGCTCCCCCACTGGAGCCTCCGGCGTGCCGGGTGACGTCCCAGGGGCAGCGCGCCGGGCCGACGACGTCGTTGTCGGTGTAGCAGGGGAAGCCGAACTCGGGGGTGTTGGTCTTGCCCAGGCTGATCGTGCCGGCCTCGGCCAGCTTGGTGACGACTGCGTCGTCGACGGTCGGCACGAAGTCGGCCATGACCGGCGAGCCGAACGTGGTCCGGACGCCGGCGGTGTTGTTCAGGTCCTTGATCGCGGTCGGCACGCCGTGCAGTGGTGACAGATCGTCGCGACCGAGGGCCGCTTCGGCGCGGGCCGCGGCGGCCAGAGCCCGTTCGGGGGTGACCGTGATGAACGCACCGAGCGCCGCGTCGTGGGCGGCGATGCGGGCCAGGTAGTGCCGGACCAGCTCGGTCGGGCTCACCTCGCGGGCCCGTACGGCGGCGGCCTGCTCGAGCGCGGAGAGATCGTGCAGCCGGGTCACGAGGGAAAGCTAGCCGAGCATGACGTAGACAGGACGGCGTGGACCTGACCCGCGCTGCCGCCGAGGCACTCGACGACGCCGATCCGCTGGCCGGCTTCCGGTCGCGCTTCGCCGGCGCGTCGGACGACGGGCCCGACCGGCTGCTCTATCTCGACGGCAACTCACTCGGCCGGCTCCCGGTCGCGACGTCCGCCGCGCTCGCCCGGGTCGTCGAGGAGCAGTGGGGCGAGGGGCTGGTCGGCTCGTGGGCCTCCTGGATCGGTGAGGCGACCCGGATCGGTGACGTCCTCGCCGACGGAGTCCTGGGTGCCCGGCCCGGTGAGGTGCTGGTGGGCGACTCGACGTCGGTGAACCTCTACAAGCTGCTGATGGCCGGGGTCGACGCACGGCCCGGCCGCGACGTCCTGGTCTGTACCGCTGACGACTTCCCCACCGACCGCTACATCGTGGGCGGCGTGGCCGACTCCCGCGGCATGACGGTCCGGGAGATCGCGGCCGACATCGACGAGGGGCTCGACCCCGCGGTGCTGGCCGAGGCCCTGGACGAGCGGGTGGCCGTCGTCGTGCTCTCCCACGTCGCCTACCGGTCGGGCGCCCTGGCCGACGTCGTCGCGATCACCCGGCTGGTGCAGGCCTCCGGCGCGCTGGTGCTCTGGGACCTCTCCCACTCGGTCGGCGCGGTGCCGGTCGAGCTGGGCGCGGCCGGCGCGGACCTCGCCGTCGGCTGCACCTACAAGTACCTCAACGGCGGCCCCGGGGCGCCGGCGTTCCTGTACGTGCGCAGGGAGCTGCAGGACCAGCTCCGGTCCCCGATCCGGGGCTGGTTCGGCCACCGCGACCAGTTCGCCATGGGCCCGTCCTACGACCCGGCGGCCGGGATCGAGCGCTTCGGCGTCGGCACCCCGCCGGTGCTGGCCATGGCCGCGGTCGAGGTCGGCGCCGCCCTGATCGCCGAGGCCGGCGTGGCACGGCTGGCGGTGAAGGGCCGCGCCGTCACCGATCTCATGGTGGCGCTGGCCGACGAGTGGCTGGCCCCCTCCGGGGTCGCCCTGGCCTCACCGCGCCAGGCGGGGCGGCGGGGCTCGCACGTCACCTTCGCCCATCCCGCGGCCTGGCAGCTCACCCAGGCGCTGATCGACCGCCGGGTGGTTCCCGACTTCCGCACACCCGAGCGCGTGCGACTGGGACCCGCCCCCCTCTACACGCGGTTCGTCGACGTGTGGGATGCCATGGACCGCTTCCGCACCGTGCTGGACGAGCGCGCCTTCGAGGGGTACCCCGCCGAGCGCGCCCGCGTCACCTGACCGGCTCAGGACTGCGCGAACACGACCAGATTCTCCGTCGAATGGTGTCCGTCGGCCCGCTGGAAGCAGGTGATGAGCACCAGCCGTCCGGGCGAGGACTCCCAGACCGCCGCCGCTGCCGGCAGTTCGTCCTTGCCGTAGCGCTGGGTGCGCTGCACCGTGTAGCTCGCCGTACCTTCCGGTGTCCGCACCTCGACGACGTCGCCGGCAGCCAGTGCGCTGCCCTCGTGATCCGCCGCGAGCAGTGGGTCGAACCCGTTCTTCCCGCGGCCCGCGGAGTGCGCCGCGATGTACAGGGTGTTCTCCGCCGTGCCGGCCGTGGCGACCGGTTCGCCGTAGGGCTCGATCCAGTACCCGGCGGTGAGCAGGGGTGGATCGATCACGCCTTCGTCCGGCGTGAGCGACAGCAGCGGGAGGTCCAGGCCGACGGCGGGGATGACGAGGTGCACCGGGGACGACGGCGTGTAGCGGGCGACGGGGGTGGTCGGAGGGGTCGACGGGTCCGGCTGCGGAACTCCCGCCGGCGGGGGCGCCGCCAGCGGCGCGGCCAGGTGCACCGCGTGCATCCCCACGTCTCCCGCGGACAGTCCCAGGCCGAGAACAACCGCGCCGCCGACCCCCAGGAGCGCCGCCGCCGACAGGGCGGCGCTCCGGGGGCTGAGGCGGGTCAGTCGGCGCACGTCGCCGACGGACGGCGCCGCATGCGCTGCGCCACGGCGGTACCGGCGCCTGCCAGCGCCAGCATCCCGGCTCCGGCAGCGACCAGCGGGGAGCTGCGGTGCGCGGGTCCGGCGTCCGGCGTCTCGCCCCAACCGGTGTCGGAGCGCAGGCCGGCATTGACGATCCGGGGGGCCGGCGCGGGTACCCCCGTGACCTGCAGCTCGCCGAAGGTGACCGAGATCAGCCCGGCGGTTCCGGTGGCCTGCACGAGGGTCAGGCCGTACGCGCCCCCGCGGGTGTTCCTGGGGAGCGTGACCGTGGCGTTGTAGGAGTCGGCGACCGTGACCAGGCCCGGGTGGTCGGTCAGGATGAACGTGTCGTCGCCGGTGGCGTAACCGTCCGAGTCGAGCGCGTCCAGGCCGAGCCTCATGTGGTCGAACGAGCCGAGGCCCAGGGTGCGCAACAGCGACGTCGGTGGAACGGAGATCCCGAACGCGGTGCCCGCGTCCACCGGGATCGCCGGGCATCTCGTGCCCGAGGACAGGGGGCAGACCACCTGGGCGAGGACGAGCATCTGCGGTGCCAGGTTCACCACCGCGACGCCCGTACCGGTGAACTGCAGCTCGTAGACGACGAGGCCCACCGTCTGGACGGCGCTGTCGGGGCTGGTGAGGCCGCTGAACACCAGCGCCCCGAACGGCCCGTTGACGGTGTCGTCCGCGGGCAGGGCGATCGCGTACTGGCCTCCGCCGAGATCGCTGAGCACCAGCTGGTCCGGCCCTGGCGTGGTGGTGGAGTAGGTCCGGGTGGGGAGGTCGCCCGCGGCGGGCGCGAGCTCCAGGTCGACGTCCATGGCGCTGCCGTCCAGCGGGGCAGGGATCTGGACGACGATCTGACCGCCGTACTCCGCGTCCACCGGGGTGGATGCCGGGCCGCTGGCCCACAGCTCCGGCGTCAGGGGGCCGGTGTTCTCGACCGGGTAAGGGACGATCTCCACCTCGGGCGGCGTCAGGGGAATGGTCACGGCCGGTGCGGCCGCGGCGCTCGGGAGTCCCAGGGCCGACGAGCCGAGCACGGCGAGCGCCACCACCCCGCCGCGGACGACACGCGAGCGGCCGGCTCGACGACTGGGAGCGGTGCGGATGGACATGACGGCGCCCTTTCTCGGCTGTGGGCGCATCCGTGCGCCGACGAACCGGAACGTAGGGGTACCGATGAAGAGGCCGAACCCGGGACACGCCGGTGGTGCGTCGCGTGTTCTCCCTGTTATCAGGCGTGTCGCGGCTCGCGGGCGGACGGCTCCCGATCAGCTCAGGCGCTGACGCTCTCGGGCACGCCGAGCCATTCCCGCCAGCGCGGATCGACGGTGCGAGCGCCCAGCAGGCGCCAGGCAGCGCCGCTGGGCGTTCGTGGCGGGTGGGGCAGCGACCACCCCATCTCGGCCAGCGAGCGGTCGGCCTTGATGTGGTTGCAGCGCCGGCACGCGGCCACGACGTTGTCCCAGGTGTGCGTTCCCCCGCGGCTGCGCGGGACCACGTGGTCGATGCTGGTCGCCGAGCCGCCGCAGTAGACGCAGGTCTGCCCGTCCCGGGTGAACACCGCGCGGCGCGAGAGCGGCACCGACGCCGGGACCGGCACCCGGACGTAGCGGGTCAGCCGAGCGACCACGGGCACCGGGAGGCTGACCGTCTCGGCGTGCACCACGTCGGCGGCACAGTCGACCGACTCCGCCTTCTCGGCGAGCACCAGCACGATCGCCCGGCGGCTGGAGACCACGCAGAGCGGCTCGTACGTGGCATTGAGCAGCAACGTCGCACCGGTCGTGCCTGGGGACGGGATGGGCAGGAGCGATGGAACCGGGTCGCGGTGCGGACCTGGATGGCCCGCGGACGACGACCCGTGCGCGGCTCGCGGCACGGCACACCTCCGGATGCCCCGGACCGCCGGTGGCTCCGAGACCCGCGGGCTGGCCCCATTCTGACCCGAGGAAGGCCGATCGGCGTAGTGGGAAAGCCGCAGCGGGCCCTGCCGCAGTGCGCGGGACAACTACCGTGGGTGCGATGCGCTACCCCGAGGCCGCCCGGCTCGACATCGTCGAGGACCTGCACGGACACCGCGTCGCCGACCCCTACCGCTGGCTCGAGGACTCCGCCGACCTCCGCACCGAGGCCTGGACGCAGGCGCAGGACGCTCTCGCGACCGAGTCGTTGGCGTCGCTCCCGCTCCGCGCGGAGTTCGCCGCGCGGCTCGAGACCCTGGTGCACGCGGGCGCGGTCGGGGTCCCCGTCTGGCGTGGCCGGCGGGCCTTCTCGACCCGGCGCGACCCCGGTCAGGAGCACGCCGTGCTGCGGGTCCGGGAGGCGATGAGCACCCCGCGGGTCCTGGTCGACCCGATGGCGATCGACCCGGCCGGAACGACGACGCTCGACGCGTGGTCGGCCTCCTGGGAGGGCGATCGGCTGGCCTACCAGCTCTCGACGGGCGGCGACGAGGAGTCGAGCCTCCACGTGCTCGACGTCGCCACGGGGAAGGTGATCGACGGTCCGGTCGACCGCTGCCGCTACTCCCCCGTCGCCTGGCTGCCCGGAGGCGAGGAGCTCTTCTACGTCCGGCGGCTGGCCCCCGACGCCGTTCCGCCGGGTGAGGAGCAGTTCCACCGCCGGGTCTGGCGCCATCGCGTCGGCCAGCCGGCCGACTCCGACGTCCTGGTGCACGGCGAGGGCAGCGACCCCACGACCTACTTCGGCGTGCACGTCAGCCGGGACGGTCGGTGGCTGGTCGTCTCCGGATCCGCCGGCACCGCGCCGCGGGACGACGTCTGGATCGCCGACCTCGCCGGCGACGCCGTGCTCCGCGAGTTCCAGGTCGGGGTGGACGCCCAGACCGCCGCCTGGGTGGCGCGGGACGGGCGTCTCTGGCTGATGTCGGACCGCGACGCCCCACGCTGGCGGCTCGCCGTGGCGGATCCGGCCGATCCGGGCACCTGGGCCCCCCACGCCTGGCAGGACATCGTCCCCCAGCGTCCGGACGCCGTGCTGTCCGACGTCGCCCTGGTCGACGCGACCGACGGAAGCCTGCAGGTGCTCGCCGTGCACGCCGTGGACGCCACCGACCGGCTCTCGCTGTGGGCCGCGGATGGCTCCGGGTCGGTGGCCGAGGTCTCGGGCCTCGGTGCCGGCAGCATCTCCGGGGTCAGCGCACCCCCCGAGGGCGGTACGTCGGCCTGGATCGGTTACACCGACTACGCGACGCCGCCGTCGGTCCTCCGGTGGGACGCCGGCTCGCCCACCGCGCTGGCCGCCTGGGAGCAGGCCGCGGTCGCCGGCGAGGTGCCGTCGGTGACCGTCGTCGAGACCCACGCGACCTCGGCGGACGGAACGCCGGTGCACCTGTTCGTCCTCTCCGCCGACGGGACCGCGGACACGCCACGTCCGACCGTGCTCTACGGCTACGGCGGCTTCAACGTCTCCCTCACCCCGACCTACACC
>JAOPWH010000174.1 GCA_025965795.1 Blastococcus sp.
CGGCTTCGAGGCCGGCAGCGAGAGCGAGAGCCTGCTCAACGCCGTCTACCGCAACGGTCCCGCGGCGCACCCCGGCATCCTCGGCCCCACCGACGACCCCGGCGCGGACTTCCTGAAGCTCGGCGTCGGCGAGGCGCTGGGGCTGACCATCGACTACTTCGTCCTGGTCAACCTCGACGGGTTCAGCCAGCTGGTCGACGCGCTCGGCGGCATCACGGTCAACGTGAACTACTACGTGCCGGTGGGTGGCGAGCCCAGCCTGGGCCGGCTCCCCGACGACTACATCGCGCCCGGGCCGAACCAGCACATGGACGGCCCGACGGCCCTCGCCTTCGCCCGCGGGCGGTTCGGGCTCACCGACTACGACCGCATGGCCCGTCAGCGCTGCACGATCAAGGCGATCATCGACGCGGCCGACCCGGTGACCCTCCTGCGGCAGTACGAGAAGATCGCGGCGACCACGAAGGACATCGTCAGCACCGACATCCCGAGCTCGGCCCTCGACGACTTCGTCGATGTGGCCTTCCTCGTCCAGGACTCCCCGATCCGCAGCGTCGTCTTCGACCCCAGCGTGATCGACCCGGCCTATCCCGACTACGACCTGATGCGCCGGCTGGTGAACGAGGCCCTGGCTCCGCCGGCGTCCACCCCCAGCAGCAGTGCGACATCGTCCCCGACGCCGGCGAACTCGTCCTCGTCGGCCTCCGGCACGGCCGAACCGACGAAGAACCCGGTGGACGAGCTGGCCGACGCCTGCGCCTACGACCCCGCACAGGCCAAGAAGGCGCTCGACGCCGGCGAACCGCCGACCAAGAACGGCTGACCCTGCCGGCACAAGGTGGGAACGGTCGGTCTCCTACCGTTCCCGGTCACGCCGCCAGGACGACGTCGGCCAGTGAGGTCAGTTCGTGCCAGCCGCCTGCCGCCTCTCCCGGCCGCGGCGGCGCGATCGACGGCTCGGCGTGCAGCAGGTCGACAGCGACGAGCTGGTCCATCTGCACTCCGGCGAGGGCGGCCACGTCGGCGATCGGCACCTGGAACGTGCGGAAGGCCCCGAGCGGCGGAACCGCCCCGATCTCCGCGGCCGCCCGGAACACCTCCTCGAGGTCGCCGACGAGCGGCGACTGGTCGAGCAGGTAGCCCGTCGCCGCCAGCTGCCCGTGCTGGACGAACGCCACCACCTTCCAGAACCTCAAGGGCACCTGGATCCCCCGGTACGGCGGATCGGCCGGGTCCAGCACGGGGCCGGCGAAGACGGCCAGCTTCCGGTCGAAGGCCGCCGCGTGGTCCTGGAGGTAGTCCTCCAGTCCCAGCCACAGTTCCCGGCCCTGGTTGAACAGCGCCGCCTGTGGAGCGGCATTGGTGAAGAAGAAGGTGTCCGCCTCGGCCCGCTTTGCCTCGTCCTCGGTCTCCCCCCACGTCGAGGAGGCCCGCATCACGAGGTGCCCGCGGTCGAGGTCGTTGTGCGAGTACACCGCCGGCCCGGCCTGCAGTTCGGCCGCCAGCCGTGGATCGAGCTGCCAACGGTCGGTACGGCCGAGCGGGACCAGGTGCGCGCCGTCCATGGCAAGGGCGGTCACGGCGGCGAACCTGCGGTCGGGCCGGAAGACCACGCTGTAGTGGAGGTAGTCCAGCAGCAGCGTTTGCACGTCCGGTCCCGGAAGCGGGATCGGGACGTCGACGCCCAGGAACGCCGGGTCGAAGCCGGTCCGTGCCTCCAGCTCCTGTGCGGTGACGCCGGTCATGGCTGCGGACAGGTCTGTCATGGCGGAACGCTAGGACCGCGGGGGCGGGTGCGGAAGGCAGTCGTGCGCGCCGGGCCGACCACAGACGGATCGGGGCGGCACGGGAGAATGACCCGGTGCCCGCAGCCGAGGTCCGTGCCGTAGCCGCCGTCGACGATGCACTCCGCGCCGACCTGCTCGCCTGCTGGACCGACGTGAGCAACGCAGGTGGCGCGGTCGGATTCGTCCCGCCCGTGCAGCCGGACGAGATCGCGCCCGTGCTGGACCGGCTGCTGGAGGGCGTGCACTCGGGTCGGGACGTGCTGGCGCTCCTCACGGTCGACGGTGCCACCGCCGGCTTCGCCACGCTGGTCGGCTCGCTGAGCCCCTTGCGTCGGCACTGGGCCACGGTGCTGCGCGTGCAGGTCCATCCCGCGCACCAGGGAACGGGCCTCGGCCGTGTCCTGATGGCGGGCGTGCACGACATCGCGCGCGAGCGCGGGTGGGAGTTCCTGGTCCTCTCCGCCCGCGGCGGAACCGGGGTCGACACGTTCTACCGGCGGCTCGGGTACCAGGAGTACGGACGGCTACCGGGCGCGATCCGGCTGGCGCCCGGCGACGACCGCGACGACATCCTGCTGGCCTGCCGGCTGTGACCCCCACACCGCCGGACCGTCCCCGCGACCTGCGCCGCAAGCGCCTGGTCGGCCTGCTCGCCCTCGGCGTCGCCGTCGTGCTCCTGGTCTCGTCGGTGACCTGGTTCGGCACCGGTCAGCCCGTCGTCGGCTTCGGCCAGTTGTCCCTGGGAGTGGTGCTGGCCGCCGTGGGGGCGGTGCTGTACGGGAGGTCGCGGCGCGCGTGAGCTCCCGCCGACCATGACCGCGTTGCGGCATGGGAGCTCGCGTTCCAGACTCTCCGACGACACCGACACCGACGTCGGGGCGCGCGGACGGAGGAGCCGGTGAAGCTCGACAAGCAGGAGCTCGTGAAGATGCTGCGCACGCAGGGCGACAACGACACCGCCGACTCGGTCGACAGCAGGCTGCCCGACGAGATCGACACCGAGCGCGACGGCGACCAGCTGGACGAGCTGGGTCTCGACCGGACGCAGCTCATGGCCAAGCTCGCCGCCGGCGGCTTCGGGGACTCGATCGCCCCCTGATCACCTCGCCCCGGGGTCGCTCGGAGTAGGCGGCCGGAGACGGCGCGCAGGGTGGGCTGACCGGGATATCCCCTGCTCGGTGCGGACATCCCGTTCCTGTTGCGGCGCTCCGGGAGACCGCGCAAAATGCCCGCCACCTGGGCCGCAACGGGGCGGTCCCGGCCGAAAGGCTGGCACATGACCACCTCGCGCTCCACCAGACGGCGCCGGCTGACCGCCGTCCTGGGCCTCGCCGCCGCGGCCGTGCTTGCCGGCCCCCTCGTCGCGCCCGCCCAGGCGGTGGTGGACCCGGTGGTGGACCAACCCGCCGCACAGGGTCTGGACGACGTCGACACCCGCGTCGGATCCATCGCCCCGACCTCGGCCCAGCGCTCGGCCGTCTCCGGCCTGGGCGCGACCGCCCGGTGGAACCGCTTCGGCACGCCGCAGTCGCTGATCAAGTACGGCGGCTACCTCGCCACCGGCCTGTCGCAGGACCCGGCCGCAGCCGCCCGGGCGTGGCTGAAGAGCTCCCGCGGCCAGGTCCTGTTCCGGCTCACCGCGGCACAGGTCGACCGCCTCGAGCTCGTCAGCGTGCAGCCCATGGCCAAGGGCAGTGGCAACGCGGTGCTCTTCCGGCAGAAGTTCGGCACCCTCCGGGCCGCCGTCGACGGCATGGTCACGGTGGGCGTCGTCAACGGCAAGGTCGCCTATGTCTCCTCCTCGATCGCGCCGACCACGGCGACACCGCTGTCGGCGACGCTGAGCCCCAAGGACGCCTGGCTCAAGGCCGCCCAGAACGTCGGACGCACCGTGACCCCGGATGCGATCACCGGCGAGACCGCGAACGCGCAGACCGGCTGGACGACCTTCGACGTCGCCGGTTTCGCTCAGGAGCAGCAGGTCCGGCTGCGCGCGCTGCCGTCACCCAACGGAACCGTCCGGTCGGTCTTCGAGGTCAACGTCGTCGACGTCCAGGGCGGTGCAGCGCTGGCCTACACCTCCTTCGTCGACGCCCGGTCCGGTGCGGTCCTCGTCAGGCACAGCCAGGTCGACCAGTCGGCCTACACCGAGACCTTCGAGGGCGAGTTCACGGCCGCGACCTGCGGCCCGATGCACCCCTACACGGTCGACGCCGCGACGAAGTCGATCACCGCCGTCGCGAGTGCTCTGGTGCCCAGTAACGACATCGTCCTCAAGCTGATCTTCAACGGGAACGTGGTGCAGAGCTCCGACACGGGCACCAGCCCGGAGGCGGTGATGTACAGCCCCACCGGCGGCGTGCCGGCCGGGGTCTACAACGTGCAGGTCTGTCCGTACCTCGATCCGACCGCGCCCTTCGTCCCGCCCGGGAACTACGTGGGCTCCTTCACCGCGAGCGAGCAGGACGACCAGGGCGTGCCCTATCCCCCACAGTGGAAGTACTTCCTCTCCAATCCTGTCCTCGACTACTCGCCGTCCACGACCGACAACCGCCAGCTCGGCTGCTGGGTCAGCAGCGTCAGCGGAACCGCCGTGCCGGACTGTGACAACCCGCCGTCGCCGCTGATCAACCTCGCGGCTCGTGGGCCGTGGGACTACAACTTCCGCACCAATACGCCCACCTTCACCACCGAGGGCAACGCCGCAGAAACGGCGGAGGCGTGGACCAGCCCGCTCACCCCGGGTGCGTTCCAGCAGCGGCCCGTCGAGTCGGACCGGACCTACGACCAGCCGTTCGGCGACGTGTGGAACAACAGCAGGTGCAACCCGGCCGCGCTCGTGCCGGGTGGCAACGACATCCTGCCCGCGGTGACCAGCCTGTTCTCCAGCCACAACCGGCTGCACGACTGGGCCTACTTCCTGGGCTTCACCGAGCTCAACTACAACCTGCAGGACAACAACTTCGGCAACCGCGCCGACGGCACGGTCCCGTCGGGTGGTGAGGGCGACCCCGAGATCGGCAACGTCCAGGCCGGGGCCCTCACCGGCGGGGCGCCGAGCTACCTCGGCCGCGACAACGCCAACCAGATCACCCTGCAGGACGGCGTTCCGGGCATCACCAACCAGTACCTGTTCCAGCCGATCGCCGGTGCCTTCTACGCCCCGTGCGTCGATGGCGACTTCGACATGAGCATCATCGGACACGAGTACAACCACGCCATCTCCAACCGGATGGTGGGCGGTCCCGACTCCGGTCTGACCGCCTACCAGGGCGGTTCCATGGGCGAGTCCTGGGGCGACCAGGTGGCGCTCGAGTATCAGTTCGAGCACGGCTACTCCACCGGCGCCGACAGCCCGGCGGTCGAGGGTGCCTACGCCACGGGCAACAAGACCACCGGCATCCGCAACTACGCCCTGGACAAGAACCCGCTGCAGTACGGCGACCTCGGCTACGACGTCACCGGCCCCGAGGTGCATGCCGACGGCGAGCCGTGGAGCGCCGTGATGTGGGACGTCCGCCAGGCCCTGATCACCAAGTACAACGGCGCCTTCCCGGTCACCAACGCCGCACTGCAGCGCCGCTGCTCGCAGGGCGACCTGAACCAGACCGCGCCGCAGGCTCCGCTGGACGCGAGCAGGTGCCCGGGCAACCGGCGCTGGATGCAGCTGCTCTTCGACGCCTACCTGCTCCAGCCGCCGGGCTCGAGCATGCTCGACGCCCGTGACGCAATGCTCGCGGCGGACATGATGCGCTTCAACGGCGCGAACCAGGCGGTCATGTGGAACGCGTTCGCCAAGCGCGGGTACGGCCAGCTCGCCGCCACCGCCACGGGCGAGGACGACCAGCCGACGCCCGACTACACCTCGCCCGCCGCGAACGAGGGCACGCTCAAGATCGACGCCCGGGCGTTCGACAAGGCAGGCCGGCCCGCGGTGAAGGGCACGCTCTACCTCGGGCAGTACGAGGCACGGGTCACCCCGGTCGCCGACACCGATCCCGCCACGACCCTGGGCACCTCGGTCCGGCTGGTGCCGGGTACCTACAACTTCGTCTTCCAGGCGAAGGGCTACGGGCTCATGCGGTTCACCCAGACGGTGGGTGCCGGTCAGACCGTGGGACGGACGCTGCATCTGGCCACCAACTTGGCCTCGGCCTCCAGCGGAGCGACGATCGCCGGCAGTTCGGCGGGGAGCCTCAACAGCAGCAAGCTCATCGACGACACCGAGGCGAGCAACTGGGCCGGGGTGAACCCGGCCGGGGTCAGCGTCGACACGCTGAACCCCTACGTCACCGTCGACCTCGCCGGTGGCCAGCAGCTGGTCCGGTCGGTGAGGGTCAGCGCAATGCTGCGCCCGGCGGACCCCGACCAGGACGAGGACCCGAACCAGCCCGACCAGGAGTCGGGCAGCCGGTTCACCGCCCTGCGCAAGTTCGCCATCGAGACCTGCGTGCAGTCCGCGACGGTGAACTGCGCCGGCTCCACGCCCACGCCGGGCGCTTACCAGCAGATCTACGTCAGCCCGGACAACGCCTTCCCGGGCACGGCACCGCGGCCGCTGGCGCCGAACCTGATCTTCCAGACCTTCGACGTCCGCGACACGCCGGCCACGCACGTGCGGCTGGTGGCCCTGGAGAACCAGTGCTCGGGCACGCCGGAGTACGCGGGGGAGCAGGACGACGACCCGCTGAACGACACCGACTGCAAGACGGCGTCGGACCGCGACGAGTCGGTGCGGGCCGCGGAGCTGGAGGTGTTCGGCTTCGACAGCACCACCCGGCCCCCCGGTGACCCGGTGGTCGTGACCACGATGACCGGGCCGCCAACCGCGGCGGCGGGCAGCAACGTCACCTACAACATCTCCTACACCAACTTCGGTCCGGCGGCGTCGTCCAACGCGATGGTGACCGACGTTCTCCCGCCGGAGCTGAGCTTCGTCTCGGCCACTCGGGGTGGCGCCTACACGGCGACGACGCGCACCGTGCGGTGGGGGCTGGGGACGGTCGGGGTGAACGCCAGCGGCTCGTTGTCGCTCACCGCGAAGATCGACGCCACGGTGCCGATCGGGACGATCGTCCTCAATCAGGCCCAGTTCTCGGGAGCGCTGACGTTCTCACCGCCGGCCGCGGCGGTGACGACGGTAGTGCCGTAACCGAGGTGCCGACGTGGAGTGGATCGGTGCGGGTGACCGGCACCGATCCACTCCACGTCAGCCGCTGAAGGGGCGCTCCCGGGCCAGCTCTTCCTTCGCGACCCCGCGGACGTGCACCGCGTCCGGTCCGTCGACGATGCGCAGCGTCCGCGCGCTGGCGTAGAACCGGGCGAGGACGGTGTCGTTGCTGACCCCGGCGCCGCCGTGCAGCTGGATGGCACGGTCGATGACGTCGAGGGCCACCTTCGGGGCGGCGACCTTGATCGCCGAGATCTCGGTGCGGGCACCCTTGGCCCCGAACTTGTCGATCAGGTCCGCGGTCTTGAGCACGTAGAGGCGGGCCTGGTCGATCTCGATGCGGGAGAGGGCGATCGACTCCCGCACCGTGCCCTGCTCGGCCAGCGGCCGGCCGAAGGCGACGCGCGACTTGGCCCGCTCCACCATGAGGGCCAGTGCCCGCTCGGCCATGCCGATGGCGCGCATGCAGTGGTGGATGCGGCCGGGGCCCAGTCGGGCCTGGGCGATCATGAAGCCGTCGCCCTCACCGGACAGGATGTTCGACACCGGCACCCGGACGTCGGTGAACCGCAGCTCCGAGTGGCCGTGCTGGTCCTGGTACCCGAAGACCGGCAGATGACGGATGATCTCCAGCCCCGGGGTGTCGCGCGGGACGAGGACCATCGACTGCTGGCGGTGCGGCGCGCCGTCCGGGTCGGTCTTGCCCATGACGATGAAGATCTGGCAGCGCTCGTCGGCGGCGCCGGTCGTCCACCACTTTCGGCCGTTGATGACGTACTCGTCGCCGTCCCGCACGATCGACGTCTGGATGTTGCGGGCGTCCGACGACGCCACGTCCGGCTCGGTCATCGCGAAACCGGAGCGGATCTCACCCTCGAGCAGCGGGTTCAGCCACCGTTGCTTCTGCTCGTCGGTGCCGAACAACATGAGCGTCTCCATGTTGCCGGTGTCCGGAGCGCCGCAGTTGATCGCCTCGGGGGCGATGGTCGGCGACCAGCCGGTGATCTCGGCGACCGACGCGTACTCGAGGTTGGACAGGCCGCCGAGCTCGTGGTGGAAGAGGTTCCACAGGCCCCGCGCGCGGGCCTCGGCCTTGAGCTCCTCCAGCACCGGGGGGTGGTCGTGGTTGTCATGGCCGCGGGCGGCCCGCCACTCCTCGTACCCCGCCTCGGCGGGGAAGACCCGGTCCCGCATGAAGTCCCACAGCCGGGCACAGACTTCCTCGGCGCGGGGGGAGAGGTCGAAGTCCATGCCCGCAACGTAACCGCGGACGTGACCGGCGTCGCATCGGGGGTCGCCGCTGCACGGGCCGGGCCTCGGCAGTGCTGCGTCAGCCGATCGGAGGGTGCTGAGGGCCGCGCGAGGGCGTGCAGGCCCAGCAGACGATCAGCGGTGAGGCGAGCACCAGCAGCAGGGAGGCGACGCCGATCGCGGCCGTCAGGGGCAGCAGTGCCAGCGCGGACAGACCGGGGACGAGGACGAGCAGCCATGCACGGCGGGACCGGCGGGGGTCGGCGCTCCCGGTGAGCAGGGCCGCCAGCCGGGGGTCGTCGTGCTCGAGGCCGGCCTCGAGGAGGCGCAGTGCCTGGTCGTCGTTCATCCCGGCCCCCAGGGGTCCGACGGCCGCACGGTCCCGGACGGCCGCTACCAGTCTGCCCCCGGGAGGGGCAACCGGGAAGACGCCACGAGCCGGGTTCCACCGTTTCCGGAGCGGAACGGCGGAACCCGGCTCGTCAGACCGGATGCGTCAGGTCAGGCGTGCGATCCCCGGTGCGAGACCGCGTTGCGGACCGGCAGCAGGGCGATCACGAGACCGACCACAGCCGACAGCAGGTGCAGCACGTTGTCGCCGGCATTGATGTTCAGGAAGTCCCACTCCTTGCCGCTGGCGATCAGGCCGTAGATGAACGCGGCGCCGTAGCCCACGGCGAGCAGCCAGCCGAAGGTGCGGGCGCCGGCCAGCGTGCGGGAGAGAACCAGGCCGGCGATGCCGATCAGGAGATGCACGATGTTGTGCAGCGGGTTGATCATGAAGATGCCGAGCAGCTTCTCGGACTGCTCGTTGCCGGCGAAGTTGTCGAAGCCGGTGACGAGGAAGCCGACGATGCCGACGAGCAGGTAGATGGCCCCGAATGCCAGCCCGAGGATCTCGGGGACGGTCTTGCCGGCGGCTGCGCCGTTCTTGCCCGCAGTAGCGGCCATGGTGTCCTCCAAAGGAACGTAGTCCGCCACGTTCTGGCGGTCGGAGAAAGGGATACCCCCGACCCCTCAGCGGAAACTGATGTCGCCCAATCGAGTGTTGGTCAATCCGGGGCCGTGGCGCGCGGTGCTCGCATCGGCCGGTCAGTCAGGGGTGCGGGCTCGCAGCAGGTCGTTCTCGGTGACGGCGGCGATGCCCAGCGTCTTGTAACCGACCTCGTCGAACAGGACGACGATCCGGTCGTCCTCGACGCGCATGACCACGCCCGGCCCCCATTCGGTGTGCTCGACCGGCGTCTCCACCGGGAACGGGACGTCGTGGTCGTCCGGGCCAGGGTTCTCCTGCGCCGTCCCGTCGGAGCAGGTGTCGCAGTTGCCGCACGGCTCGGAAAGCTGCTCGCCGAAGTAGCCCAGCAGGAACTGCCGCCGGCACTCGGTGGTCTCGGCGTACCCGCGCATCATCTCCACGCGGCTCTGGTCCACCCGCTCGTGGTGCGCGGCCAGTTCACGGGCGGCGGCGGCCGCCTGGGCCGGATCAGGTGCGCCGTCCGCGGGGTGCGCGGCACCGTCCTCGTCGAGGACCACGGCAGAGACCTGCTCCAGCAGATTCAGGTCGCGGACCAGCGGGCTGGCCGCCCGGCCGGTCTCCTCCCGCAGGTCCGTCACATCGACGCCGTCCTCGATGCCGGCGGCCGCCGCCGCGGACACCAGTCCGGCGACCTGCTGCAGTTCCTCCTCGGCCGGGGTGCCCGCGGCGAAGAACCGGCGCAGCCCCAGATCCTCCTGGCGGTAGACCAGCACGGCGAGGGCCGGCTGCCCGTCCCGGCCGGCCCGGCCGATCTCCTGGTAGTAGCTGTCGACCGAGTCGGCCGGCTCGGCGTGGATCACGAAGCGGGTGCCCGGCTTGTCGATGCCCATGCCGAAGGCCGTGGTCGCGACGACGACGTCGAGTTCGTCGTCCATCCAGGCCCGCTGGGTGTCCTCGCGCTCGGCCTTCGCCAGGCCTGCGTGGTAGGCCCGGGCGCGCAGCCCACGGTCGCTGAGCCGGCCGGCGACCTCCTCGGTGCCCTTCCGCGTAGCGCTGTAGACGATGCCCGGACCGCGGCCGTTCCCGACCTCGGCCAGCACCCGGTCGAGGACTCCCTGCGCCTTGGCTGAGGCGTCGGCGTAGTGGTCCACCTCCAGCCGGATCTCCGGCCGGTCGAACCCGGCGACGACGATCTCCGGGCCGCGCATCTCGAGCCGCTCGACGATCTCGGCGCGCACCGGCGGGGCGGCGGTGCCGGTCAGCGCGAGCACGGTCGGATGCCCCAGTTGTTCGACGACGGCGCCGAGCCGCAGGTAGTCGGGGCGGAAGTCGTGTCCCCAGGCCGAGACGCAGTGCGCCTCGTCGACGACGAAGAGCGCCGGCTTGGACTCACGGATCGCGTCCACGACGTCGGGCTTGGTCAGCTGCTCCGGGGCGAGGAAGACGAAGCGGACCGTTCCGTCCCGCAGCTGCTCCAGCACCTCGCGCTGGTCGCCGGCCGACATCGTCGAGTTCAGCTGGGCGGCGCGGCCGGCCCGGTCCTCGATCTCGGCCAGCCGTTGCACCTGGTCGCGCTGGAGCGCGATCAGCGGGGAGACGACGACGACGGGGCCGTCGAGCAGCTGACCTGCGACCTGGTAGACCGCCGTCTTGCCCGCGCCGGAGGGCAGCACGGCGAGGGTGTCCCGCCCGGCGACGACCGCCTGCATCGCCGCTTCCTGGCCGGGCCGGAACTGCTCGTAGCCCAGGACCTCGCGGGCGAACTCGCGGATGCGGCGGGTGCGGACCGAAGCGGAGCCGCCGGCCGGGTTGTCGTCGGTCGTCTGGCGGCGTGATGGCACCGAGAAGGGCTGCCCTCGGCGCGCGGCTGCCAAACGGTGCGGGTCGCCACCCCCTCTAGGGTCTTACTGTGCCTGCCTCCTACCGGATCGCCGAGGCCGCGGAGCTGCTCGGGGTCAGCGACGACACGGTCCGGCGCTGGATCGACAGTGGGCGACTCGTGGCGCACCGGGACGGCGGGGGTCCCGCGACCGTCGACGGCGCCGATCTCGCGAGAGTGGCGACCGGCCTCCGGGAAGCGCCCCAGCCGGGGGCCACCCCGTCCTCGGCGCGCAACCGGCTGACCGGGATCGTCACGCGGGTCGTGCGCGACACCGTCATGGCGCAGGTGGAGATCCAGGCCGGCCCCTTCCGACTCGTCTCGCTCATGTCGCGGGAGGCGGCGGACGAACTCGGGCTCGAGCCGGGCGTCCGTGCCGTCGCCACGGTCAAGGCGACGCAGGTGAGCGTCGACGTCCCCTGACGGCGCCCGTCGCCTGTGCAGCGTTACGCACCTGCGGAGCCGTCCAGCGGAGATGATCTCGCTTTCGCCCAACCGGACGGACTAGTCTTCCGCGGATGCGGAGCACTGTGGGACTCATCCGATGACCGGGACGACCCGGCTCAGGACCGCTGCGCTGCCTGCGGTGCTCGCCGCTGCCGTGGCCCTCGCCGCGTGCACCCCGACGACGGACGACTCCTCCGCGACCTCGGCATCGTCGGCGGACCGGGGCCGCCTGGCGGGCACGCTCACGGTCTTCGCCGCTGCCTCGCTGACGGACGTGTTCGGTGACCTGGGGGACCGGCTGAGCGCCGACAACCCGGATCTCGACGTCCGGTTCAACTTCGCCGGCAGCTCTGCCCTGGCCACGCAGATCGTCCAGGGCGCCCCGGCCGACGTCTTCGCCTCGGCGAACCAGCCCCAGATGGACGTCGTCACCGACGCCGGACTGCAGAGCGGGAACCCGGAGGTCTTCACCGGGAACGTCCTCGAGATCGCCGTCCCCGCCGGGAATCCGGGCAGCGTCACGGGCATCGCCGACTTCGCCGACCCCGACCTGACCCTGGCCGTCTGCGCGCCCGACGTCCCCTGCGGCGCGGCCGCCGCGACGGTCTTCGCCGCCGCGGGCATCACCGCGGCGCCCGACACGGAGGAGGAGGACGTCCGGGCGGCACTCACGAAGGTCCAGCTCGGCGAGGTCGACGCCGCCCTGGTCTATGCCTCCGACGTCCGGAGCGCAGGGTCCGACATCGAGGGCATCGAGTTCCCCGAGGCCGAGAAGGCCGTCAACGAATACCCGATCTGTGCTCTGGCCGCTGCACCGAATGCTGCTGCTGCGCAGGCCTTCGTCGACCTCGTGCTCTCCGACGACGGCCAGCAGGCCCTCGCGGCAGCCGGCTTCCGTCCACCACCGGCATGACGGCTCGAGCCCCTGGGCGACTCGAGACGGCCGTCCGGCGGCGGCGCGGACGGTCCGTCCCCGCGCCGCTGCTGATCCCGGCGGTCGTCGGCGTCGTCTTCCTGGTGCTGCCGCTGGCCGGGCTGGTCGTGCGGGCGCCGTGGTCGGCGATCGGCCCCGCTCTCGCCGCGCCGGAGGTCGGCCAGGCCCTGCGGCTGTCGCTGCTGTCCGCGACGCTCGCCACCCTGGTGTCGATCGTGCTCGGCGTCCCGATCGCCTGGGTGCTCGCCCGGTCGACGGCACGGGGCAGATCGGTGCTGCGCGCTCTCGTGACCGTGCCGCTCGTGCTTCCCCCGGTGGTGGGCGGCGTCGCGCTGTTCCTGGTGCTGGGCCGGCAGGGGATCGTCGGCAGTTGGCTCGACGGGAGCTTCGGGATCACGATCCCGTTCACCACGGCCGCCGTCGTCATCGCCGAGACGTTCGTCGCGATGCCCTTCCTGGTGATCAGCGTGGAAGGCGCGCTGCGGGCTGCCGACGCGCGGTTCGAGGACGTCGCCGCGACCCTCGGCGCGGACCGCTGGACCACCTTCCGGTGGGTCACCCTTCCCCTCGTCGCTCCCGGGATCGGCGCCGGCGCGGTGCTCTGCTGGGCGCGGGCGCTCGGTGAGTTCGGGGCCACGATCACCTTCGCCGGCAACTTCCCGGGGACGACGCAGACGATGCCCCTGGCCGTGTACCTGGCGCTGCAGCGCGATCCGGAGGCGGCCATCGTCCTGTCCCTCGTCCTGCTGGGGGTCTCGCTGGTCACCCTGCTGCTGCTGCGCGACCGCTGGCTCGGGCGGTCCGGCGCCCCGATCGCATGAGCCTGTCGGCACGGGTCGTGGTCCAGCGCGGAGCGCTCGGCCTGGATGTCGAGGTGGACGTCGCCGATGGCGAGGTCCTGGCCGTCCTCGGGCCCAACGGCGCCGGCAAGTCGACCCTGCTCCGGGTCCTCGCCGGCCTGCTGGAGGCCGACGACGGGCATGTCACCGTGGACGGCCGGGCCTGGGACGACGTTCCCGCTGGAACGCGGCTGCCCCCGCACCAGCGGTCGCAGGGGGTCGTCTTCCAGGACGCGCTGCTCTTCCCGCACCTGACCGTGGGCGAGAACGTGGCCTTCGGGCTCCGGGCGCAGGGGTTCGGGAGGAAGTCCCGGCTGGAGTCGGCGGCCCGCTGGCTGACCCGCGTCGGTCTCGACGGCCTGGCCGACCGGCGCCCCCGCGAGCTCTCCGGGGGTCAGGCGCAGCGGGCGGCGCTGGCCCGGGCGCTGGTCGGCGACCCCGACGTCCTGCTGCTCGACGAGCCGCTCTCGGCGCTGGACGCCCGCACCCGGCTCACCGTCCGTGCGGAGCTGCGCCGGCACCTGGGGGAGTTCCGCGGCAGCACCGTGCTGGTGACCCACGACCCGGTCGACGCCATGGCCCTCGCCGACCGGGTGGTCGTGGTGGAGGCCGGCCGGGTGGTGCAGGCCGGTCCGCCGGCGGAGGTCAACAGCCGGCCCCGCACCGACTACGTGGCGCGGCTGGCCGGCCTCTCGCTGCTGTCGGGCACGGGGGAGGGGCGCAGCGTGCGGCTCGACGGCGGAGGAGTGGTGGCGGTCGCCGAGGAGGCGACCGGGCCGGTGTTCGCCGCCGTCCGGCCCGAGTCCGTGGCTCTGTACCTGTCCCGTCCCGACGGCAGCCCGCGCAACGTCTGGCCGGCCCGCCTGGTCGGCGCCACTCCGCACGGCGCCACCGTGCGCTGTGAGCTGGCCGGGGAGGTGCCGCTGGTCGCCGACGTCACGGCCACGGCGTTCGCCGAGCTGGGACTCCTGCCGGGGTCGGCGGTGTGGGCCACGGTCAAGGCCTCCGAGGTGGCCGTCTATGCCCGCTGAGAGGGTGGACCGGTGAACCCGGGAACCGTCGCCGCCGTCGTCCTCGCCGCCGGAGGCGGTCGCCGCTACGGAATGCCGAAGGCGCTGGTGGAGTACGAGGGCAGCCTCCTGGTCGAGCGTGCGGTGCGGACGGCGCGGGCCGTCTGCGACCCGGTGCTGGTCGTGCTCGGCGCCCGGGCGGTCGACGTGTGGCGGTCCGCCGACCTCGCCGGCGCGACGGTGCTGGCGAACGAGGACTGGGAGTCGGGCATGGCGTCGTCGCTGCGGACCGGCCTGGAGGGGCTGCGGGCCTGGCCCGGGCGGGTCGACGCCGCGCTGGTCCTGCTGGTCGACATGCCGGGGATGACGCCGGAGGCACTGCGGCACCTCGCCGCAGGTGCCGCTACCGACGCCCTCGCCGTCGCCACCTACGAGGGGGTTCGCGGGCATCCGGTGCTGCTCGGCCGCGACCACTGGGCGGGGGTGACCGAGACGCTGACCGGGGACGAGGGCGCCCGCCGGTACCTCGCCGGGCACGACGTCACGGAGGTCGACTGCACCGGCCTGGCCGACCCGACGGACCTCGACGTCCCGCCGTCGGGAGTACCTTCGGCGCCGTGATCGCGCAGGTCGTGGACTCGCCGCTGAGTGTCGCCGAGCACGAGGACGCCGTGGCCGACAAGGCCGCCGGTGCCGTCGTCTCCTTCTCCGGCGTGGTCCGCGACCACGACGGCGGCCGGTCGGTGACCGAGCTCGAGTACGTCGGTCACCCCACGGCGGGCCAGGTGATCGTGGAACTGGCCGAGGAGTTCGCCGCGCGGCCGGGCATCCATGCCGTCGCCGTCTCCCATCGGATCGGCCTCCTCGGCATCGGCGACGTCGCCCTGGCCTGCGCGGTGAGCGCCGCCCACCGGGGCGAGGCGTTCACCGCCTGCGCCGAGCTCGTGGACGAGGTGAAGAGGCGCCTGCCGATCTGGAAGCGGCAGGTCTTCACCGACGGCGAGGAGGAGTGGGTCGCCTGCCCCTGAGGCCGCTTCTGCGGCTCAGCCGGCGAACTCCCGCACCGGCCGGCCCCGGACCCCGACGTCGGCCCGGAACAGCGAGCCGGCCGGCGGGTCCTCGTCCGGCGCCAGGTTCTCGCGCGACGTCGTGATGAACAGCTGATCGAGGTCGGCGCCGCCGAACGTGCAGGCCGTCACCTGCGCCGCGGCCACCTCGACCACGCCGTCCAGGCGCCCGGCCGGGGTGTAGCGGTGCACGACGCCGCTGCCGTAGAGGGCCACCCAGACGCCCCCCTCGGCGTCGACCGTGAGCCCGTCCGGGTTCTGGTCATCGCAGAGCTGCACGAACGGGCGCCGGCCGGTGAGGCCGCCGTCGGCGTCGTAGTGGAAGACGTCGATCCGGTGCGTGGCCGTGTCGTCGTAGTAGGCCAGCCCCCCGTCGGGGCTCCACTCCAGGCCGTTGGAGATCGTCACCCCGTCCAGGACCCGGTGCACCGTTCGGTCTGCGTCGAGCCGGTACACCGCCGCTCCGCCCGGCCGCTGGTCGTAGGCCATCGAGCCGCACCAGAACCGGCCGTCGGGGTCGCAGCCACCCTCGTTCATCCGTACCGACTCGTCGGCCCACACCGGATCGAGGGGGGTGAGACTGCCGTCTGCGTCCTCGAGCGCGAAGCCCCGCTCGACGGCGATCACCGCGCCACCGCGCGTGCGGGGTCGGACGGCCGCGGCCACGCCTCCCACGTGACGGCGTCCGATCGTGCCGTCGTCGTGCAGGCTCAGGACGTCGCCGGCGAGCATGTCCACCCACCGCAGGCCACCCCAGCGGTGCGACCAGACCGGCCCCTCGCCGTGGTAGGCCACCGAGTCGGTGACGCGTTCAGCTCGCACCGGCGGTCAGCGCGCCCCGGACAGGCCCTCGTCGTCGGTACGACGGGCCGCCTTGCGTTCGGCGGCCTCCTCCTCGGCCTCGGCCTCCATCAGGTGGGCCTCACCGGCCACCGTCGCCGCCGCGTCGCCGTGCGACTCGCCGTAGACCTGCTCGGCGCGGCCGAGCAGCTCCTCGGCCTTCGTCTTCGCCTTGTCCCAGATGCTCATGCCCTCATCCTTCCGCGTCAGCCGCCGGCAAAAGGCGGCAGGACGTCGACGACCGCCCCGGGTGCCAGCGACAACGTCCGGTCGCGGGTCGAGGTTCCGTCGACGAGGAAGGAGCACGCGGTCAGCACCCGCGCCAACCGCTCGCCGTGGGTGTCGACGAGCTGACCGACCAGCTCGTCGAGGCTTGCCGCCTCGCGCGCCTCGGTGTCGACGCCGGAGGCCGCGCGCGCCCCGGCGAAGTACCGCACGGTGACCGTCATGGTCGTCAGCCGCCGATCGCCGACATCGGCCGGCTGGGCTGGAGGAAGCTGGGGTCGTCGATGCCGTGACCGGGCAGCTTGGCGAGGGTGGCGATCCGCCAGCGGTCGGCCAGTTCGTCGTCGGTGGCCCCCTCGCGCATCGCCGTCCGAAGGTCGGACTCCTCGCGGGCGAACAGGCAGTTGCGGATCTGCCCGTCGGCGGTGAGCCGGGTGCGGTCGCACGCGCCGCAGAAGTTGCGGGTGACCGAGGCGATCACGCCCACGGTGGCGGGGCCGCCGTCGACGAGCCAGCGTTCGGCCGGCGCCGAACCGCGGGCCTCGACATCGGGGGTGAGCGTGTGGGACGCCGTCAGGCGCTCGAGGATGTCCTCGGCGGTGACCATCTCGCCGCGGGTCCAGGCGTGGTGGGCATCGAGCGGCATCTGCTCGATGAAGCGCAACTCGTAGCCGCGCTCGAGGCAGAAGTCGAGCAGGGGGAGCGCATCCTCCTCGTTGATCCCGCGCAGCAGCACGGCGTTGACCTTCACCGGCGTCAGGCCGGCTGCCTGCGCGGCGGCCAGGCCGGCGATCACGTCGTCGAGCCGGTCGCGGTGGGTGAGCTGCTTGAACCGCGCCGGATCGACGGTGTCCAGGCTGCAGTTGATCCGGTCCAGACCGGCCGCGGCCAGTGCCGGCGCCACCCGGGACAGGCCGATGGCGTTCGTCGTGAGGCTGACCTCGGGCCGGGGGCGCAGCGCGGTCGCCGCGGCCACGATGCCGACCAGTCCTGGCCGGAGCAGCGGCTCGCCGCCGGTGAAGCGGACCTCGTTGATCCCCAGCTTCTCGACGCCGATCCGGACGAGCCGGACGATCTCCTCGTCGGTCAGCACCTCGACCTTCGGCAGCCAGTCGAGGCCCTCCGGGGGCATGCAGTACGTGCACCGCAGGTTGCAGCGATCGGTGAGCGAGACGCGCAGGTCGGTGGCCACGCGACCGTGCCGGTCGACCAGGCCGCCGGTGCCCGGAGCGGTGACGTCGGGCTTCGGATGGGCCGGGCGCACCCACGGGTCGGGCAGTGCGTCCCTGGTCATAGGCCGAATGTAGTGCCGTGGACGAGGAAATGGGTGAGTGCCGGGAGAGCTGGAAGCTAGGCTCGGTCCGCCACCCGAGAGCCCGGCGGAGAACGACCCGCACTCGCCTGTGGCCAGAGAGCGCGAGAGCAGCCGTGTCGCCCCGCACCGTCTTCAGCCCCTACGCCCGCATCTTCGCCGCCGTCCCCGGTTCGCTGGCGTTCTCGTTCGCCGGCTGGCTGGCCCGGCTACCCATGCCGATCCTCGGGCTCGGCGCCGTCCTGCTCGTGGAGGACGCGACCGGCAGCTACGGCCTCGCGGGGGCGGTGGCCGGAACGCTGGCCCTGATCGGTTCGCTGGCCGGCCCGCAGTGGGCCCGCGCGATGGACCGCCGGGGCCAGGGGCTCGTCCTCCGGGTGGCCTTCACCGGCTATCTCGTCTTCGGGGTCGCCTTCGTCGCGGCCGTGGTCCTGGACGCGCCCCAGTGGTCGTGGTTCGTGCTCGCCGGGCTGACCGGCGCCTGCGGCCCGAACATCGGCTCGATCGTCCGGGCCCGATGGGCCGACGCCCTGGACGCCGACGCGCGGCAGACCGCGTTCGCCTTCGAGTCGGTTGTCGACGAGGTGGTCTTCGTCATCGGGCCTCCGCTGGTGACCTTCCTCGCCACGCTGATCAGCCCGCCGGTGGGCTTCCTCACCGGGGTCGTCATCGGGTTCGCCGGGGCGATGTGGCTCTCGGGACTGCGCGACACCGAGCCCCCGGTGCAGCCGGTGGACGCCGAAGGCCCGGGGTGGGCCTCGGTCGTGCTGCACCCGATCGTGCTGTCCGTCGCCGTCGTCTACCTCGCCGTCGGCGCGGTCTTCGGCGCGATGGACGTCGTCGTCGTCGCCTTCGCCGAGGAGGAGGGCGCACCCGCGCTGGCGGGGGTGGCCCTGGCCTTCTACGCGGCAGGCAGCCTCGTCGCGGGCCTGGTGTACGGCGTCGTGCGCCTGCCCGGCACGCTCGCCGCCCGGTACGTCGGCTGCGTGGTGTTCTTCGGCATCGCGGCGCAGGTGCTCCTCGCGGTGGGCTCGCTGCCCGCCCTCATCGGAGCCCTGTCCGCCGCGGGCCTGGCGATCGCGCCCGTGCTGGTGTCGGGGATGTCGCTCGTGGAGTCCCGGGTCTCGCGCGCCGCGCTCACCGAGGCCCTGACCTGGGTCGTCACCGGGCTCACTCTCGGAGTGACCGCGGGGTCCGCCCTCGCCGGAGCGGCCGTGGACGCGTGGGGGGCGGAGGCCGCTTTCGCCGTCCCCGCGTCGGCGGCGGCGCTGGCCGCCCTGCTCATCCTGGCGGGCGCCCCGCTGCTGCGCCCGCCCTCGGTCGAGAGTGCGCCGGCCGCAAGCGCGCAGGTTGAGCGGCCGGCAGCCGGGTAGCCGACCGGACGGCCCCGCCACCCCTGTCTGGCGCGGCGCCCCCCCCATCGATCGAGAGGACCCCCCGTGGCATCCGTGCCCACGATTGCGCTCAACAACGGCGTCGAGATCCCCCAGCT
>JAOPWH010000219.1 GCA_025965795.1 Blastococcus sp.
CTGCCGCCCCCAGGCACGCCGTCAGGCCGGCGACCGGGAAGCCGATCGCCGCCGCCAAGCGGGCCGCGTCCACGACGCCCCGCGCCGGAGGGAGGCACGCCGCGGGACAGCGCCCGACGCCCTACCGGCGCACGACCGCCCCTGCTGCCGCTGTCCTCGGAACGGACGCGCCTGAGCCCGTCGCGCTGAAGGCACAGGTCGAGCCGGCGGTCGAGTTGGCTCAGAGTGGGCTCGTCCCCTCCCGCCGTCGTCCGACGCAGCGCCGTCGACCGGCGCTGTACCTGGCCGCCGCGCTGGTCGGTGCGCTCGGCGTCGGCGTCCTGGCTGCCGAGGCGCCCCCAGCCGGAGCCGGGACCACGACGGTGAGCTCGTCGGTGAGCGTCGCCGAGCGCCTGGGCATCGACGCCGACGGCGGCCGGCCCATCACCGCCGCGGACACCACGCGGCTCGAGGAGCTGGCGGCCAGCCGCAAGGAGCGCGACGCCGAGCGGTCCGCCGCGGCGAACGTGCAGGCCAAGGCTGACAGCGTGGCCGCAGCGGCGGCTGCGGAGGCCGCCCGGCCCGACGCGGTCCTCCCCGTCGCGGGCGGACGGTTCACCAGCGGGTTCGGCGGCCGGTGGGGCAGGCTGCACGCCGGCATCGACCTCGCCGCCCCGATGCTGACCCCCGAGTACTCGGTCATGGACGGCATCGTGCTGGAAGCCGGTCCCTCCAGCGGCTACGGCAACGTCGTCTACATCCAGCACAAGAACGGCGACGTCACCGTCTACGGCCACATGGAGAAGATCCTGGTCGAGGCCGGTCAGGTGGTCCGTGCCGGCGACACGATCGCGCTGCTGGGCAACCGCGGCCGGTCCACCGGGCCGCACCTGCACTTCGAGGTCCACGTCGGCGGGATCAACGGGCAGAAGATCGATCCCGTGCCGTGGCTCCGGGCGCGCGGCATCAACGTCTGACGCCCCGACCCGCGCACGACGCCCCCCACCGGCCCGCTCCGGTGGGGGGCGTCGTACGTGGGGCACACTTCCCGGAGCGGACAGGCAACGGTTCGAGAGGCGGGTCGATGGGGCACGTCCACACCCACGCCCCCCTCACTGCGAGCGGGGTGCAGCGGCGCCGCCTGACGGTCGTCCTGGTCCTGACGCTGGGCGCGCTGACCGCCGAGGTGGTCGGGGCCGCCCTGTCCGGTTCGCTGGCTCTGCTGGCCGACGCCGGGCACATGGCCACCGACGCGGCCGGGATCGCGCTGGCCCTGGGTGCGGTGACCCTGGCACAGCGTCCGGCCCGCGGACGGCGGACCTTCGGCTGGCAGCGGGTGGAGATCCTCGCCGCCGTGGCCAACGGGCTTCTCCTGCTCGCCGTCGCCGGCTACGTCCTGGTCGAGGCGGTGCGCCGGATCGGTCACCGGCCGGAGATCGGCTCCGACCTCATGCTCGTCGTCGCCGGCATCGGCCTTGCGGTGAACCTCGTCTCCCTCGCCGTGCTGCACGGGGGGAGGGGTGCCTCGCTCAATCTGCGGGGTGCCTACCTCGAGGTGCTGGCCGACGCGTTCGGCTCGGTCGCGGTGATCGTGGCGGCCGTCGTCATCGCGACCACCGGGTGGACGGCCGCCGACGTCATCGCCTCCGTCGTCATCGGCGTCCTGGTGCTGCCGCGGGCCTGGCACCTGCTGCGCGAGGCGCTCGACGTGCTCCTGGAGACGGCGCCCCGCGGCGTCGACCTGGACGAGGTCCGTGCCCACATGCTCGAGGTCGACGGCGTCCTCGGTGTCCACGACCTGCACGCGTGGACCATCACCTCCGGCCTGCCGGTGCTCTCGGCGCACGTGGTCGTCACCGAGGAGGCGCTGGCCTCGGGTCACGGCGGCCGGGTTCTGGACTCGCTCTGCGAGTGCCTGGGGGAGCACTTCGACATGGAGCACTGCACGTTCCAGCTGGAGGGTGAGGCGCACGCCGGTCACGAGGCGCCCGTCCACGACTGAGGCGGTCACGCCTCTCCGAGCGCCCTCTCCCACGCGGTGCCGGGGGCGAACGGCTCGCTCGGCGGGAGCCGCGTGAGGGCGGCGGTCATCTCCAGGACGACCGTCCGCCCGGGCACCGGCTCGTGGACGTCGAGATGCACCCGCCAGGAGCCGTCGACGCCGTCCTCGCGTCTGGTGACCACGGTCCGGCGATCCGACGGGCCAGGCAGTCGGGAGGGGACGACATCGCCTTGAGGTAGCCGTCGTGCTGCGGTACGCGGCCGTGCTCGTCGACCTGCTCCGCCCACGGGCTGTCCCGCGGTGGGTCTGCTCCCGGTCGCCGGACGGTGGGACAGTATTGCCTGACGGGCGACAGCTGGAAGGGGACGGACGGTGGACCACGGGCACCACTCGGGCATGTGGGTGCCCGACGAGCCGCCCACCTGGGGCCGGATGTTCCTCCCGCACCTGACGCCGGAGTCCGCCCTGGCCGTGCTGAGCGTCGTCGGGCTGCTGGTCTACCTCGGCGCCGTGCTGCGGCTCTCGCGCACCGGTGTGTCCTGGCCGTGGTGGCGGACGCTGGCCTGGACGGCGGGCATCGTGTCGCTCTTCGCCGTGACCGGCACCTGGCTCAACGGCTACAGCATGGTGCTGTTCAGCGTGCACATGGCCCAGCACATGGTGCTGTCACTGATCACGCCGCTGCTGCTCCTCCTGGGCGCGCCGGTCACCCTCGCGCTGCGCACCCTGCCCCGTGGCCGCGGCGCGGCCGGAGCTCCGCGCGCCCTGCTGCTCGAGGCCCTGCACAGCCGGTTCGCGCGGTTCGTGGCGCATCCCCTGTTCACGGTGCCGCTGTTCATCGCCAGCCTGTACGGCGTCTACTTCACGCCGCTGTTCGACACCCTCATGCGCAGCCCCGTCGGGCACCAGCTGATGCTGACCCACTTCGTCGTCACCGGGCTGCTCTTCTTCGGCCCGATCGTGGCCCAGGACCCGTGGCCGCGAACCCTGAGCCACCCCGGACGGATGCTCGAGCTCTTCCTGCCGGTGCCGTTCCACGCCTTCTTCGGCGTCTCGATCATGCTGGCCGGCTCGCTGGTGGTGACCACGTTCGCCGAGGCGCCGACCGGTTGGGGGGTCGATCCGCTGACCGACCAGGGCGTCGCCGGAGGCATCGTGTGGGCTTTCGGCGAGCTGCCCACGGTGCTCGTCCTGGCGGTCGTCTTCTTCTCCTGGGCGAGCTCGGACGACCGCAGGGCCCGTGCCATCGACCGGGCCGCCGACCGCAACGGCGACGCCGAGCTCGCCGCCTACAACGCCAGGCTGCGGGCGATGGCGGAACAGGGCCGCTGACGGCCCCCGCCGTCCTGTTCTCGACGACGGGGGCCGGAGGCCTCCCCTGAGGAGAGAACTCAGCGGCTCAGCCCGAATGGGGCACGGCTCCTGGCCGCGGTGTCGTCCGATAGGACGACGAGGTGATCGGTCACACGGCGACGACCATCTCCTCAGGCAGGTCGTCCTTCGTGGCCTTGATGAGGACGGCGGAGACCAGGGCGCCGACCACGAGCAGCACCGAGGCCCAGGTGAACGCCGTCGTGTAGCCCTCCACCTGCGCCTGGAGACCGAGCGCCGGGTCGCGCGGGTCCGCCCCGGAGGCGATGGAGGTCGCGACGTAGTCGGTGATGGCGCCGACCGACAGGGTGGCCAGCAGAGCGGTCCCGATCGAGGCGCCGACCTGCTGGGTGGCGTTGAGCATGGCGCTGGCCGCTCCGGCGTCGTGCACCCCCGCGCCGATGAGCGCCAGGTTCGACAGCGGGACGAAGGTGAAGCCGAGGCCGAGGCCGAGCAGCAGCGGCCCCGGGAAGGCCAGCTCCCAGAACCCGCTGTCGACCTTGAGGAACGACATCGTGAACAGCCCACCCGCGGCCAGCAGCCCACCGATCACCATGAGCGGCTTCGGACCGGTCCTCGGGACCAGGGCGCTGGCGCCACCGGCAGAGAGGAGCACGCCCAGCGTCACGGGCAGTGACGCGAAACCCGCCTCGACCGGCTTGTAGCCCAGCACCTGCTGGAAGTAGAGGCTGAGGAAGAAGAACGCGCCGATGAGCCCGGCACCGACGAACGTGGAGGTCAGGTACGCGCCGCCCCGGTTGCGGTCCAGGACGATGCGCATCGGCAGCAGGGGGTTGCGCGTGCGCAGCTCGAGGACGACGAAGGCGACGACGAGCAGGGCGCCGACGACGATGAACGTCAGCGCCCAGGGCTCCGACCAGCCGCTCTCGCCGCTCCCGCCCGCCTGGGCGTTCTCCAGCGAGGTCTGCGCCACCCGCGTGAACCCGTAGACGAAGGAGGCGAGGCCCAGGGTGATGAGCACGGCGCCCGGCACGTCGTAGCTCGTGTCACCGGGCGCCCGGCTCTCGGGCACGATCGGGATGGCCAGCACGATCGCGACGATCGCCACCGGCAGGTTGACCCAGAAGCACCAGCGCCAGTCGGCGTATTCGGTGAGCACGCCACCGAGCAGCAGCCCGACGGCCGAGCCGCCGCCGGCGATGGCGCCGTAGACGGCGAACGCCTTGGCCCGTTCCTTGGCGTCGGTGAACAGAACGGTGATCAGGGCGAGGGAGGCAGGGGCCAGCAGCGCCCCGAACGCGCCCTGCAGCGCGCGCGCCCCGAAGAGCATCGCCTCGTTCTGGGCCAGTCCGCCGATCGCCGAGGCGACGGCGAACCCGCCGGCGCCCACGAGATAGGTGCGCTTGCGGCCCCAGAAGTCGGCGATCCGACCGCCGAGCAGCAGGAAGCCGCCGAAGGTCAAGGTGTAGGCGGTGACGATCCACTGCTGGGTGGCCGGGGTGACCCCGAGGTCCACCGAGACGGCCGGGAGCGCGATGTTGACGATCGTCGCGTCGAGGATGACGAGCAGCACGGTGATGGCGATGACGCCGAGCGCCAGCCACCGCCGTTCGTAGGGCGCCTCGCCGCCGGCCGCCGCGTCGTGCGCGGAGGGCGGGGGAACGGGATCGGTCACGGTCGTCTCCAAGGTGCGGTACGGATGGGAGCCGGATCCTCGGCCAGGGGAAAGCTATCGGCCTGGGACCATGGCGTCGTGCCTGTTTCGCTGGTGTTGACCTCCGACACGCACGTTCCTCACCGGGCACGTGACCTACCTCATTCCCTGTGGGCCGCGATCGAGGCCGCCGACGTCGTCGTGCACGCCGGCGACTGGGTGGACATCGGGCTGCTGGACGCGTTCGAGGCGCGGTGCCGGCGGCTCGTCGCGGTGTACGGCAACAACGACCACGGGCCGTTCCGCGAGCGGCTGCCCGAGGTGGCGCGGGCGGAGATCGCCGGCATCCGCTTCGCCGTCGTCCACGAGACCGGTGACCGGAAGGGGCGCGAGGAGCGGTGCGCCGCCCGCTTCCCCGACGTCGACGTCCTGGTGTTCGGGCACAGTCACATCCCGTGGGACACCACGGCCCCGAGCGGTCTGCGACTGCTCAATCCGGGCTCGCCGACGGACCGGCGGCGGCAGCCCCATGGCACGTACGTGACGGCGGTGGCCGACGACGGCGCGCTGCGCGACCTCACCTTCCACCCGGTTCCGCCGCGTCCGTGAGCGCCCCACCGCTGGTCGCGGACGCGGTGGCCCTGCTGGCCTGTCCCGTCTGCGCCGCACCGCTCACCGCCCTGCCCGACGGCACCGGTCTGGGGTGCGCCGTCGGTCACCGGTTCGACCGCGCCCGCCACGGCCAGATCACCCTGCTCCCGCCGGGCCACCGGCCGCCGTCGGGCGACTCGGCCGAGATGGTGGCCGACCGGACGGCGTTCCTCGGTGCCGGCCACTACGCCGAGCTCACCCGTGCGTTGGGGGACGCGGTGACCGACGGGCCGGCCCCGGCCGCCCTGCTCGACCTCGGCAGCGGCACCGGGCACCACCTGGCCGCGGTCCTCGACAGGCTGCCGCACGCTGTCGGTGTGGCCCTGGACTCCTCCCGGTACGCCGCGCGCCGGGCCGCGCGCGCCCATCCCCGCGCCGTCGCCGTGGTGGCCGACACCTGGGCCCGGCTGCCCCTGCTGGACGGCGTCCTGGACCGGGTCCTCGTCGTCTTCGCGCCCCGCAACGGCCCCGAGATCGCGCGGGTGCTGCGGCCCGGCGGTCGTCTCGTCGTCGTGACCCCCGCCCCGGATCACCTGGGGGAGCTGGTCGGGCCACTCGGACTGCTTCGCGTGGACCCGGACAAGGCCGAGCGCACAGCGGGATCCCTCGAGCCCCACCTGGTACCGGTCGCCTCGACGTCGCACCGCGAGGTGATGTCGCTGGGCCGCGCCGCCGTGGAGACGCTGGTCGGCATGGGACCGCACGCCCGGCACCTGTCGCGCCAGGGTCTGGCGGAGTCCCTCGCCGCCTTCCCCGAGCCGGTGGAGGCCACCCTCTCGGTGCAGATCACCACCTACGTGCCGTCGTCCCCACCGGGTCCCTACGGGTAACCGCGCGCGTCCGTATGTCGCCCAGAGGCGGGTGGCGGGCACCATCTAAGCTGCGGCCGTGACGATTGCACCGGCGCCCATCGTGAGTCGGCCGAGCCCGGCTCATGTGGCCGTGAAGGGCTCGCGGCTGTCCAACCTGCTGCGGACCACCGACCACAAGACCATCGGCCTGATGTACATGGCCACCTCGTTCGCGTACTTCATCGCCGGCGGTCTGATGGCGATGCTGATGCGCGGTGAGCTGGCGCGGCCCGGCCTGCAGATCCTGTCGCCGGAGCAGTACAACCAGCTGTTCACCATGCACGGCACGGTGATGCTGCTGATGTTCGCGACGCCGCTGTTCTTCGCGTTCGCCAACCTGATCATGCCGCTGCAGATCGGGTCGCCGGACGTCGCCTTCCCGCGGTTGAACGCGCTGTCCTTCTGGCTGTTCTTCTTCGGCAGCCTGATCGCGGTGGGGGGTTTCCTGACGCCGGGCGGTGCGGCGGACTTCGGGTGGTACGCCTACGCGCCGCTATCCGACGTCGTCCACTCGCCGGGCGCGGGAGCGAACATGTGGTTCGCCGGCCTCGCGGTCAGCGGTCTGGGCACGATCCTCGGTGGGGTCAACTTCATCACCACGATCGTCTGCCTGCGGGCCCCCGGCATGACGCTGTTCCGGATGCCGATCTTCACCTGGAACACCCTCGTCACCAGCGTCCTGGTCCTGCTCGCCTTCCCGATCCTGACCGCCGCCATCTTCGGCATGCTGGCCGACCGCAACCTGGGCGCCCTCATCTACTCCCGCCAGAACGGCGGAGCGATGCTGTGGCAGCACCTGTTCTGGTTCTTCGGCCACCCCGAGGTCTACATCATCGCGCTGCCGTTCTTCGGGATCGTCACCGAGGTCATCCCGGTGTTCAGCCGCAAGCCGCTGTTCGGCTACAAGGGCATGGTCTTCGCGACGCTCGGGATCGGGGCGCTCTCGCTCGCCGTGTGGGCGCACCACATGTACGCGACCGGCGCCGTGCTGCTGCCCTTCTTCTCGTTCCTCACCTACCTGATCGCGGTGCCGACGGGGATCAAGTTCTTCAACTGGATCGGCAGCATGTGGCGGGGTCAGATGACCTTCGAGACACCGATGCTGTTCTCGGTCGGCTTCATGATCACCTTCCTGCTCGGTGGCCTGACCGGCGTCCTGCTGGCCAGCCCGCCGCTCGACTTCCACGTGAACGACAGCTACTTCGTGGTCGCCCACTTCCACTACGTCGTGTTCGGCACCGTGGTGTTCGCCGCCTACGCCGGGATCTACTTCTGGTTCCCCAAGATGTGCGGCCGGATGATGGACGAGCGGCTGGGCAAGCTCCAGTTCTGGATGACCTTCATCGGCTTCCACGGCACGTTCCTGGTGCAGCACTGGCTGGGCAACGAGGGCATGCCGCGCCGGTACGTCGACTACCTGCCCACCGACACCTTCACCACGCTGAACACCATCTCGACGATCTTCTCCTTCATCCTCGGCGCCTCGGTCGTCCCGTTCCTCTACAACGTGGTCACGTCGTGGAAGTACGGCCAGCTCGCGCTGCGCGACGACCCGTGGGGCCACGGCAACTCGCTCGAGTGGGCCACGTCGTCTCCGCCGCCGCGGCACAACTTCGTGGAGATCCCGCAGATCCGCTCCGAGCGGCCGGCGTTCGAGGCCCACTACCCGCACCTGCGCGAGCGGCTGCAGCGCGAGGCGCACTCGGGCAAGCGGCACGAGCCCTACGCCAGCGAGATCCTCGCGGGCACCGGCGCGCGGCAGGGTCCGAACGACCCCGACCCGACCTGATCCACTCGAACGGCGACCAGGGCGACGTGGCACCGCTGGACCCCACGCCCCGCCTCCCGCGCGCCTCGTCGGTGCCCGCCGCCCGGGCCGTGCTGACCGTCACGGGACCTGACCGGCCCGGCGTCACCGCACACCTGTTCTCCGCCCTCGCGAGATCCGGAGGCGGTCGGCCGGCCGTCGAGGTGCTCGACGTGGAGCAGGTGGTGGTGCACGGCCACCTGGTCCTGGGCGTGGTCGTCGCGGCGCTGCCGGCCGACGGGACGACCCCGGACGAGGAGACCCTGCTCGAGCACCTCGAGGGCCTGGCGGACGACGTGTCGGACGCAACGGGGATGACCGTGGCCGTCGAGCCGGCGTCCGAGCCCGAACCCGCCGCCCCGGCCGGCCGGCCGCACCACGTCATCGTCCTGGGGCGCCCGGTCCCACCGGACGCCGTCGCCGGGGCCGCCCGGGCCATCGCCGGGATCGGCGGCAACATCGACGCCATCCGCCGGCTGTCGGACTACCCCGTGACCAGCTTCGAGCTGACCGTCTCGGGCGCCGAGGCGACCGCCCTGCGCACCGCGCTCGCCACGGTCGCGTCGTCGACCGGGGCCGACATCGCCGTCGAGCAGGTCGGGCTGGCCCGCCGGAGCAAGCGGCTGATCGTGCTGGACGTCGACTCCACCCTCGTCCGCGGCGAGGTCATCGACGAACTGGCCGCCCGCGCCGGCCGGGCCGCCGAGGTCGCGCGGATCACCGCGGCCGCGATGAACGGCGAGCTCGACTTCGCCGAGTCACTGCGGGCGCGGGTGCGGGCACTCGCCGGGCTGCCGGTGGAGGTGCTCGACGAGGTGCGGGAGGCGCTGGTGCTCACCCCTGGGGCGCGCACGCTCATCCGCACCCTCCAGCGCCTGGGTTTCCGCTGCGGCATCGTCAGCGGGGGCTTCACCCAGATCACCGACCCGCTGGCCGAGACCCTCGGCCTGGACTTCGCCGCGGCCAACACCCTCGAGGTGGCCGACGGTCGGCTCACCGGCGGGCTGGTGGGCGACATCGTCGACCGCGCCGGCAAGGCGCGGGCACTGATCCGCTTCGCCGCCGAGTACGGCATCCCACTGGAGCAGACCGTCGCGGTGGGTGACGGCGCCAACGACCTCGACATGCTGAACACCGCCGGGCTGGGCATCGCGTTCAATGCGAAGCCGTTCGTGCGCGAGCAGGCGCACACCGCGCTCAACCAGCCCTACCTGGACGCCGTCCTGCAGGTGCTCGGCTTCACCAGGGACGAGGTCCTCGACGCCGTACCGTGACACGCGGTGACATGGTCGTCCTCCGGACGACACCGCGGCCAGGAGCCGCACCCCTGCCCCTTGAGCCGCTTCGTCACGCCGGGTGGGACCCTCCGGGCCCTACCCGGCGTGATCCCTAGCCCGACGTCTTGTGGACGGTGCCTTCCAGCTCCACGCCGGCCGTGCGGAGCTGTTCGAGAGCTGCCTCCGTCGTCCCCTCGGCGACGCCGGCGGTGAGGTGCAGGAGCACACGGGTGGCGAACCCGTTGCCGACGGCGTCCAGCGCGGTGGCCCTTACGCAGTGGTCGGTCGCGATGCCCACGACGTCGACGGCGTCGACCCCGCGGTCGCGCAGCCAGTCGGCCAGCGGAGCCCCGTCCGACCGGGCCTCGAAGCCGGAGTAGGCGGCGGCGTACTCACCCTTGTCGAACACCGCCCCGAGCGGCTCGCGGTCCAGGGCCGAATGCAGCTCCACCCCGGCGGTCCCGACGACGCAGTGCGCCGGCCAGGTGTCGAGGAAGTCGGGGTGCTCGGCGAAGTGGTGCGCCGGATCGATGTGGTGATCCCGGGTCGCGACCACCTGCGCGTACTCGCCGGCCGCCGTCCGGACGTGCTCGCTGATCGCCGCGGCGACCGCGGCGCCCCCGGCGACGGCCAGGCTGCCGCCCTCGCAGAAGTCGTTCTGCACGTCCACCACGATCAATGCCCGCGTCATCTGGTCATTGTGCCTTTCGGCCTCGTCCCGAGGCTCGCCCCGAGCGTGCGAGGGGTGAGGAGGGAGGGGTCCTTCCGGAGGTCCCCCCTGCTCATGCGTCCAGCGTCTCCAGCACCGGTTCCCCGCGGGACAGTGCCCACGCCTCCGGTGGCAGGGCGGCCCGCGCTCGCTCGTGGTGCGCCCGGGCCTCGGCCAGCGCCTCCGCGGGGGAAGGCTCCGAGCAGCGTGCGCCCGCGCGGACCAGCGGGACGATCAGGTTCCGGTCGCCGTCCTCGGCCGGGATCGGCCTGCTGCTCACCACCTCGGCCACGGCGATCCCGTCGTCGTCGTGCCGCCGCACCGCCGACTTCCGGCCGCCCACCGAGCGTTTGCCCTCCGACCTCTTGGCCACCGGCCGGCCGTCGCGCTCGACCAGCTTGTAGACCATGCCCACCGTCGGGGCCCCTGAGCCCGTGACCAGCGAGGTGCCGACGCCGTAGCGGTCGACGGGCGCCGCCATGAGCCCGGAGATGGCGTACTCGTCGAGGTCACTGGTGACGACGATCCGCGTCTTCGTCGCTCCGAGTGAGTCGAGCAGCTCGCGGGCATGGGCGGCCAGCGTGGGCAGGTCTCCGGAGTCCAGCCGGATCGCCCCGAGCTCAGGGCCGGCCACCTCCACCGCCGTCCGGATACCCCGGTCGACGTCGTAGGTGTCGACCAGCAGGGTCGTCCCGGGCCCGAGGGTGCTCACCTGAGCCTGGAATGCGGCCCGCTCGTCGTCGTGCAGGAGCGTGAACGCGTGCGCGCTGGTGCCCGTCGTCGGGAGGCCGTAGCGCTGGCCGGCCGCGAGGTTGGAGCTGGATGCGAAGCCGACCAGGTACGCGGCGCGGGCCGCGGCAACGGCCGCCTCCTCATGGGTGCGACGGGAGCCCATCTCGATGCACGGCCGCTCGCAGGCCGCCGCCACCATCCGGGCCGCCGCCGACGCGATCGCGCTGTCGTGGTTGAGCACCGACAGCGCGAGCGTCTCCAGCAGCACGCCCTGGGCGAACGGCGCCCGCACGGTGAGCACCGGGGACCCGGGGAAGTAGAGATCGCCTTCCGCGTAGCCGTCGATGTCACCGGTGAACCGGAAGTCGGCCAGCCAGTCCAGCAGCCGTGCGTCGGTGAGACCTTGATCGCGAAGCGCCGCCAGCTCGTCGTCGCCGAACCGGAAATGCGGCAGCGCATCGAGCAGCCGGCCGGTGCCGGCGAGCACGCCGTAGCGCCGGCCGTGGGGGAGCCGGCGGGCGAACACCTCGAAGACGCAGTCCCGCTGCGCCGTTCCGTCGGCGAGCGCCGCGGCGACCATGGTCAGCTCGTACCGGTCGGTGAACAGCGCGGGAGCCAGCAGGGACGCGACAGCCATGATCGGGAAGGGTATGCCGACAGCGGCGGACCGGCGTCCTAAGGTGGACCCGTGGCCGGACCGCTCGCCCCGGAACGCACTCCGGACACGACCGTCGACGAGGCATCCGATCTCGACCGGCCGTGGGTCACGATCGTCTGGAACGACCCCGTCAACCTCATGAACTACGTGACCTTCGTGCTGCAGGAGCTGTTCGGCTACGACGAGCCGACCGCCACGACGCTGATGCTGCAGGTGCACCACGAGGGCAGGGCGATCGTCAGCTCCGGTCCGCGCGAGCGGATGGAGCACGACACCAGCCGGCTGCACGCCTACGGCCTGTGGGCCAGCTACCAGAAGGATTCATGAAGCCGTTCCGAGCCCGCGGCGGCCTCGTCGTCGCCCGCCTGGATGCGGCCGAGGCCGGCATCGTCGGCCTGCTCCTGGACCAGCTGGACCAGTTGCTCAGCGCCGATGCCGGCGACGTGGGCGACGACCCGGTGCTGGCCCGGCTGCTCCCCGACGGTCACCGGAGCGACCCGGCGCTGGCCGCCGACTACCGCGACCTGACCGAGTCGGCGCTGCGCAGCGGGAAGGCCGACGACCTGGCGACCGTTCGCGCCACGCTGCCCCCCGACGGAGGGGACGTGCGCCTGGATCCCGACCAGGCGGCCGCATGGCTGCGCACCAGCAACGACCTCCGGCTGGCGCTGGGAACCCGCCTCGACATCACCGAGGACACCGAGCCGCCGGAAGATTTCACCGAGGAGCGGGACCACCAGCTCGGGGTCTACTACTGGCTCACCGCCGTGCAGGGCGCGCTCGTCGACGCCTTGGTCGACGTTCGCTCCGGCCGAAGGTGAGCACGACGAGTGTGGCGAGGAGCAGGTCCAGCACGAAGAACACGTAGACCAGCCCGTGCAGGTCGACGTTCTTGATCATCGCGCCCACCGCCGACAGCAGGGTGATCCCCGACAGCAGGAAGACCAGCACGAGGCTGAGCAGGCGCAGCGTGATGAGCACGATGATCGACGCGCGGTCGCCGGGGTCGTCGGCGCTGAGCCCGGGACGGCGGAGGGCCCCGCGGCAGCCGGCGACGAGCGCGGGCAACGGCAGGATGATCACGCCGAGGACCACGAGAATCTTCACCAGCACGAGGTCGGACCGTATCGGGTCTGCCTGACAGTCCGGCGCGTGCGTCGTGCGCGCCTCGGGTGAGCTGTCCCATACCGAGCCGGAGACCACCCCGGCGCGCGCCTAGACTGGGGCCGTGCTGCGCATCGACCGCACGACCTACGACGCCATCGTGGCCCACGCCCGGGAAGACCACCCGGACGAGGCCTGTGGCGTCGTGGCCGGTCCCGAGGGCAGCGACCGGCCCGAGCGGTTCATCCCGATGCTCAACGCCGCGCGCTCGCCGACGTTCTACGAGTTCGACTCGGCCGACCTGCTGCGGCTCTACCGGGACATGGACGACCGGGACGAGGAGCCGGTGGTCATCTACCACTCCCACACCGCCACCGAGGCCTACCCCTCGCGCACCGACATCAGCTTCGCCTCCGAGCCGAACGCCCACTACGTGCTGGTGTCCACCCGGCACCACGAGGGGCAGACCGGCCTGGCCGGCGACGAGGTCGAGTTCCGCAGCTTCCGCATCGTGGACGGCGAGGTGAGCGAGGAGGAGGTCGAGGTCGTCGAGTCCTACCTCTTCGGCCATTCGCCGACGACCGTCGTCTACGACTGACGGAACGCCACGCCCCCCACGCCCGGT
>JAOPWH010000233.1 GCA_025965795.1 Blastococcus sp.
GCCGGGCAGAGGACGACATCACCCAGCAGGGCGGGCCCCGGTTCGGGGTCGTCGGGCCGGGCGGTGTCCAGCTCGTCCATGGGGAACGCGAGGACGTCGGTCGGCCCCTTCTCCCCCATCCAGCGCTAGTGCAGGCTGCTCATGTACTCGACGTCGACGCACAGCACCGACAGCTCGGCCTTCGGGTTGACGTTCAGCTCGCCGAGCACGAAGCGGCAGATGCCGGCCAGCTCGGCCTCGTCCACCGCGATCTCGGACTCGTTGGCGACCTCGACGGGCACGCCGGTCAGCTTCCCTGGCGGCGCGGCCGCTGCCGGGACGACGCCCCGGCGGCCGGTCGCGCGGAGGAGGGCTGCTGGGTGGCGTCCCAGCGCTCGTAGGCGTCGACGATGTCGCCCACCAGCCGGTGCCGGACGACGTCGGAGCTGGTCAGATTGGCGAAGTGCACGTCCTCGACGCCGTCGAGGATCTCGCGGACGATCTTGAGCCCGCTCTGCGCGCCACCGGGCAGGTCGACCTGGGTGACATCGCCGGTCACCACGATCTTCGAGCCGAACCCGAGCCGGGTGAGGAACATCTTCATCTGCTCGGCGGTGGTGTTCTGCGCCTCGTCGAGGATCACGAACGCGTCGTTGAGGGTGCGCCCGCGCATGTAGGCCAGGGGCGCTACCTCGATCGTCCCGGCCGCCATGAGCCGCGGGATGGACTCGGGGTCGACCATGTCGTGCAGCGCGTCGTAGAGCGGCCGCAGGTAGGGGTCGATCTTCTCCGAGAGCGTGCCGGGCAGGTAGCCGAGCCGCTCGCCGGCCTCCACCGCGGGGCGGGTGAGGATGATCCGGTTGACCTGCTTGGTCTGCAGTGCCTGCACGGCCTTGGCCATGGCCAGGTAGGTCTTGCCGGTACCGGCCGGGCCGATGCCGAAGACGATCGTGTGCGCGTCGATCGCGTCGACGTAGCGCTTCTGGTTCAGCGTCTTGGGCCGGATCGTGCGCCCGCGCCGGCTGATGATGTCCAGGCTGAGGACGTCGGCCGGGCGCTCGGAACCGCCACTGCGCAGCATGGCGATGACCCGGCGCACGGAGTCGGGCCGCAGCTGGTGACCGGTGCCCAGCAGCGCGATGAGCTCGTCGAAGACCGCGACGGCGAAGGCGTTGTCGGCCGGCCTGCCGGTCACCGAGATCTCGTTGCCGCGCACGTGGACGTCGGCGGCGACCTCGGCCTCGACGAGGCGGAGGAGCTCGTCGCCGGAGCCCAGCAGGGCGACCATGGAGACGGACTCGGGAATGGTGATGGTGGCCCGGACGGGGGCGGGAGCGCCGCCGAGGGGCTGGGCGGACGGGTGCGGGGAGGCCGCGTCCTGAGCCGCGGCACGCGCCGAGGCCGTTCGGGACGCGCTGCCTTCAGGCACCGGAACGCCTGCGGAGGTGTCGGGCAAGAACCCTCGACCCTGCCTTCCTGCTCTGGAATCTGTGGACCACCGGAGTCTACCCGCGCCGGGACCGGCTCATTCGGGCTTTCGCCCGTCCGGGGTCGCCGTCCGCACGCGCGTCACCGCCCCGAGTAGGTGGCCTTTCCCGGCCCCTCGCTGAGGAAGGAGGCCACCGCGCCCCGGAGATCGGCGGTACCGAACAAGGCACCGGACACCGCAGGCACGAGGTCGTCGGCGGCACGGACGCCCTGCCGGACGGCGGTGGCGACCAACTGCTTGGTGGCGGCGTGCGCCACCGTGGGGCCGGCGGCGACACGGTGCGCGTACTCCCGCGCGGCTGTGGCGAAGCCCTCATCCGGCAGCACCCGGTTCACCACGTTCCACCGCTCCAGGACGGCGGCGGGATAGCGCTCGCCGGTGAAGACGAGTTCGCGCGCCCGGGCCGGACCCGCCCGCTCCGCCAGTCGCTGAGGTCCGCCCATCGACGGGGTGAGCCCGACGACGATCTCGACCAGCCCGAAGGAGGCCTTCTCCGCCGCCAGCAGGATGTCGCAGGACAGCGCCAGCTCGAAGGCCGCCGTGAGGGTCAGCCCGTGTGCGGCGAACACGGTGGGCACGGGCAGGTCCTCGAGCGTCTGGGTGATCCGCAGCAGCTGCACCCAGAGCTCACCGCCGCGGCCGACCGGATCGGGGCCTTCGGCGATGTCCCGGAAGAAGGTGACGTCGACACCGCCGGACACGACCTTGCCGCGCGCCTCGACCAGCACGGCCCGCGCACGGTCCGCACGCCCGGGGGCCGTCAGGGCGGCGAGCTCCCCCACCACGGCGTCCAGGGCCTGGAACACCGCGGGGGTGAACAGGTTCAGGGGAGGGTTGTCCAGGACGACGACGGCGACGTCGCCGTCCCGCTCGATCCGTACCGGGGCTGCCGTGTCGGTCACCGCCCCAGCGTGGCACCGAGGTGTCGGGCCGCGCAGGTCAGGGGGTCGAACCGATTCCACCGGCCTCCGCTACGGGGTCAGCTGGTCCCGGCCGCCCTCGTGGGCATCGGCGTGATGGACGGGGTCCGCGCGGAACTGCCCGTCGATCACGGCCGCTGGAGGGGCCCCCACGGCGTGCGCGGAACTCCACCGGGCGCGCGCGCAACGACCCCGCGGACGGGGCATCGGTCCTACGCTCGCCCCACTCCTGGGGGGTCGCCATGGGTCATCGTCGGATCCGTTCGCTGCGCAACCACTGGCTGGTCGTCTTCCTCGTGGCGGTCGTGGCCGCTCTTCTTCCCGCCGGAGCCGCGCAGGGCTCGGGACCGGCCTATGGCGGGCCCGAGCTCACCGTGATGACCCGCAATCTCTACCTGGGCACGGGTCTCACCAACATCCTGCTGGCTCCGACGTTGCCCGACGTCGTGACCGCCGTGACCGAGGACTGGGCGCACGTGGTCGCGACCGACTTCCGGACCCGGGCACGGGCGCTCGCCGAGGAGATCCGGCGGGCCGGCCCGGACGTCATCGGCCTGCAGGAGGTCTCGCTCTGGCGGGACCAGGACCCCAGCGACATCCTCAGCCCGGAGGGCACCCCCGTCGGTGCTCCGACGCCGAACGCGACGCACGTCGTGTACGACTTCCTCGCCATCCTGCGCGCGCAACTGGCCGCCCGCGGCATCCCCTACGTGCCGGTCTCCACGTCGACCAACGCCGACGTGGAGTCACCGCGAGCCAACGCCGGCGGCGGCTTCACCGACGTCCGGCTCACCGACCGTGACGTGATCCTGGTCCGCGCCCCGCTGGCGCCGAGGTTCCGTTCCCCGGCCCACGGGCACTACCTCGCCCAGCTCGCGGTGCCCACGGCCATCGGTCCGATCACCTTCACCCGGGGCTGGGCCTCGATCGACTACCGGCCCGACGCGCGGCGGACGGTGCGCATCTTCGACACCCACCTCGAGGTGGAGGAACCGCCGATCGCCGCAGCGTTCCAGGAACTGCAGGCCGCCGAGTTCGTCGCTCTGGTCGGGAGTTCCCCGCACCCGGTGATCGCGCTGGGCGACTTCAACTCCGCGGGGGACGGTTCGACCACGCGCACGTACTCGCTGCTCACCCAGGTCCTCACCGACGCCTGGGTCACCGAGCACCCCTACGAGCCCGGTCTCACCTGCTGCCAGTCGGAGCTGCTGGACAATCCGGCGTCCGCGGCCTCCCAGCGCATCGACCTGGTCCTCACCACACGCCCCTGGTCGGCAGACGACGTCCAGCGGACGGGTGCGCAGCGGTTCCGGACCGGCCACGCACCGTTCTGGGCGTCGGACCACGCCGGCGTCGCCGCCGACCTGGTGCTGTCGCGCTGAGTGCCGACCGGTAGGTCAGCCGGGCGGCCAGGTCAGGTCGCGCCCACCCAGGACGTGCAGGTGCACGTGGTGGACGGTCTGGCCGGCCTGCGGCCCGGTGTTCGCGACCAGCCGGTAGCCGGGCTCCGCGCCGTCCCCGGTGACCAGTCCCTCCTGGCCGGCCACGGCGTGGGCGGCCGCGACCACGTCGCCGAGCAGGCCCGCATCGGCACCGACCAGCGCACCGATCGTCGGGTGGTGCTCCTTCGGGATCACCAGGACGTGGGTCGGCGCCTGCGGATTGATGTCCCGGAACGCCAGGACGCGGTCGGTCTCGTGCACCACGTCAGCCGGGATCTCCCCGGCGACCATGCGGCAGAAGAGGCAGTCGGTCACGAGTCCGACCCTAGGGCGCGCCCGTTCGCGCAGCCCGCCGAGCGTTCCGGTGGAGCGGGAGGGCGCGGAGAACGCTCCTCTCCCACTCGGCTCAGGCCCAGCGGGTTCGGGCCGAGAGTGCGGCGAGGGCGGCGGCGCCGGCGGTCGACGTGCGCAGGACCTCGGCACCGAGGCGGACGGCGTTGGCGCCGGCGGCGCGGAAGGCGACCACCTCGCCGTCGGTGAGCCCGCCCTCCGGGCCGACGACGACCGCCACGGTGCCCGACCGCGGCACCTGCAGCTCCGCGAGGGGACGGCGGGCCTGCTCGTGCAGCACGAGGCCGAGGTCGGCGTCCCCGAGCAGGCCGCACACCTCACGAGTCGTCATGAGCTCGGTGACCTCGGGTACATGGGGACGGCGGGACTGCTTGCTGGCGGCGTGCGCGGCCGCCCGCCACTTGGCGACGCCCTTGGCCACCCGGTCGTCGCGCCACCGCGTGACACAGCGGGAGGCCGCCCACGGCACGATCCGGTCGACGCCCAGTTCCGTGGCGAGCTCGATGGCCAGCGGCCCGCGGTCGCCCTTCGGCAGGGCCTGCACGAGCACGAACTCCGGATCGGGTTCCGGCACCTCGAAACGGTTGAGGACGGCGACCCGCAGGCCGTCGGCGCCGGCACTGACCACCTCGCTGTCGGCGACGGCGCCTCGGCCGTCCCCGATCCGGACCCGTTCGCCGGGCGTCAGGCGCAGCACCTCGACCGCGTGCCGCCCCTCCCCCCCGTCGACCAGCAGCTCGTCGGACTCGGCGAGGTCCGCGACGATGAACATCGGCGCTCCGCCGAGTTCCGGGACACCCGCCTCCGCCGACATCTCAGCGGCCGTTGAAGGCGTCGCGGACTCGGGAGAACAACCCGCCCTGGGCCTCGCGGTGCGATTCCGGCTGGTCCTCGCCCCGCAGGGCGGCGAGTTCGCGCAGCAGCTTCTCCTGCTCGGCGTCCAGGCGGGTGGGCGTGGTGACCTCGACGTGCACCACGAGGTTGCCGCGGCCGGTGGCCCGCAGGCGCGGCGCACCGTGCGCCCGCAGCGTGAGCTGGCTGCCCGACTGGGTGCCCGGCCGGATGTCGAGATCCTCCTCGCCGTCCAGCGTCTTGAGGCTCAGCGTGGTGCCCAGGGCGGCGGCGGTCATCGGAAGGGTGACGCGGCAGTGCAGGTCCTCACCGTCCCGGGTGAACACCGGGTGCGGGCGCTCGTGGATCTCGACGTAGAGGTCGCCCGCCGGTCCACCGCCCGGTCCGACCTCGCCCTGACCGGTGAGCCGGATCCGCATGCCGTCCTCGACGCCGGCCGGCACCTTCACCTGGATGGTGCGGCGGGACCGGACCCGGCCGTCCCCGGCGCACTGGGGGCACGGATCGGGGATGACCTGGCCGGTGCCGGCGCAGCTCGGGCAGGGGCGGCTGGAGACGACCTGGCCCAGGAAGCTCCGCTGGACGCTCTGCACCTCGCCGCGGCCCGAGCAGGTGGTGCAGGTGGTCGCGTGGGTGCCCGGTGCCGCGCCGGAACCGGTGCACGTGGTGCACAGGATGGCGGTGTCGACGGTGAGGTCCTTGACCGCCCCGAAGACCGACTCGTCGAGCTCGAGCTCGACGGGGATCAGCGCGTCCCGGCCGGCCCGGGTGCGGCTGCGCGGGCCCCGGGTCGCCGTGCCGCCGAAGAACGCGTCCATGATGTCGCCCAGACCGCCGAACCCGGCGCCGCCGAAGCCTGCGGCGCCCGCGCTGCCGCTGTCGAACGGGTCGCCGCCGAGGTCGACGATCCGGCGCTTCTCCGGATCGGTCAGCGCCTCGTAGGCGCGGGTGACCTCCTGGAAGCGTTCCTTGGCCCCCGGATCGGGATTGACGTCGGGATGCAGGTCGCGCGCCAGCTTGCGGTAGGCCCGCTTGATGTCGCTGTCGCTCGCATCGCGGGCGATGCCCAGGACGCCGAAGTAGTCGGTTGCCATCGAGAAAGTCTCGCCCCTCAGCTCTCGGCCAGTAGTTGGCCGACGTAGCGGGCCACGGCGCGAACCGCGGCCATGTTCCCTGGGTAGTCCATCCGGGTGGGGCCCACGATCCCGAGCCCACCCAGCGCACGTTCGCTCGAGCCGTAGCCGACCGAGACGAAGGAGGCGCTGGTCAGCGCCTCGTGCGCGTTCTCCTCACCGATCCGGACCAGCACGGTGCTGGGGTCCACCTCACCCATCAACCGCAACACGACCACTTGTTCTTCCAGCGCCTCGAGCAACGGCCGCACCGTGCCGGGGAAGTCGAGGGCACTGCCCCGTGCGAGGTTGGCCGTGCCGCCGATCACCAGCCGGTCCTCGCTCGGCTCGACCAGGGTCTCGAGCAGGGCGGAGCTGACCGCGGCGACGAGTCCACGCAGATGGGTCGGCGCGGTCTCCAGCAGGTCGGGGACCTTGCCGCCGGCCTCGGTGAGCTTCACGCCGCTGAATGCGGAGTTCAGCAGCGTGCGCAGCTCGGGGACGGCGTCCGGATCCACCTCGGTGTGGCAGTCGACGACGCGCTGTTCGACCCGGCCGGTGTCGGTGATGAGCACCAGCATGAGCCGCGCCGTCGACACCTGGACCACCTCGAGGTGCCGGACGGCGCTGCGCGAGAGCGTCGGGTACTGCACGACGGCGACCTGCCGGGTGAGCTGGGCCAGCAGCCGCACCGTCCGGCCGAGGACGTCGTGCAGATCGACCGCGCCGTCGAGGAACCGCTCGATGGCCCGACGCTCGGCGACCGACAGCGGCTTGACCGCCGACAGCCGGTCGACGAAGAGCCGGTAGCCCTTGTCGGTGGGCACGCGGCCGGCGCTGGTGTGCGGCTGGGTGATGTAGCCCTGCTCCTCCAGCACCGCCATGTCGTTGCGGATGGTCGCCGGGGAGACGCCGAGGTCGTGCCGTTCGGAGAGGGCCTTGCTGCCGACCGGGTCGTTGGTCGAGACGTAGTCCTGGACGATCGCCCGGAGAACCTCCAGGCGGCGTTCGTCGTGCGCCACGGTGACACCTCCCCGTACCGGTCGACGTGCCGTGCGTTGCCCGGCCGGCACTCGTGGGTGCTGGCACTCGCACGGACAGAGTGCCAAGCCAGCATACGCGAAGGACCCCGTCCTCCTCCCCGTAGAAGGACCCCGTTCCCCTCCCCCCGCGCGAGCTCGGGCGAGCCTCCGGACGCGGCCATGCGGGCCGCCGGACAGGGCCGTACGTGCACGGGCACGGCTCAGTTCCGGCCGCTAGGGTGAGAACCGTCGGCGCCCCGGAAAGGGGCAGAGAGCGGAGGTCGGTCTCCCTGATCTTCAAAGCGGTGCACGACGGCCGCCCCTATCCCGACCACGGTCTCTCCACCCGGGACTGGGCGATGATCCCGCCCCGTCAGGTGCGGATGGACACGCTGGTGACGACCAAGCGCGAACTCGCGCTGGACGCCCTGCTCGCCGACGACTCCACCTTCTACGGCGACCTGTTCCCCCACGCCGTCCACTGGCACGGCGAGCTCTACCTCGAGGACGGCCTGCACCGGGCGCTGCGAGCGGCCCTCCAGCAGCGCAACGTCATCCACGTCCGCGTCCTCGACCTGGACGCCCTCACGCCGGTGCAGGCCTCCCCCGGCCCGAACACCGCGGCGATTCCCGCGCAGCCGCCGGTGCCCAACCCGCGAAGGAACTAGCCACCTCGGCGCTCCGTGCCGAACTCACAGATCGCGCCCCCGGCGCAGAGGAGCGTCCCGTGGACATGAAGCTCGAACTCGTCCCGATCCCGGTCACCGATGTCGACCGTGCCAAGGCCTTCTACACCGACCGACTCGGGTTCACCCTCGACGTCGACGTCACCCCGGCCGAGGGGGTGCGGGTGGTGCAGCTGACGCCGCCGGGGTCGGCCTGCTCGATCGCCCTCGGCACCGGCCTCGCGGCCTACGAGGCACCGCCCGGCTCCGTCCGGGGGCTGCACCTGGTCGTCGCCGACATCGAGGGGGCCCGCGCCGAGCTGATCGGCCGCGGCGTCGACGTCGGCGAGGTGACCGACGTCGGCGGCGGGGTCCGGTACGCCTCGCTCGAGGACCCCGACGGCAACACCCTGACCCTGCAGGAGATGCCGTGGCGCACCGGGGACGCGTTCTGACCCTGCGCGGGACGTAGCGCCGGCCTTCTCGCCCGGAACGCGGGCTGTCCCGTCAGTCGGTGAGGTCGCGGATCACCGCGTCGGCGAGCAGTCGTCCTCGGTCGGTCAGCACGGCGCGGCCGTCCTCGCGCGCCGTCGCGTCGAGCAGCCCGTTCCCGACGGCGTCATCGGCGCGCAGCCGGCCCGTCGCCGAGAGTGCCGACAGCGGCAGGCCTTCCCGGAGCCGCAGCCCGAGCATGATCGTCTCCATCGCCCGATCGGCGTCGGTGAGCAGTTCGGCGTCCTGCGCGGGGCTGACGCCGGCGGTCAGCCGGTCGGCGTAGGCCGCCGGGTGCTTGACGTTCCACCAGCGCAGCCCGCCGACATGGCTGTGCGCGCCCGGCCCGACGCCCCACCAGTTGGCGTTCGCCCAGTACAGCTCGTTGTGTCGGCAGCGGGCCGCATCGCCCGTGGCCCAGTTCGAGACCTCGTACCAGTCGAAGCCGGCCTTCCGGAGGGTGGTGTCGGCCACCTCGTAGCGATCGGCCAGCACGTCGTCGTCGGGCATCGGCAGCTCGCCGCGGGAGATCCGGCGGGCCAGCCGGGTGCCGTCCTCGACGATCAGTGCGTAGGCGCTCACGTGGTCGACCGGGCTGGCCAGCACCGCGTCGAGCGAGGCGGCCCAGTCGGCGTCGGTCTCCCCCGGCGCTCCGTAGATCAGGTCGAGGTTGAGGTGCTCGAAGCCGGCGGCGCGGGCCTCCAGCGCCGCCTCGACCGCCCGCCCGGGCGTGTGCCTGCGGTCGAGCACGGCCAGGACGTGCTCGGCCGCCGACTGCATGCCGAGGCTGATCCGGGTGAAGCCCGCTTCCCGCAGCCGCGCCAGCGAGGCGGGGCTGACCGACTCGGGATTGGCCTCCGTGGTCACCTCGACGTCGTCGTCCACCGGGAACAGGGAACGGACGGCGGCCAGCACGGCGGCGAGGTCGTCGGCCGGCAGCAGGGTGGGCGTGCCGCCGCCGACGAAGACGGTGGAGACCGTCGGCAGGTCCGGGCCCAGCGCCTCGGCGGCCCGGCGGACCTCCGCGATGGCGGTGCCGGCGTACTCGGTCCGGTTGGCGCCGGGACCGAGTTCGTCGGAGGTGTAGGTGTTGAAGTCGCAGTAGCCGCAGCGGGTGGCGCAGAACGGCACGTGCACGTAGAGGCCGAAGGGCGTGGCGGCCAGTCCCTCGCGGGCGCTCTCGGGCAGCGCGAAGGACCGGGCCGGGCTCTCCATGAGCGGCAGGGCGGTGTTCATCCGCTCCCAGTGTGCCGCGCAGGGGCCACGGCCCGGCAGGATGCCGCTGTGACGACGGACCCATTGGTGCAGGTGCAGGTCGCGCGCGGCGTCACGACGGTGACCCTCGACTCCCCCGCCAACCGCAACGCGCTCTCCCGGGCCATGCGTGCCCAGCTCCGCACCGCGCTGGTGGACGCGCTGGCCGACGACGCCGTCCGCGTGGTCGTGCTCGATCACTCGGGACGGGTCTTCTGCTCCGGCATGGACCTCGCCGAGGCCGCGGGAGGTGGGGCGGAGCAGCAGGGAGTGCGGGAGTTCCCGGAGCTGCTCGAGTTGATCTGGTCGGCGCCGAAGCCGGTGATCGCGGTGGTGCGCGGGCCGGCCCGCGCCGGCGGGGTGGGTCTGCTCGCGGCCTGCGACGTGGTCGTGGCCGGCGAATCCGCGACCTTCGCCTTCTCCGAGGTGCGACTCGGGTTGGTGCCGGCGGTGATCTCCGCGGTGGTGCTACCGCGGATGGTGCCCCACGTCGCGCACCGGCTGATGCTCACCGGCCGGGCCTTCGACGCCGAGACCGCGGCGGCCGGCGGCCTGGTCGACCTGGTGGTGCCGGACGTCGACGTCGACGGGGAGGTGCGTGCCCAGGTGGTCGAGCTGACCGCGGGGGCGCCCGCGGCCCTGACCGCGACCAAGCGGCTGCTGCGGGCCGGAACCCGCCTGGACTTCGACGACCTGCTGGAACTGTCCGCCCGGTTCTTCGCGAGCGACGAGGGTCAGGAGGGAATCGCCTCGTTCCGCGAGAAGCGCCCGGCCCGCTGGATCCCGGCCGGCGACTGACAACGCCCCGGCACGACCAGGGTCGAGCACTGACGTCAGAGCGCGCGCAGGGCGGGGCGCCGCGCGGAGCGCGCCCGCAGCCACGGGACGAGGTCGGCCACCGGCATCGCGCGGGCGAGGTGCCAGCCCTGCACCAGGTCGCAGCCCATGGAGGCCAGCAGGTCCCACGTCGGCTGGTCCTCGGCGCCCTCGGCGACGACCTCCAGGCCCAGGTGCCGGCCGAGGTCGACGATCGCGCGGACGATCGCCACGTCCTCGCCCTGGGCGCTGAGGTCGGTGACGAAGCTGCGGTCGATCTTCACCTCGTTCACCGGAAGGCTCTTGAGGTAGGACAGCGACGAGTAGCCGGTACCGAAGTCGTCGACCGAGAGGCGCACGCCCAGGGCACGCAGCTGGTGCAGAAGCGCGATGGCGCGCGCCGGGTCGGCCATCACCGAGCTCTCGGTCACCTCGAGGGTGAGCCGGGACGCCGGGACGCCATGGCGGCGCAGCAGGCGCGACACCTCGTCGAGCAGGTCTGCGTCGTGCAGGCTCCGGGTGGAGAGGTTGACCGCGACGCTGAGGTCGACGCCCTGCCGCCGCCAGTCGGCGACCGCGGCGAGCGACTGGTCGAGGACCCGGGTGGTGAGCAGCCCGATCAGGCCGCTGCGCTCGGCCACCGGGATGAACTCGTCGGGCGGCACGGACCCGAGCTCCGGGTGGTTCCACCGGACGAGCGCCTCGACGCTGACGACCTCACCGGTGGCCAGCCGGGCCTGCGGCTGGACGTGCACCTCGATCAGGTCCTGGTGCAGCGCCGTCCGGAGCTCCGACACGAGCAGGAGCCGGCGCGGGTTGTCCGAGTCGGGGTCGGGCTCGTACACCCGGAGCCCGCCGGTGGAGGCCTTGGCGTCGTACATCGCCATGTCCGCCCGCTTGAGCAATGCGGCGGGGTCGGTCGCGTGCACCGGCGCCAGCGCCAGGCCGAGCGAACCCCCGATCTCGACCTCCAGCCCGTCGAGGGACACCGGCTGCTCGAGGGACCGCAGCAGCCGGCGGCCCACCCGGACGGCGCGGTCCTCGTCGTCGGTGCCGCTCAGCAGGATGGCGAACTCGTCGCCACCGAGTCGGGCGACGAATCCGCCCGGCCCGACCGCGGTCCGCAGCCGGGTGCCGACCTCGACGAGGAGCAGGTCTCCCTGCTGGTGGCCGAGGGTGTCGTTGACGTCCTTGAACCGGTCGAGGTCGAGGATCATGACCGCCGCACCGCGCGAGCGGCCGTCGGTGACCTCTTCCAGCGCCGCCGACAGCTGGCGCTGAAGGGCCGCCCGGTTGGGCAGGCCGGTCAGCGCGTCGTGCTGCGCCTCGTGCCGCAACTGGTCGGTGAGTGCCCCGTTCTGCAGCGCGACGCTCGCGTGGTGCGCCACGGTCTCGAGCAACCGGACGTCGTCGTCGGTGTAGGTGCGCACCTCACCCAGCCGGTCGGTCACGATCAGGGCGCCGAGGATGCCGGCGCCACCGCGCAGCGGCACGGCGACCGCCTCCCGGGCGACCTGGGAGTCGAGCCATCCGCGCTCGTCGACGTCCCGGGTTCCCCGGGTGACCAGCACCGTCTCGCCCTCCCCCACGACCCGCGAGAGCAGCCACCGCTCTGCGGGCTGGGGAGCTTCGGAGGACCGTCCGAGCCGTCCGGTCGCACCGAGCCGGACGTGCGCGACGTCGCCGGCGTCGGCAGCGACGAAGGCGACCTCGGCCCGTTCGGCGTGCAGCAGCTCCTTGGCCTCCCGCAGCACGGTGCGGAGCACCTCGTCGACCTCGGGCGAACTCGTGACGGCCTGCGCGAAGCGGTAGAGCCGCTCGGTGCCCAGGTGGCGGTCGGCCAGCGAGGCGTAGGCGCGGTAACCGAACAGCAGCCCGGCACCGGACAGGAGCAGCAGCCATGCGCTCTGGGGTGCCGCGGCCAGGCAGATCACCGCCAGTACGCCGAGAGTGACCACGACGGGCGCGGCCGGCTCGTCGGTCACCATGCTGGTGATCATCGGCCGGACCTTCAGGCCACCTTCGTAGATGGCGATCACCAGCGCGAGTGCGATGTGGCCGACACCGTTCGCCGCGAGCACTCCGGCGTAGGCGCCCAGCCACGCCATCGGGCTGCTCGCACCGTGGTCGGCGGCGAGAGCGCGGAACAGGCCGACGGCGACGGCGGTCTGGAGGCTGAGGAGCGCCAGGTTCCACGACACCTTCAACGCCGAGGACCGGCGGTGGACCAGGAAGACGACGAGCGACCCCACCAGCCGGCCGATCAGCAGTTGCACCGGGGATGCGAAGAACAGGCCGAGCACCAGGGGCAACTCGCTGACCGAGACCGTCTGGCACTCGCGCTGGGTCTGCAGGTGGATGACGCACGCCTCGGTCGCCGCGAAGCCGAGGGCCACCACCCACCAGGGCAGTGTCAGGGCCGTGTCGAGAGGGTGGGCGCCGAGGAACGGAAGGCCGGCCAGACCGGCCGTCGTGAGCAGGGCAGCCGTCATGACCAGGACGAGCACGGTCTTTCCCAGGTCCGGGCCGAGCCACGACCGTCGAGCAGCGCTGCGGGGCACGACTCACCTCCTCTCGGGTGAGTAACGGCAGAGCGGGGTGGGACTTGAGTCCCACCCCGCTCGCGTCACCCCGGCGGGTCAGCCGCTCGGGGATCGTGGGTCGCTGCGCGCGACCTGCCTCAGCTCCAGTCGGCGTCCATCCAGGTCTTCGCCGACCAGGTGGAGCCCATCCAGGTCTTCGCCGCCCATGCGTTCGACGACGAGCTCATGCCCGACCAGTCGCCGTGGTCCCACGTCGCGGTGGGCCACGCACGGTCCTGCCACGCGGCGCCGGTCCACGTCTCGCCCCGCCAGGACCCCTGCGCCCATGCCTGGTCGCCGCGGGTCTGCTGCGCCCAGGTCGAGCCGTTCCACGGCAGACCGAAGACATCGCGCTCGCCCGTGAGAACCACGTCGTCCGCGGAGACGTGGGCGCTTCCGCGCGCCGCCTCGAGGGATCCGGTCCCCGAGCTCCAGGACGAGCCGAAGAGGGACCCGACCAGGCTGCCCACCGTCTTCAGGAGGTAGCCGAGGGGGTTGGGGAGCACGGGCCGGAGGTCGGTCAGCCCGCTACCACCGAAGATCGGCAGCGTCGAGCTGATCGAGCTCGCGCTCTTCATCAGCAGGGCCTTGACCTGATCCGGGGTCAGGGAGGGGGCCTGCTGGAGCAGCAGCGCCGCCTCGCCGGCGACCACGGCCGAGGCCTGCGACGTGCCCGAGGCCTTGGCGAAGCGATCGCCGATCCGCGCCTGCGGGTGGGCCGTGTCGGCGGTACCGCCCGGGACCCGGGCGCCGAGCACGGACACGCCCGGCGCGACGACGTCCACGTGCCGGGACGTGGTGCCCCGGGTCGACCAGCTGGGCACCGTGTCGTCGGAGGGGTCGACCGTCCCCGCGTCGTCCATGGCGCCGACAGCGAGCACGTGCGCGTCCCGCGCGGGGTTGGCGAGGGTCTTGGTCGCCTCGCCGTCGTTGCCGCCGGCGGTGACGACGAGGATGCCGTGCCTCCACGCGTTCTCGACGGCATAGGCCAGGGGGTCGACCGAGCTGTTCTGCGTCGAGTCGGTGCCGTAGGCCAGGGCGATCACCCGGATGTTCAGCCCCGGGTCCTTCGCGTGCTCGACGACCCAGTCGATGCCGGCGATCACCTGCGTGATGTCGACGGCGCCGTTGGACGCACCGGCCTTGACGTTGACCAGCGTCGCGTCCGGGGCGATCCCCGAGAAGCGCGCCGGGTCGAGGTAGGACGACGGCGTGCCGGCCACATCGCGTCCGGCGATGATCGAGGCCAGGTGGGTCCCGTGACCGAAACCGTCCACGTGCGCCAGCGCCGGGTCCTGGCTGTCGAAGGAGACGTCCGGCCCGTGGATCACGTTGCCGCTCGTCAGACCGGCGACCGGCGCGACGCCCGTGTCGATCAGCGCGACACCGACACCCTTGCCCGTGTAGCCGCGCTTGTAGGCCTCGTGCGCGCCGACGACCTCGGCGATGTTGTAGAGCGACCCCTTGTCGGCCACGGCGTCGTATCCCAGCGCGGGGTTCACGTCCGCATGGGCCACACCGAGTCCGGTGCCGGCCAGGATCGCGGCCAGCGTCGACACCGCGACGCCCCGCGCCAGCGGGCGACCGCTGCGCTGCGAGCGACTCTCATTTCCGCGTCCTCGTGACACTCTGTTACCTGCGCTTCCAAGCTGCGTGACCGATTGAGGGCGACCCGTCCATAGGTCGCACAGTCAGTAACACCGCCGTTGCGCTCTGTGTCACCGGTCCGGCTGTTCCGCCCACCCCATGTAGTGACGGAACGGGCTCGACGGCTGGTCTCCAGCCTGGACCACAGTCAGCGGACGGCGCATCCGTCGACCACCCGCCGCTCGCTCCCCCAGGCCGCCGGGTCCTGGCCCCCCACACAGCGTCATGGGCACGGCCCGGCCCGCGCGACGTCCTGGGGCATCGAACGGAGACTGCTGCGCGCCAGGTCAGGTCTCTCCTGCGAGACCTGACGCCGCCGTCCTACCTGATCCGGATCGACCGCACCGCAGACCAGGCGCCCGCGTTGCCGTCAGCCCCGTTGGCCCGTACCCGCCAGGACCGGTCGCCGGCCGCGGTCAGGACGGCGGAGACCTGCGACGCGGTCACCGTGCGCGTGAGGACGACCGCCGCGAAGGTGCTCGAGGCTCCCACCTGCAGGGTGTAGGTCGACGCTCCGGCGACGTCGGTCCAGTCGAAGGGCACCGACTGCCCCGTGTTGAAGCGGCTCCCGGCTCCGGGCGCGACCAGGGACGGCGCCGGGAGCGGCGCCAACGGGACCGGGTTGACCGTCAGGGTCCCGGTCCTCGTCACTCCACCGCCGGACACCGACAGGGTGACCGTCGTCGGTACCGCGGGACTCCTGGTCTGGATGAGCACACCCGCGTGCGGCGAGCCGGCCGGGATCGTCACCGTCGGCGACATGAAAGCGACGGCGGGATTGCTGCTGGTCAGGGTGAACGTGGTGTCGGTGGTCTGCGGCACGTCGATCGCGACCCGGGCGGTCGATCCCTCCGAGCCGGTGGTCGTCGTCCGCTCGACGGTCCACACCGCCGGCGGCACCCCCGGCTGCAGGACGACGTCCAGCGTTGCCTGCCCACTTCTCCAGCTGGCCGTCAACGTGACCGTGGTGGTCGCCGACACGGCGCTCGTCGGGACCAGGAACTGCTCCAGGAAGCCGCCCTCGTGCACCGTCACGGTCGCCGGCGGCGACACCAGCGGCGAACTGCTCGTCAGCGTGACGGGCGCGCCGCCGGGCGGGGCGGCGCCGTTCAGCTCGATGGAGACGGGGGCCGGCGCCCCACCGGTGATCCGGTTGGGTGTCGGCCCGAGGCCCTTCAGGGACGACGGGAGCACGATGATCGACGTGGTCGCCGTAGATCCGGCATACGTCGCCGTGACGGTGGCCGTCGTCGGCGCGGTCACCTGTCCGTAGGCGAAGCGGATGAACTGCTGATTGTTTCCCGCATCGACCGTCACGGTCGCCGGAACCGGCACGGCCACCGGATCGCTGCTGGTCAGCTGCACGACAGCCCCCGTGGCCGGCGCCAGGGCGGTCAGGGTCACCTGCCCCAGTTCGGTGACACCGCTGTAGACCGTCGGAGCCCATGGCAGCCGGACCGACGCGACCCCCTGCGCGCTGCCGACGGTGAAAGATCGCACCGCGGACGGCGCGGAGAACGCCGCCGTGGTGGCCGACGACTCGCCGTAGGCGTGCTGGACCCGCCAGTACTTCGTGCCCGAGGAGATCCCTGCGATGTCCCACTTCGATTCCGTCAGCCCGGGGCTCAGGACCTCGACGTTCGCGAAGCCGGGATCGGTGGCGATCTCGACCACGTAGCCGGAGCTCTGCGGATTGGGCACGTCGTTCCAGTCCAGGACGAAGGGCAGGGTGACGGAGGCGCCGTCCGTCGGTGACACGAGCGTCGGCGGCGGCCCGATCGGGGCGTTGTCGGAAATGGTGAACGTGCGGACGTTCGACACCGGGCCCGCGACGCCGTCGGCACCGACCGCGAAGACACGAAGGTTCCAGCTGCCGATCAGAGTGCGGTGCAACGTGAGCGCGTAGTTCGGGAGCGGGATGTTGTCGAAGCGGATGTCTGCCGGCGCCGGGAACGACGGGTCGCGGGATGCCTCGACGATGTAACTGGCCGCCCCCGGCACAGGGCTCCACGAGAACGGGAAGGTCTCCATGGGGTGGTACGCGGTGCCGAACGGCAGGGGGGCGAGCACGGGGGCGGTCAACGCCCCTGCGCCGGCGCCGGTGACGACGAAGCTGCGGATGGCCGACCAAGGGCCGACGACCACGGCTCCGTCCACGGCCTGCACCCGCCAGAAGTACGTGCCTGCGACGAGGCCGCCGACCGACCGCTGCGTGAGGCTCGGCAGGGTCGAGTCGCGCAGCACGACCGTGCCGAACGTCCGCGACGAACTGATCTCCCAGTTGTAGCCGCCGTTCTGGCTGGCCGGGTTCGGGTCGATGACAGCCGACCACGACAGGGTCACCGGGGAGGTGACACTCGCCCCCTCCGCCGGCGCGAGCAGGGCCGGGGCCGCCGGCGCAGAGGGCCCCGGCGGCGGCGGGGGTGGCGGTGTGGTGACGGTGCAGCCGGTCAGGGTCGCGACCCGAGGCGTCGCGGACCCGTCGTCCACGTCGATCGTGCAGTCGGCCGGCCGGGTGTAGTTGATCCGGTCGAACCGGAACCGTCCGCCGGAGTCGCTCCGGCCCATGACGACGCGGTCGACGGTGATGTCCCGGTCCGCCGTCGCCGTGCCCTCGAGCCTCAGCGTCGTGCCCGACAGGTCAGCGCGCGACACCGCCACGGCGGCGGACGCGGGGCCGGCTGTCAGGGCGATCGAGAGGAACACGAGCGCGGCGACGACCAGGGCGCAGCGAGGCCGACGAGAGCTTCGTGCCGTATCCGATGACCGGCCACTCATCATGCGACCTCTCCGTCCAGACAGAACCCCGTGTGCCAACATCCACGCACCCGGACCCCACGCGACTCAACTGGACATTGGTCCTACGACCTATGGGTCCACGGACCGGTTGCGCCCGGTGCGGGCGGCGCGGATCGTGCTGCCCATGAGCGCAGAAGACGACCGGCAGCGCTTCCGCCACCTGCCGGATCCGGTGCTCCCGGAGGACGCCGTGGAGACGGTGGATGCCGGGTCAGCCCGCGTCATGGACGACGAGGGCGAGGAGCGCGCCCGGATGCTCCGCGAGGCGGCGGGCGCCTGAAACACACCGTCAGCGAAGCCGGCGGGTGTTGTCGGGCAGCCGGGCGGTGATCCCCCGTGCGTCGAGCCATTCGGCCAGCGGGACGGCGACCCGACGGCTGGTGCCCCAGGCCCGCCGCGCCTGGCTGAGCGTGAACGGCTGGTCGAGCAGCGCCAGCCGGGCGCGCGCCTCCAACGCCACGTCCGGCGCCAGGTAGACGCCGTCGGCGATGCGGAGCAGCTGACCGCTGCGCACCGCGGCGGCCAGCTCCCGCACGCCCAGGCCGGCGGCCACCAGGTCGCCGGCCTCCGGAGCAGCGAACGGTTCGGCGGCCAGGCGGGCGCGGACCCCGTCCACGGCCCGCTGCACGGCCGGCGGCAACTCGGCGTCGCTACCCAGCACGCGCCCCTCGCGCAGCACCAGCGGTGCCTGGACGACGGCCGCCACCAGGTCGGCGTCCGGCAGGTCCAGGGCACGGCGCACCACCTCGGCGGGCGGGCCCGGCTCGAGCGGGCGCAGCTTCCGGTAACGGGCGACGACGTCCGGGACGCGCTCTGCGAGTTCACCGACGAGTCCGGGCGCGATCAGCCACGGCCCGGCCCGGACGACGTCGTCGGGCACCGGCCAGCCCATCGCCGCGAAGTCGTCCGCCCGCACGATCCTGCGTCGGGCCAGTTCGGCCGCCGCGCCGGCGATGCCTGCGGGCTGGACGGCCAGCTCGGCCGCGCGCCGTCGTGCCGCACCGCGCCGGCGCAGTTCCGGCGGATCGACGTCCCGGACGTCGGCGCCCAGGACCCGTCGCGTGCCCGGGTCGCGCAGCAGCAGCCGGTCACCGATCCGGAGCGGCAGCGGCGCCGCCAGGCGCAGGCGGACCATCGCGCCGTCCAGCGGCCGGAGCCGTGCACCGACCGTCGCGGAGCCGATGTGCACCACCGCCTCGGCCGGCAGTCGCCCCCCGAGGGCGCCGGCCAGCGTCACGTCCAGGACCTCGGTGCGCCGGAAGGAGCCGGGCGTGAGGAGGGCGTTCCCGCGGGACAGCTCCTCGACCGCGACTCCCCGCAGGTTCAGGGCGACCCGGGCGGTCGCGGCCGCCCGCTCGACCGGTTCGCCGAGGGACTGCACGCCCCGCACGGTGACCTCGCGCCCCCCGAGCTCGAGCCGGTCGTTCGCTGCCACGGAGCCGGCTGCGAGGGTGCCGGTGACCACCGTGCCGGCGCCGCGGATGGTGAAGGCCCGGTCGATCCAGAGCCGCACCGGCGCGGCGGGGTCGGGGGCGGGAAGGCCGGCGAGCATGCGGTCCAGCGCCGCCCGGAGCTCCGGCAGCCCGGTGCCGGAGCGGGAGCTCACCGCGACGCCGGCCACCTGCCCGAGGGAGGTCGCGGCGAGCCGCTCACCGGCATCCATGAGCACGGGCGTCGGATCGGCGAGGTCGGCCTTGGTCACCGCCAGGACCCCGTGGCGGACGCCCAGGGTGTCCAGCACGGCGACGTGCTCCGCGGTCTGGGCCGACCAGCCGTCGTCCGCGGCGACCACGACGAGTGCGGCGGGCACCGAGCCCACGCCGGCCAGCATGTTGCCGACGAAGCGCTCGTGTCCGGGGACGTCGACCACGGCGAGCCGGCGGCCCGACGGCAGCGTGGTCCAGGCGAAACCGAGGTCGATGGTCAGGCCTCGCCGGCGCTCCTCGGCCCACCGGTCGGGCTCCATGCCGGTGAGAGCCCGCACGAGGGCGGACTTCCCGTGGTCGACGTGGCCGGCGGTGGCGATCACGTCCATGCCGCTGGCCTCCATGCCGGTCACCGGTCGGCGAGCCCCAGGACGGCGGCGGCGAGGGTCCCGTCGGCCGACGGCGGCACGCTGCGCAGGTTCAGCAGGGTGCGGTTGCCCTCTACGTACCCGACCACGGGCGGCGCCGCGCGACGGAGCCGCGCGGCGAACGACTCGGGCAGCGACACCGCGGCGCCGGCCAACGGCTGCTCGGGGGCTCCTCCACCGCCCACCCGTGCCGGCGCGTCGACGGCGGTCGCGTCGAGCCCGGCGTCGGCGAACCGGGCGGCCAGGGCGCGGGCGCGGGCGCGCAGCTCCGCGACGTCGGCGAGGAGCATCTCCTGCACCGGCGGCAGCGGCCCGCGCAGCGTGGCCTCCAGCGCGGCGAGCGTGGTCTTGTCCACCCGCAGCGCGCGGTACAGCGGATGCCGCCGCAGCCGCTGCACCAGCTCGGCGCGGCCGAGGACGAGCCCGGCCTGCGGTCCGCCGAGGAGCTTGTCGCCGCTGGCCAGCACGAGGTCGGCCCCCGCCGTCAGGGTGGTCTGCAGGTCGGGCTCGTCGGGCAGCAGGGCGTGCGGGCGGAGCAGGCCGGACCCCACGTCGGCGACCAGCGGGATCCCGGTGCCGGCGAGCGCCGCGCCGAGCTCCCCGACGTCCACGGCCCGCGTGAACCCACGGACGACGAAGTTCGACGGATGCACCTTGAGCACCGCCCCGGTGTCCGGGCCCAGCGCACCGCGGTAGTCGGCCAGGGTGACCCGGTTCGTCGTCCCGACCTCACGCAGCCGAGCGCCGGTGCTGACCAGCAGATCGGGGATGCGGAACCCGTCACCGATCTCGACCAGCTCGCCGCGGGCCAGTACCAGCTCCCGCCCGGACGCCAGCGCGGTGGCGACCAGCGCGAGGGCCGCCGCGCAGTTGTTCACCACGAGCGCGGCCTCGGCGGCGGGTACGGCGTCCAGGAGGGCGCCGATCGCGGCCTCACCCCGGGGCCCGCGCCGGCCGGTGGCGAGATCGAGCTCGACGTCCGTGGTCCCGCTCGCGGCGACGATCGCCTCCACTGCCGCGGCGGACAGGGGGGCCCGCCCGAGGTTGGTGTGCACGAGGACCCCGGTGGCGTTGAGCACCGGCCGCAGGCTGCCGGCCGTCGTGGGGAGCGCTGCCAGGACGGCGTCGACGGCGTCGGGCGGGGCGACCTCGCCGTCCCGGATCCGCTGCTGCACCCGCTGGACGGCGCCCTTCACCAGGCCGCGGCCGAGCCGCTCGCCGGCCGCGGCCAGCTGCGGATCGGCGAGCAGCGTGTCGGTGCGCGGCACGTGCCGACGGGGATCGGTGGTCATCGCTCCGCAGGGTAGGCGGCGCGAAGTCATGGCGGAGGCGGACGGGAATCGAACCCGCCTGACCGAGCTACTCGGCCACGTCGGCTTTAGAGGCCGCGGGGGTCACCAGACACCCTGACGCCTCCGCCGGAAAGCCTACGGGGTGGATGTGGCAGGTGAGGCGGGCACAGGAAATTGTCAGAGGGCGACGTCACCATCCCCGTATGACCCGCACCGTGTCCCGCTCCCCCGCCACGCTGCCACCGCTCACCCTCACGCCCGAGCAGGCCGCGGCCATCGCCGTGGCCTTGTCGGCCCAGCCCGAAGGGCCCTATGCCGCCGAGGGCCGCGGGGCACTGGACCGGGTCCTCGCCGTCCTGGAGCCCGATCCCCGGCGCCGGGAGGCACTGGCGGCGAGCACCCTGCTCGTCCGCGTCGAGGCAGCCCGGGTCGCCGCAGTGCGGTCGGTGGTCGAGGAGGGGCTGACTCAGTCCCGGGTGGTCGTGCTCCGCTACCGCGACGGCAAGGGCGCGGTCAGCCGGCGGGAGGTCGAGCCGCAGCTCCTCGCCCGCACCGCCGACCGCGAGTACCTGGTGGCCTGGTGCCGCGAGCGGGAAGCAATCCGGTGGTTCCGGGAGGACCGCATCGAGAGCGCACAGCTGACCGGCGAGTCCGCGGCCCGGCGGAACCCGGCGACGTTCGGCGCGCCGCCTCCGGAGAAGCACCCCACCCATCCGGCCGGTCGGGCGCTGGGCACGCGCGACGCCGAGCCCCGCCGTCGACTCGTCGTGCTCCCGGGCGGCCTGTCCTGACGGCGGCCTAGATTCCAGTGGTGACCACCGCACCGACACGCGTCCGCCTCACCCAGTACGCCCACGGTGGCGGCTGCGCCTGCAAGATCCCGCCCGGTGAGCTGGAGGAGGTGGTGCGCGGCCTGCTCGGCACGCAGCACGCGGATCTGCTCGTCGGGCTCGAGGACGGCGACGACGCAGCTGTCTTCCGGGTCGACGCCGACACCGCGGTGATCTCCACGGCCGACGTCTTCACCCCTGTCGTGGACGACGCCTACGACTGGGGTCGTATCGCTGCGGCCAACGCGCTCTCTGACGT
>JAOPWH010000031.1 GCA_025965795.1 Blastococcus sp.
GCTCCCGCGGCTGCACAAGCTGGTGCGCTCGGACTCCACCACGCGCAACAAGAAGCGGGCTGCTGCGCTGTCGGCCACCTACGACTCGCTCGAGCAGCGGATCGAGGAGCTCTCGGAGCTGGAGGACCTGGCGCGGGTGCGGCCGGACCTCGACGGCAACGCGATCATGGAGCTGCTCGGCATCGGTCCCGGTCGCGAGGTCGGTGAGGCCTGGACGATGCTGAAGGACCTGCGGCTCGAACGCGGTCCCCTCTCCCGCGAGGACGCCGAAGCCGAACTCCGTACCTGGTGGTCCACCCGCAACTAGCGGGTGTGGAGTACGAGAGCGCGGAGAGTGCGCCCCTGCGACCCCACCTGCCGCAGTCCGTGGACGGGCGCGCCTGGCCGTGCCGCCGGCAGCCAGGCCCCCCCGATGTGCTCGCGGACAACGGTTGCCCATCGTCGGACGCTGCGGACCCTTGGTGTCGACAAGGACCGCATCCGGCGCACGATCGCGCCGGCCGGTGGCAGGAGTGCGGGCCCTACCGCTCCACCCTCAGTGGCGGCGGGCGAGGTGGGCGTAGGTGGCTGCGGCGACGACGTATCCCGCGGCGACCGCCACGAGCAGCGGGTAGGAGATGCCGGTCGGCGGCAGCAGGAACGCCCCGCCCAGCAACGCCGCGACGAAGCTGACGTTGAACAGGGTGTCGTAGACGGAGAACACCCGACCGCGGAAGTCGTCGGCGATCGTCTCCTGCAGCGTGCTGTCGACGCAGATCTTCACGCCCTGGGCCACGAAGCCCAGCACCAGGCCGGCCAGCACGATGGTCGGCGGCACGAACGGCAGGCCCAGCAGCAGTTGCGCGACCCCGGCCCCCGCCAGCAGCAGGGCGATCCACCGCCGCTTGTCGAGGCGCCGCACCGCCCATGGCGTGACGAGGGCGGCCAGCAGGGTGCCGATCGCACCGGCCCCGATGACCTCACCCAGACCCAGCAGCCCGCCGGGGAAGAAGGTGTCGTGAGAGGTGAAGGTGTTCCGGTACAGCAGCATCGTCATGAGCGTCAGGAAGCCGTAGCAGAGCCGGTGCAGGGTGATCGCGGTGAGCGCCGCGGCGGCCTGCGCGTGTGCCGCCACGTGGCGGGCGCCCGCGACGAGGCCGGTGGCCACCTCCCGGGCCGACAGCCGCGCCGACCGGGCCTGGTGGTCAGGGCCGAGATAGCGCCGGGTGAACGCCGAGACGACGGCGGCCGCGCCGATGTAGGGCAGGGCGGCGACCAGCGCCAGTGCGGCGTATCCGCGGTCGCCCGATCCGATGGCCTGCAGCAGCGCCAGCGCCGCACCGCCGCCCAGCACGGTGGCCACCGCCCCGGACGTCGTCGACACGGCGTTGGCCGGCACCAGGGACGGCGCATCGGTGGTGTGCGGCAGGGCGGCCGACAGGGCGGCGAGGATGAAGCGGTTCACCGAGAAGACGGCGAGCCCGGCCGTGTAGAACGGCGTCCCCCCGACACCGCCCAGGACGAGCCCAGCGACGACGGCGACCAGCGCCGCACGGACCAGGTTCGCGTGCAACAGCACCTGGCGGCGGCTCCAGCGGTCCAGCCAGACGCCGGCGAACGGTCCGACCAGGGAGTAGGGGAGCAGCAGGATGGCGAATCCGGCAGCCACGTCGACCGGGTCGGCGGCCCGCTGCGGATTGAAGAGCACGGTGCCGGCGAGGGCCGCCTGGAAGACGCCGTCGCCGAACTGCGACAACAGGCGGGTGGCGAGCAGCCTGCGGAAGTCGGCCCGCTGCAGCAGGTCACGGATCCTCGTCTCCGCCTGCGGCACGCCGGTCACCCTAGGGGCCGGGCGCCGCCCACACGGTTACCGCCGGGCCGGACGAGACCGGTCCGAAATCCTCTTGCGGCAGTCGAGCAGGCACGTCATCCTTCGGGGCGCTCGCCCGACCTCCCTGCCGGGCAGTGGTGGGGCACACTGGTCGCGATGACTCCGGTGCCCGCCTCCCCCGACCCCGAGTCCGGCCCACCGCTGCGGCCGGTCACCGGTCGACGGCGCACGGGGTCTGTTCCCCGGCTCTCCATCGGCTGCCTGGACGACGTCTGCCCCGGTTCGCTGCTCGTCGCCATGCCGGCGCTCACCGACCCCACGTTCGCCGGAACCGTCGTCTACGTGCTCGACCACTCCGACACCGGCACGCTCGGGGTCGTGCTCGGGCGCCCGAGCCAGGTGGAGATCCGCGACGTCCTCCCCGGTTGGTGCGACCTCGCCGTCGATCCGGCGGTCTTCCACGTCGGCGGGCCGTGCGAGACCGACACAGCGCTCTGCCTGGCCACCGCAGCGCCGGGCAGCGCACCGGCGGCCCCCGGTCCCGACGGCCTGCGGCGCGTCGCCGGCGACGTGCACCTCGTCGACCTGGACAGCGACGCATCCGCGCTGGTCGGGCGCATCGACGGGCTGCGCGTCTTCGCCGGGTACGCCGGCTGGTCCCCTGGTCAGCTCGCCGGCGAGATCGCCGAGGGCGCCTGGGCCTGCGTTCCCGGATCCGACGAGGACGTGCTGAGCGCGGTGTCCGGACCGGAACTGTGGCGGCACGTCATGGGTCGCCAGACCGGTCGCCTGGCCGTGCTGTCCACCGCGCCCGCGGACCCCTCGGCGAACTGACCCCACCACCATCTCCTGTGCCGCCCGTCACTCCGGGGCAGCGCGATCGCAGCTGATCTGGTAGGAAGAGGTCGGGAGGGGGCGGTCTGGGGAAGTGGCCGCCCCCTCCCGCTACGTCCGGACAGGGCACCTCCCCACGCAGCCGCCGTGCTCAGATCCCGAGCGCCGCCGCGATCTCCGGGTGGTCCACGACCATCGCGGTCTCCTCGTCCGAGGGCAGGTCGACGCTGCGACGGCCGTGCGCCGAGAGCGTGATCGTCACCTGCACCTTCCCCCGGTCCAGTGGCGCCGAGTACTGGATCAGCAGGTCGTCCGAGGCGGCGACGGCCACGGTCCCGGTGCGCAGTGCGAACACCGTCGTCAGCCGGCTGTCGATCGAGCGCTGGCCCTCCCACGTGCAGGTGCCGTCCAGGAAGGCCTGCGGGTCGTCGGCCGAGTCGGCCGAGAGGTTCAGCAGCATCCGGACGGCGACGTCGAGCAGCGGAGGCCCGGCAGCGTCGTCTGCCGCCGCGAGGGGACGACGCAGGTAGGTCGCCCCGTCGGCGCCGTCGTCGCTCAGGGCCGCGGCCAGGGCGGGCACCCTGCCCGACCACAGGTCGTCCGCGCTGAAGAACAGCGTGCGGACGTCGTCGGCCCGGCCGCCGGCGAACGACGTCACCGCCTCCGCCCGGCCGATCGACTGCTCGAAGTCGATGGCTCCGTCGAGTCGCAGCACCGCACCGCCGTAGGGGGCGACGAGGACGAAGTCGGCCCCGCCGTGCTCCCGATCGAGGTGCAGGAGGTCGGCGAGCACCCGCGCCTCCGCCGTCGTCACGGGGTCACCTACGCGGCGGGGGCCGTCGTCGGCCGCGCATCCCGAGGCCGCCAGCAGCGCCGCCAGCGTCAGGGCCAGGGCTCTGGCGCGGGCTGGCATGGCGGCAGCGTAAGCAGTCGGGCGCCCGATGGCCGGGACGACGCGACCGGGCCCGCGTCCCAGGAGGAACGCGGGCCCGGTCGGAGGGTTCCTTCGTCAGCGCTCGATCTCGCCCTTGATGAAGGCCTCGACGGAGTCGCGAGCGGTGCTGTCGTCGTACTGCACCGGCGGGCTCTTCATGAAGTACGAGGAGGCCGACAGGATCGGGCCGCCGATCCCGCGATCGAGAGCGATCTTGGCCGCACGGACGGCGTCGATGATGATGCCGGCCGAGTTGGGGGAGTCCCACACCTCGAGCTTGTACTCGAGGCTCAAGGGCACGTCGCCGAACGCGCGGCCCTCCAGCCGGACGTAGGCCCACTTCCGGTCCGACAGCCACGGGACGTGGTCCGACGGGCCGATGTGCACGTTGCCCTTGCCCATGTCCCGGTCGACCTGGCTGGTCACCGACTGGGTCTTGGAGATCTTCTTCGACTCCAGGCGCTCGCGCTCGAGCATGTTCTTGAAGTCCATGTTGCCGCCCACGTTGAGCTGCATCGTGCGGTCGAGCTGCACGCCGCGGTCCTCGAACAGCTTGGCAAGCACCCGGTGGGTGATGGTGGCGCCGACCTGGCTCTTGATGTCGTCACCGATGATGGGGACGCCCGCGGCGGTGAACTTGTCCGCCCACGCCTTGGTGCCGGCGATGAAGACCGGCAGGGCGTTGACGAAGGCCACGCCGGCGTCGATCGCGGCCTGGGCGTAGTGCTCGGCGGCCTGCTGGGAGCCCACCGGCAGGTAGCAGACGAGGACGTCGGCGCCGGACTCGCGCAGCGCGGTGACGACGTCGACCGGCTGCTCGTCGGACTCCTCGATGGTCTCCCGGTAGTACTTGCCGAGGCCGTCGAGGGTGGTGCCCCGCTGCACGGAGACGCCCAGCGGCGGTACGTCGCAGATCTTGATGGTGTTGTTCTCGCTGGCGACGATGGCCTCGGAGAGGTCCCGGCCGACCTTCTTCGCGTCGACGTCGAAGGCGGCGACGAACTCGATGTCGGACACGTGGTACTC
>JAOPWH010000033.1 GCA_025965795.1 Blastococcus sp.
GTTCAGGGGACGATTACGAGGGGTCCTCCGGGAGGGCGGGAAAGCTGCCTGCCGTCAACGGCCGCTTCGGCAAGATCTACTGGTCCGGCGTGGTCGTGGCCGTCATGTTCAGTCTGTCGGGGCAGCGGCGGCTGACGATCAGCACTTCGCACAACACCGGCCCGGTCGACCCCAACCTCAACATGAGGCTGGTGCTCCGGGACCCCGCCGGCTCGGTGATCGCCACCTCCTCGCCGGCCGGTGACCTGCGCACGGCGATGACCGTCACGCTTCCCGCCGGCACCTACTACGCCTACGTCGACGGAGTCGGTGACGGGTCCCCGTGGAACACCGGCTGGTCGGCGTACGCCTCACTGGGGTTCTACGGCATCCAGCTCGACTGGGCCTGATCCGCGCGTCGCGAGCCGGTGGTCGTCCCTCGTCGGGACGGCCACCGGCTCGTCCGCGTATGCGGCCCTCCACGGGTGTCGGCAAGGCGACAGCCCGGGGGTCACGGAGGAGACGGAGCGGGGGCCCGTCCGTCCATAACGTCGCAGACATGAACCCGACCCGCCCACGGAGGACTCCGATGCGCCGCATTTCCTGCCTCGTCCTGGCCCTGCTCACCATCGCGCTCGGCGCGATCGCAGGTGCCCTCACCGCCGCGGCAGCGTCGGTCATCACAGTGACCAACGGTGTCACGGACAACTACAAGCCGATCTGGAATGCCGATCCGACGATCCCCGAGAGCCGCACCTGGCTCCAGCTCGGCACGGTGACCGCCGACGGCGTCACCTACCGGCCGGCCTCCCTGCCGGTGGCGACGGACAACGTGTACACGGACTCCGTTGCCGTCGTCGGCAGCGACGGCAGCACCGGAACCTTCACGGTGGCCGCCCCCTCCGACCGGATCCAACTCGCTCGATTCCGGACCACCAAGTCAGGTCAGTGGGGACCCCTGCTGCAGCTGACCGACCGCACGACGCTCCGGGACAACCCGATCCCGGTGACCTTGGCGCTCGTCAAGGGCGGCGTGACCGTCGCGACGACCAGGGCCGACTACATCTGGGATCAGCAGCTGGCGACGGTTCCCCCGGGCCACGTGGAGTACAACAGCCCCGGCGGGCGCTTCTGGTTCGGGTGCAAGCCGACCCGCGCCGACTGGGAGGCCGCCGCACCTGCCGACACCTGCAGCACCGGCACCGCCGATCTTGCGGTCACCATGACCTCGACGTCGAACGTCGCAGTGGGCAACACCTTCGGCTACACGATCACCGTGACGAACACCGGTTCCGGCACCGCGACCAACCTCCGTCTGACCGACACCGTCCCCGCCTCGCTCCGGACCCAGTCCGTCGTCCCCGGAGCCGGCATCAGTTGCACCGGCACCGCCGCCATCACCTGCACCGCCGCCAGCCTGGCTCCCGGCGCCCGGGTCACCCTGACGATCAACGCCGCGGCAGTGGTGCCGGGCACGCTGACCAACAGCGTCACGGCGACCGCGACGACCTCGCCGACGGCGACCGTCTCGCGCACCGCCTCGCGGAGCGTGCTCTCCGAGGGCTTCGCCTGCACGATGACCGGCACCGCGGCCGCCGACACCATGACGGCACCCTCCTCGACCCGCGCGGTGATCTGCGGGCTCGGTGGAAACGACAGGCTGACCGGCGCCGGTGGAAACGACCAGCTGTACGGCGGCGACGGCAACGACGTCCTCATCGGCGGCGCCGGCGACGACGTCCTGACCGGCGGGCCGCAGGACGACACCATCGACGGGGGCACGCACGTCACCGGCGACCGCGTCTCCTTCGCCGACGCCCGCTCCAGCATCGTGGTGAACTTCGGCCAGCTGCACGCCTGGGACGACGCCGCGGTGCCCGGCGAGGCGAACATCGGCTACGACTCCCTGGCCGGCCTCGAAGGTGCCATCGGCACTCCCTTCGGCGACCAGATGCTGGGCGGTGCCGCCGCTGAGCGGCTCGAGGGTGTCGGCGGAGCGGACCAGCTGTGGGGCTACGGCGGGAACGACGTGCTCGACGGCGGCGTCGGCAACGACACGGTCTACGGCAACGAGGGCAACGACACCCTGCGTGGCAACAACGGCAACGACAAGCTGGTCGGTGGTACCGGGGTCGACTCCCTCGACGGCCAGGCTGACACCGACACCTGCTCCACCGGCGGTGAGGTCGGCGACAGCAAGGTCAACTGCGAGGCCTGACGGCCAGCACTGCACGACCCCTCGGGTTCTCGCCCGAGGGGTCGTGTGGACCCGGAGCTCCCGTTCTCGCCCAGGCGAGGCGGGAGCTCCGGCCGCTCCGCTCCACCGCACCTCTCACGTCCCGGCATCCGGCCGACCGACGTGGCCGCCGGCCGCCGCGGTTCAGCGAGGAGGGGCCGGCCCGGGACCGGACGGGTGCACGCGGGCACGGGAGCCGGGTCCCGTCACGCCACCCGGCCGGCGTGGAAGGTCAAGCGGGTGCGCGGCGACCGGTTCATGTAGCCGGCCGGAAGCCGGGCCACGCTCTGCGTCCTGGTCACCGTGGCGGCGCACAGGTCGCTTCGCGGGTTCGTGTGCCGGTACACGATGCTGTCGGCAGGGTCGTAGACGTTCACGGCTCGGACTCCTCCGCGGGCAACTGGTACATCGACTCTTGCGAGTTGAGCGGTCGATCGCCCCGGTGGATACACCCGTCCACGCCACGTCGTCTGGTGGCCTCGGTCGCGCTCGACGTCGACCCGTCTCCGGAGCAGCGGTCGACCGTGGCGAGCCCCGGCTACCGCTGCTCGTCCTGGTCGACGGTGCCGAACCGGGAGTCATGCTCGACGGCCATCTCATCGGCCTCTTCGGGGGCGTCCAATTCGCTGGCGAGGGTCTCCGGTTCGGGCAGGCTGCGCTCGACCGGCACGTCCGGCTCCGGTGTGGTCATGCCGCAATGGTGGCCTCGGGCGGGCGGGCGTGCCTGCCGATTCCACGCTGCCGTGCGGATCCGACGCGACGCTCCGGCCGACCGCCGGTCAGGCGACCTGCAGCGAGCGCTTCGACAGCCCCATCCAGAAGCCCTCGATGGTCGACTCCCGCGGCGCCTCCGGGTCGGTGGCGGCGCCCAGCGTGACGAACAGCGGAGTGAAGTGCTCGACCGTCGGGTGGGCGTAGGGCATGCCTGGAGCCCGGTGCCGGTAGTCGGCGAGGGCGTCGACGTCGCCCCGGGCGAGCTGCTCGGCCGCCCACAGATCGAACTCCGTCGACCAGCCCGGCAGCGTGTGCCCGAGGAAGTCCGACCGGGTCAGGAAGGGCAGGCCGTGGGTGGTGAACCCCGAGCCCACGACGAGAACGCCCTCGTCGCGCAGTGCCCGCAGGCGCGCGCCCAGACGGAGCAGCTGGTCCGGGTCGGACGTCGGCAGGCTGAGCTGCAGGACGGGGATGTCCGCTTCCGGGTACATGACCTTCAGCGGCACCCAGGCGCCGTGGTCCAGCCCCCGGCTCTGCTGCTGGTGCACCGGCGCGCTGCCGCCGAGGGCGCCGAGCACGCGGGCGCCCAGCGCGGTGGCGTCCGGGGTGTCATAGCGCATCCGGAAGTACATGGGGTCGAAGCCGCCGAAGTCGTACACCGGCGTCACCGCGGCCTCGGTGCTCGACAGGCTCAGCGGCGCGGCCTCCCAGTGCGCGGAGACGATCAGAACGGCCTTCGGCCGCGGCATCGAGCGCGCCCACGTGAAGAGCTGTGTCATCCAGCCGGTGTCCTCGAACAGCGGCGGGGCGCCGTGGCTGAGGTACAGCGCCGGGAGGGCGCCGTCCTGTGGCGTCCAGCCGGCGTGCGGCCCCGCGGCCGCGACCCGCTCGAGGTGGCCGGCAAACGGATGGTTCGTGGGCACGGTCATGCCTTGGTCTCCAGACGGGGGACGGGGGACGGGGGAGAAGCGGACTCAGTCGACGAGCCCGAAGCCGCCGGTCCACGAGATCTTCTCGCCGGCGGCGAGGGTGAGCTGGAGGAAGCCGAGCGCCTCGAGCTCGCGGGCGCGGCGCAGGGATCCGGCGTCCACGGCGCGCAGCCCCCCGGCGGTGACGATGCCGGCCAGCAGCGCCTTGGCGTCCGCGTCGTCCCCGGCGATCAGCACGGTGGTGGTCAGCGGGCCCACGGTGCCGGCGGCAAGGGTGCCGGCGAACGTGGTGTTGAACGCCTTGAGCACCCGGGACCGCGGCAGGACGGCGGCGATCTCGGCGGCCGCGGAGCTGTCCGCCGGCACGGTGAGGGAGTCGAAGGTGGAGAAGTCCAGCGGGTTGGTGATGTCGACGACGACCTTGCCGGCGAAGCTCTCGCCCCGCTCGGCCAGCACGCCGGCGACGGCGGGGTAGGGGACGGCGAGGACGACGACGTCGCCCGTGACCTGCTGGCCGCTGTCGGCCGGGCCGATCAGCTCCACGGGGTTGCCGCCCTTCCCCGCGATCGCCGCGATGGCCTGACCCATGTTGCCGGTACCGATGATGCTGACGCGTGCCATGAGAACCGTTCTCCGCCTGTTGGTTGAAGCTACAAGTAAGACCGTACGGGTAATTGGTTGTAGCGTCAACTCACCCTAGGATGGAGCCATGACGACGTGGCTGACCGACGAGGAACGCGTGGCGTGGGTGCGCCTCGCCGCCGTCCTGGAACTCCTGCCCGGCGTCCTCGACACCCAGCTGCGCCGCGACGCCGACCTGAGCCACTTCGAGTACTTCGTGCTGGCGATGCTGTCCGAGGCGCCCGAGCGGACCCTCCGCATGACGTCGCTGGCAGCACGGACGAACGCGACCCTGCCTCGGCTGTCGCACGTGGTGCGGCGGCTCGAGGACCGCGGCCTCGTCCGGCGTTTCCCGTGCCCCCAGGACGGCCGGGCCACCAACGCACAGCTGACCGAGTCGGGCTGGGCGACGGTGGAGGCCGCCGCGCCGGGCCACGTGGCGAACGTGCGGCACCAGGTGATCGACGCCCTGGACGCCGAACAGGTGAGGCAGCTGGCCGGGATCACCGAGGCCATCCTCGGCCGGATCGACCCGGACGGTGTCGTGATGGCCCCGCAGCGGAACTGAGCTCCCGCGCGACATCCGGGACCGTCGTCGGCCGTTCGACTCTCGTCGCCGGTGCCCGTACCGGCCGGACATCGGCGCGGACGACGCCGATGGATCAGAGCCGGTCATGACCTCAGAGTCGGCGCTCTCGGCAGTTCTGGCCGGGCTGGAGACCTCCCGGTCGTGGCAGGAGGAGCTGTACCGGGGCGTCCACGGGCAGCCGAGCTTCCCCTGGGGAGGGTCGCACGGCGGGACTGGTGACCGGCCGGCTCGGCGCCGCCGGCCACAGGAGCACGGAGAAGCCGGTGCAGGGGACGGTGGGCCTTCCGTACGCCGGCGCCGAAGAGCGTTGCCGCCGGCGGCAACCCGGTGCCGGTGATGCACGCGTGCGGCCACGACGTGCACGGTCCCGCCTCGCCGGCGCCGCGCGGCTGCTCGCCGACGACAGGAGCACTGGACGGCCCGCTGATCGCGGTGTTCCACCCCGGCGGTGGCGCCGGCCCAGCACGTGATGCCACCGGCCTCCGGTCGGATCGGCACCATGGGATTACCGTTCGGGCTTCCTGCGACCTGCCGCCTCATCCGCGGCCCTGCCAGTCGCGGCAATCGCCCGAGGCTCAGGAGGAGCACGCCCGATGGGACAGCACGAGCACGTGGCAGCCGAGGAGATCCTCGAGCTGTCGCGGCGCATCGCCGATCACCTGCTGGACGTGCAGGGCCGGGTGAACGCACAGATGGATGCCACGCAGTCGGAGCTGTTGCCCGAGGTGCGGCGGCTGCTCGGCCAGCAGGGCGGGGGAGCAGTCGACATGTCCGGGCTGGTGAACACCAGGATCGCTGGCCTGAGCATCGTCGTCACGCCGGAGGCGGTCGCGACCGTCGTTCCGCTCTCGGAGGCGTCTGCGCGCACCACGCGGGACGCCCGCCGCGCCGTCACCGACATCCTCCGCGGTGCCGACGGGCGGCTGGCCGTCATTGCCGGCCCGTGCTCGATCCACGATCCGGCCGCGACGCTGGAGTACGCCGCCTTCGTCGGGCGCATGCGGGACCGTCACCGCGACGATCTGGAGATCGTGATGCGGACGTACACCGAGAAGCCGAGGACCGAGGTCGACTGGAAGGGCTTCGCCTACGACCCGTACCTCGACGGTTCGAACAACATCAGCGTGGGCCTGATCGCCACGCGGATGCTCATGTGCCGGATCACCGGGATGGGCGTGCCGGTCGCCGCCGAACCGCTGAACGCCCTGACGCCCCAGTACGTCGACGGCCTGGTGACCTACAACGGCGTCGGCGCGCGGAACGTCACCGACCAGACGGCCCGGGAACGGGTGTCCGGCTTCTCGTCCGTCATCGGTTTCAAGAACTCACCGGAAGGCAGCATCGACGTCGCCATCCAGGCCGTCATCGCGGCGCGCGCCGGCCACGAGTTCCTGGGAGTGGACCGCCACGGGATGACCGCGCAGCTGTCGACCACGGGCAACGACACCGGCCACGTCATCCTGCGCGGCGACCGGCACGGCCCGAACTACTCGGCGGCCCACATCGCCGACACCAAGGACAAGCTCGTGAAGCGCGGCCTGCCGGCCGTCGTGGTGGTCGACGCCTCGCACGGCAACAGCCAGAAGAACCACCTGCGCCAGATCGACGTCGTGCGCGACCTGGCCGGCCAGATCGCCGGCGGGGAGACGGCGATCCGCGGGGTGATGCTGGAGAGCAACCTCGTCGCGGGACGGCAGGACCTCGACGATCCCGGCGCGCTGGAGTACGGCAAGAGCGTCACCGACGCCTGCGTCGATCTGCACACGACCGCGACCCTGCTGGACGAACTGGCCGGCGCTGCCCGGGCGCGACGCACCAGGGCAGCGTCGTCCGGCGGCCCCCTCAGTACGCCCTGACGGCGAAGTCCATCGCCGGCGTGTTGTCCAGCGTGTACAGGTAGCTCTGCAACTCCGGCACGTCCACCTCCGCGAGCGGCAGCTCGAGGTTGTCCTGCGTGTCACCGAAGGTGAAGACCGACGCGTCGTAGAACCGCGTGCCCGTCGTCGCAGGCACCTGGTGCGGTCGCTGCCCCGCGCCCTGGCCGCCGGCCAGGCCGAAGAGCAGCTGCTGGCCAGCGGCGATCGTCGGCACGGAGATCGTGATCGTCCCGCTCGGCACGTCGACGGTCCCCTGCAGCGGCGTGCCGTCGACACCGAACGCCAGGCACTTCTCCTGGCTGGACGACGGCGGTGCGAGGCACTGGCTCAGCATCTGCTCGTGGCTGTTGAACACGAACGTCCAGCCGTCCAGCAGGCTGTAGCGGGCCACCACGGCCGAGGGCTGGAAGCCGTTGGCGAACCGCAACGCGTAGATCAGCGACGAGCTCGCGGTGTCCGTCATGGCCTGCTGCAGTGCGGTGTCGGACAGGTCGGCGAGTGCCATCCGGACCTTGAACCCGCCGCCGACGCGGCCGAGGATCGACACGCCTCTCAGGTCGGCCGCCGGCTCGTCGACCGCGTCCGGCGCGAGCGCCGGCGGGATGGAGACGCCGAACAGCGCGGAGTATCGGGCGAGCGCGTCACCGGTCGGGTCGGCCGACGACTGGCGCAGCACTGGGCGGTTGCCGCCGCTCACGGTGCCCCCGCCGATACTCGGCCCGCCGATCTGGGTGACGACCATCGGGCTGGCCACGTGCCCGACCGCCTCGCCGGGCTCCTTGGCGTCGTTGTCGTAGACCACCTGGAGCCGGTGGCTGGCCGGGTTGTACTCGAGCGCGAAGAAGTCGGCCAGTGTCCGGTCACCCGGGGGGACGGACAGGTCGCAGCCCAGCCCCTCGAGGCAGATCGAGTCGTAGTGCATCGGGTGCGTCGTCGCCTTCACCTGGCTGAAGGTGCGCCCCGCGGAGAGCGCGTTGAGCGACTCGTTGACGTACACGTTCCAGCTCGCCTTGAACGTGCCCAGGTTCGGGTTGCCGTCGGTCGGGGTGCCGTAGAAGGCCACGGCCACCCGGCCCGGAGCACCTCCGGCGGCGACCCAGGGGAAGACCGCCGTCCGGACATCGCCGCGGTCGACCTGCAGGGGAGCGGAGAAGCCCACCGTCTTCGGGTCGTTCTTCGGCGCCACGGCCGTGAGCGGGTCGTTGCCGATCAGCTGGTTGCAGTTCGCCAGCTTGCTGTGCGGCAGCGTGACGAGGTAGCTGTGGAAGGTCGCCTTCTCCGCATACGTGATGTAGATGTTCCCGGCGCTGTCGGTGTCGGCGGTGGCGAAGTTGGTGCTGGGTCCGCCCGGCGCCACCGCGGCGACGCAGTCGAGGAAGGTCGCGCCCTCGTCGTAGGAGACCGACAGGTTGACGTTGGTGCCCCTGGTCCAGGCGAAGAAGACGACGCGGTGGCCGTCCACGTCGAACTGGGAGGGCAGGGTGCGCATGGGGCCAGGGAAGTCGGGGCTGGCGCCGCCGATGGCGGACCGGACCCCGTAGGTCAGGCCCCCGTCGTCGGACCTCTGGACGACGATGTTGCGCGGCTGCTGCTGGTTGTAGGACAGCAGGACCGTGAGGTCGTCGGTGAACACGTTCCACTGGCGGTCGGTGAGCAGGCCCTTGTCGGTGTTGAGGTTGCCCTGCTCCGGCACGTTGAACAGGGTGTGGCCGTCGTCCGGCGAGGTGGTCGTCGTGAAGCCGGTCAGGGGGCCGAGGCCGGCGTAGGCGTACTGGTAGTTGCCGTCCGGGTTCTTGTCCGGCGCGAGAGCGACGGCGCAGTCACCGCCGCCGCCGAGAGCCTGCTGGCCGCGTGGTGGCGTGCCGAGCAGGTGGAACTGGTCGCCGCCGTCGGTCGACACCTGCGCGTAGTCCGATGCGCTGCTGAAGCCGGTCGGCCCGCAGGTGTAGGTGTGCCCGTCGGGTGCCGTCTCGATCAGCGGCTCCGACTCGTCGCGCTGGGGGTCCGCCGCCACGCTGGGGGAGAAGGACAGCCCGTTCGCGGGCGCGGCCGGCAGGCTGGTCTCGCTGCCCGGCCTGGTCGTCCTGATGACCAGGCGGCCGGTGTACGGCTGGGGGGTGGTGTTGACGAACCCGCAGGCCAGGACTTCGTAGTCACCCGCCTGGATGTTGGAGGCGGCCACCGTCTCCGTGGTGTCACCCGTATCGCTGGAACCGACCTCCGCATCGGCGCCGGCCGGGTTGACCACGGTGAGGATCTCGTCGTTCGTCGTCTCGTCGCCGGACGACGGCACCCAGGTGATCGAGAAGGTGAACAGCGCGTTCACCGTGTCGTAGGCACCCGAGGGGACGGCGACGTGGATGGTCTCCACGTCCGAGGTCGAGGTGCCGCCCTCGCAGTTGCTGGCGGGGTCGACGCCGGGGTCGATCGTGCCGGTCCAGGTCACGGTCCGGATCTGACCGACGGTCGTCGGCACGGTGACCGACCGCTCGGAGGGAGTGGCGGCCAGCGCCCCGGCCGGGACGAGGAACGCCCCGAGGGTGACGACGGCAGCGGCAACGACGGTGCGGCGCATGGCGCCACCTCCAGTGGTGGAGGGATCCCCCCGGGCGCACGGCACCGTACTGCTGCCCGGCCCGCTCCGGAAGCCGAACGCAGACGGCTTCCTCAGGGATGTCGTCCGAGATGAGGGACGGCGGCCCCCGTGTCACCATCGCGGCGATGATCGTCCTCTCGGCAACGGGGCCGGGCGCCACGAAGGAGAGTCCATGCTCTTCCGCCGACGGATGCCGCCTCTCCTGCTGGCCTCGCTCCTCACCGTCGCCTGGCTGACCTCCCCGGCGGCCGCGGCTCCGAGCGGTCCGTGTCGCAATCAGCAGGCCATCCGCGTCCCTGGTGCGGCGCTGCAGCGCGTCGAGTGCCATGCCAACCTGTCCGCCGTCGCGCTGGCGGCGAAGGGCCGCAGCGACGCCAGCGACTGGGCAACCCTGAACTCCAAGCAGTCCAGGAACCCCCCGGCCGGAGCGGGGATCCAGGTCGACGGCTACTTCCCGGACGACTCCACCACGAACACCACCTACGGCTGGAACCACGACTCGCAGTTCGTGATCCGGCTGCCCGCGAAGTGGAACGGCCAGCTCGTCATCACCGGTGCGCCGGGGGTACGCAAGCAGTACGCCCCCGACTACATCCTCAGCGACTGGACGCTCGCCCACGGCTACGCCTACGCCTCCACCGACAAGGGCAACACCGGCACGGCGTTCTACGACAACGGCAAGCGGTCGGCCCCGGGTCAGGCGGTCCGGGAATGGCACGACCGGGTCGCCCAGCTCACCGTGGCCACCAAGAAGGTGGTCGCCCAGCGCTACGGGCGGGCACCGTCCCGCACCTGGATGACCGGCATCTCCAACGGGGGGTACCTCACCCGCTGGCAGCTGGAGAACCGGCCCTGGCTCTACGACGGCGGCGTGGACTGGGAGGGGACCCTGATGACCCCCGACGGGCCGAATCTGTTCACCTACCTGCCGACCGCACTGAAGAACTATCCGGAGGCGCAGCTCGATTCCGCCGCCCGCCAGCGGATGTACGACGTCGGCTTCGAGCCTGGGTCGGAGGTGCTCTGGCCGGACCACTACGCGGTCTACTGGGACCTGACGCAGCGGACCTACCGGGAGGCATTCGACCCGGGGTACGACGGGGACACCGAGGCCGGCCTGCCCTTCTGCAAGACCGGCGGCCCCGCGGGCACACCGACGGCCTGCGACGCGGACTACGACTACGCCTCAAGGCCGCAGGCGGTGAAGGACGCCGTCGCCTCGGTGTCGCTGACCGGCCGGATCGGCAAGCCGCTGATCACCCTGCACGGCACGAAGGACGCCCTGCTGCCGATCAGCACCGACTCCGACGTCTACGACGCGATGATCGACGCGGCGGGGCGGGGCGGGCTGCACCGCTACTACACGATCGAGGACGGCAACCACGTCGACGACCGCTACGACCTGTTCCCGACCGAGATCCGGCCGATCCTGCCGTGTTACCGCGAGGCGTTCCTGCGCCTGACCTCCTGGGTCACGGCCGGCAAGCGACCGCCGGCGGACCAGACGGTGCGCCGTCCGGCCACCGGGGACGTCGCGAACACGTGCCCGCAGCTGGCGGCGACCGGCGGGTACGGCAGCTGAGAGGCCGGGTACCGGAGAGCCGCCGGGGTACCCGGCGGACGTGACCATTGCGAGCAGGGCCGGCGCCGCCCGGATGCCCACCCGGTCGTCAGGCCTGCTGCTCGGCCTGGGGTTCGGCGGCTTCGTCGACGGGATCGTCTTCCACCAGATCCTGCAGTGGCACCACATGATCAGCTCCGTCGAGGGCGACCCCGTGACCACCGTGGCCGGGCTCGAGGCCAACACCGTCGCCGACGGGCTGTTCCACCTGGGCACGTGGGCGCTGACCCTCGCCGGCACCGTCACCGCGCTCGTCGCCTGGCGGCAGGGGCGGATCGCCCCGAGCTGGAGCTTCCAGTTCGGGTTGGTCCTGGCCGGCTGGGGGATCTTCGACCTGGTCGAGGGGCTGGTCGACCACCAGCTCCTCGGCGTGCACCACGTCCGCGACGATCTGGGCGCCCCGCTGAGCTGGGACATCGGCTTCCTGGTCTTCGGCGCCCTGCTCGTCGTCGCGGGCTGGTCGCTGCACCGCCGCGGCGTCCGTGCCCTCGGCCGTCGTCCGGCGGGGGACGGGTAAGCCTTGATCGGTCACCCCCCGGCGGGCAGGCTGTGAGCTCCACCACAGACACCGCCGGAGGTCGCCGTGGAAGCGCACATCGGGGACACGATCATCGTCCGCTCGACCCACCAGGGGGAACCGGAACGCACCGGCGAGGTGGTGGAGTGCTCCGAACCCGGTGGTGGACCGCCGTACCGCGTCCGATGGCAGCCCGACGGGCACACCGGTCTCTTCTACCCGGCCGGCACGTGCACCGTCGTGCACGCGGCCGCGCACGGCTGAGCGGCCGGCATGGCCAAGGACACCGCAGCCGCACCAGGGCCACGGTCCGCCGACAAAGTGCGCAACGTGGCCCTGGTGGGCCATGCCGGCGCCGGCAAGACCACGCTCGCCGAGGCCCTGCTGGTCGCGACCGGCGCGGTGCCCCGGCTGGGCCGGGTGGAGGACGGCACGACCTGTCTGGACACCGAGGAGGTGGAGGTCCGTCAGCAGCGCTCCGTGTCGCTGGGCGTCGCGACCGTCGAGCACGCCGGGCACCGGCTGACGCTCCTCGACACTCCCGGGTCGCCCGACTTCGTGGGTGAGCTGCGCGCCGGCCTCCGGGCCGCCGACGCCGCGCTGTTCGTCGTCTCCGCGGTCAACGGCGTCGACGCGACCACCGTGGCCCTGTGGGAGGAGTGCGCGGCCGTCGGCATGCCCCGGGCCGTCGTCATCACGCAGCTCGACCGCGCGCGGGCCGACGTCGACGACGCCGTGCGGCTCTGCCAGCTGATGCTGGGGGAGGGCGTCTACCCCATGCACCTGGTCGACCGCGCGGCCGACGGTGGCGTCCGCGCGCTGGTCTCCCTGCTCGAGCCGCACCCCGAGACGACCGTCGACGCCGCGGGCGCCGACCGGCTCCGCGGCGAGCTGATCGAGGGGATCATCGGGGAGAGCGAGGACGAGACCCTCATGGAGCGCTACCTGTCCGGCGACGAGCTGGCGGTGGCCGACCTGGTGACCGACCTCGAGACGGCGGTGGCACGCGGCCACTTCCACCCGGTCCTGTGCGTCGCTCCGCTCACGGGCGTCGGCGTCCCCGAACTCCTCGACCTGCTCGTCTCTGCCTTCCCGAGCCCGATGGAGCACGGGTGTCCCACCGTGTACCGGCCCAACGGCTCGACCGCCCCGACCATGACCTGCGACCCCGACGGACCGCTCGTGGCCGAGGTCGTCAAGACGACGACGGACCCCTACGTGGGCAGGGTGTCGCTCGTGCGGGTCTTCTCGGGCACCCTGCGACCGGACATCCCGATCCACGTCTCCGGTCACGGTATGACCGAGCGCGGCCACCCCGACCACGACGTCGACGAGCGGATCGGTGCCGTCACCTCCCCGCTGGGCGCCGCCCTGCGCCCCGTGGCCGCCTGCCCCGCCGGCGACATCTGCGCCGTGGCCCGCCTCTCGAGTGCCGAGACCGGGGACACCCTGTCCTCACCGGACGATCCCCGGGTCGTGCTGCCCTGGGACCTGCCCACCCCGCAGCTCCCGGTAGCGGTCGAGGCCGCCTCCCGGGCCGACGAGGACCGGCTCGCCACGGCGCTCGCGCGGCTGGTCGCCGAGGACCCGACCGTGCGACTGGAGCGCCGTCAGGACACCGGCCAGTTGCTGTTGTGGTGCGTGGGCGACGCCCACGCCGAGGTCCTGCTGGAGCGGCTGCGCGTCCGGCACGGCGTCGGTGTCACCACCCTGCCGGTCCGGGTTCCGATGGTGGAGACCCTGGCCCGCGAGGCGCGGGTCACCGGTCGGCACGTCAAGCAGTCCGGGGGCCACGGCCAGTACGCCGTCGTCGTCGTCGAGGGAGAGCCGGGCGAGCCCGGCTCCGGCGTGGTCTTCGAGCAGCGGATCGTCGGGGGCACCGTGCCCAGCCAGTTCCACGGCAGCGTGGAGAAGGGCATCCGCGCGCAGGCCGAGCGCGGGGTCAGCGGCGACCGTCCGATCGTCGACGTCCGCCTCACCCTCGTCGACGGCAAGGCGCACTCGGTCGACTCCTCCGACGCCGCCTTCCAGGCCGCCGGGGCACTCGCGCTGCGCGAACTGGTCGCCGCGGCCGGCACCCGGATCCTCGAGCCCTGGTGCGAGGTCCAGGTACGGGTGCCCGCCGAGTACGTCGGCGCGGTCATGAGCGACCTCTCCGGCAGGCGGGCCCGGGTGACCGGCAGCGAGGCAGATCCCGACCGGGACCGGACGACGGTGCGGGCCGAGATCCCGGAGGTCGAGCTGCTGGGCTATCCGGGCGTTCTCCGGTCGGTCACCCACGGCACCGGGAGCTTCGACCGCCGGCCGTTGGGCTACGAGCCGGCGCCCGCGTCGGTCGCCGTTCCGGCGTGAGGGGCGGCCCCCGCGCGGGCGCCATCCACGGAACCCCTTCCGGAGGCTCGCCGCGACCCTGCGAGTGGGGAGGAGGATGAGGTCCGTCGGCTAGCCTCGGGCACGGTGTGCAGCGGGCTGGAGGGAACGTGACGTCGTCGAACGGGCCGTCGGCCGTCGACCCGGTTCCCCCGGTGGAGATCGCGACGCCGTCGGTCGTGGACCGCGAGCAGTTGCCCGACCGCGTCTGGACCCTGCCCAACGCGATCTCGGTGCTCCGACTGCTGGGCGTTCCGCTCTTCCTGTGGTTGCTGCTGGGTCCGCAGGCCGACGCATGGGCGGTCGGCGTCCTCATGGTCTCGGGCTTCACCGACTGGCTCGACGGCAAGCTCGCGCGCTGGCTGAACCAGAGCAGTCGGCTGGGAGCCCTTCTCGACCCGGCCGCCGACCGGCTCTACATCGTCAGCACCCTGGTCGCCCTGGCCGTGCGCGAGATCATCCCGGTCTGGATCGTCGCTCTCCTGCTGGGGCGGGAGCTGGTGCTCGGCGTCGCGCTGCTGGTCCTGCGGCGATACGGATATCCGCCGCTCCAGGTGCACTACCTGGGCAAGGCCGCGACCCTGCTCCTGCTCTACGCGTTCCCGGGTCTGATGCTGGCCGACGGCGACGGATGGCTGGCCACCCTGCTCGCCCCCTTCGCGTGGGCCCTGACCATCTGGGGCACCGCGCTGTACGTGCTGGCCGGGCTGTTCTACCTGATCCAGACGGCCGGGATCGTGCGCGCCGAACGCGCCGTTCCCGCGCCCGGGACGGCCTCGTGACCGGAACCCTGCGGGGTGGCGGTCCGCGCTCGATGGGCGCCTCCCTGCTCGACGACATCCTGGCCGAGACCCTCGATCCCGCCTACGCGCAGGCTGCCTCGTCTCGGGCGAGGGCCGCCGACCCGTCCGCGCAGGCCGCCGGGCGTTCGTCCTCGCCGCGGTGGCGGGCGCAGGTGCTGGTGGCCCTCACCATGGTCGTCGCCGGCCTGCTGGTCGCCGTCACCTACGACGTGACGGCCGCCAAGTCCCAGGGCCGCCAGCAGGTGCGGAGCGCGCTCATCGACGACATCCACGGCGCGTCGACGGTCACCGACGACCTCGCCGCGGAACTCGAGGACCTGCGCGCGCAGGTGAGCGACACCCGGGAGCGGTTGCTGAAGGCGACGACCGTCGGGCAGCGGGCCCTGGACGAACTGGCCCGAGCGGAGCAGGGGGCAGCCGCGGTTCCGGTCTCCGGCCCGGGCCTGCTGGTGACCCTGGCCAACGCCCATCCGACCGCGGACCAGGACCCGGTGGGCGGCACGGCCGAGGACAACTCGCGCGGACGGGTGCAGGACGGCGACCTGCAGCTGGTCGTGAACGCCCTGTGGGCAGCCGGGGCCGAGGCGATCGGCATCAACGGCCAGCGGCTGGGCCCGACCAGCGCGATCCGGTTCGCCGGGGAGGCCGTGCTGGTGGACTTCCGGCCGGTCACCAACCCCTACGAGATCAGTGCCATCGGCGACCCGAAGGCCGTGTCCGGGGCCTTCCTGGCCAACCGCGACGTGATCGAGCTGGCCGGACTCTCCGACGTCCTCGAATTCCGCTTCGACTTCGCGGAGGCCGACGAGCTGAGGCTGCCGGCCGCCGGCACCCCCGAACTGCGTGCCGCCCAGGCCGAGCAGGCGCAGCCGGCCACACCGAAGTCGTCCGCCCCTGGCTCGTCCGCGCCGGGCCCGTCCGCGCCGGGCTCGTCCGCGCCCAGAACGTCCGGTTCGACCCCGCCGACCTCCGACGAGCCGCCGGGAGGCGCACCGTGATCCCGATCATCGGTCTGGCGGCCGGCGTCCTGCTGGGGCTGTTCTTCGACCCCACCGTGCCGGTGTGGCTCCAGCCGTACCTGCCGATCGCCGTGGTGGCCGCCCTCGACGCGGTGTTCGGCGGCTTCCGCGCCCGCCTCGACGGGATCTTCGACGCCAAGGTGTTCGTCATCTCGTTCGTGTCCAACGTGGTCGTGGCGGCGCTCATCGTCTTTCTCGGCGACCAGCTGGGCGTCGGCGCGCAGCTGTCCACCGCGGTCGTCGTCGTCCTCGGCATCCGCATCTTCGGCAACGCGGCGGCCATCCGACGTCACGTCTTCCGCGCATGACCGACACGCCACCGCCGGAGAAGCCCATCCCCGAGGGGACGGCGGAGGACGTCGAACCGCCGACGGCCGGCGTTCTGCCGACGGGGACGGAGACGGGGCCGCCGTCCCCGCCCGAGCCCGCCGGGACGCCGCCCGAGCCCGCCGGGACCCCGTCGGAACCCGTCGTCCCGGCACCGTCGAACCGTCGGCGCAGCGACCGGCTCGCACCGGCGCTGATCGGCGTCCTCACGCTGCTTCTCGGCTTCGCCTTCGCCGTGCAGGTCCGCACGGTCGGCGACGACAACCAGTACTCGGGAGCGCGCGAGGAGGACCTGGTCCGCATCCTCGACGAGCTCAACGCCCGCGAGGAGCGGCTACGCCAGCAGCTGACCGACCAGCGGGTCGCCCTGCAACAGCTGGGCAGCTCCGACAGCCAGTCGGCCGCCGCCCTCAAGGAGGCCCGCGCACGGTCGGAGGCGATCGGCATCCTCAACGGAACGATCGCGGCCCACGGCCCCGGGCTCCGGATGAGCATCCACGATCCCGAGCAGGAGGTGCGGGTGGCCGACCTCCTCGACACCATCCAGGAGCTCCGCGGGGCGGGTGCCGAGACGATGCAGATCGACGACGTGCGGGTCGCCGTCTCCACGGCGGTCACCGGGAAACCGGGAGACCTGATGGTCGACGGTCACCCGATCAGCGCCCCCTACGAGATCCTCGTGATCGGGTCACCGCAGGACATGGAGACGGCGATGAACATTCCCGGGGGAGTGGTGCAGCACATCGGCAACCGCGGGGGCTCGGTAGACATCACCCAGGCACCCGACGTCGTCGTCGACGCGTTGCGGCCGTTGGACACCCCTCAATACGCTGCGCCGCAGACCGAGAACTGAAGAAGGACCTCCCTGCCCCCCGGCGCTCGCAAGCTCGCGACGGGGGGAAGGGAGGCCACGGCATCCCTGGAGACCTCGCACATGGCCACACCGGACGACCGCCGCTACACCGACCAGCACGAATGGGCACTGGTCCAGGGAAGCGACGGGACGGCGACCGTCGTGCGGGTCGGGATCACCGACCACGCCCAGGACGCGCTCGGGGACATCGTCTTCGTCCAGCTGCCCGAGATCGGTGACGAAGTGGCCCCGGGCACGCCGATCGGCGAGGTGGAGTCCACGAAGTCCGTCTCCGACGTCTACGCCCCGATCGCGGGCGTCGTGGCTGCGGTGAACGACCGGCTCGCCGACGCCCCGGAGACCATCAACGCCGATCCCTACGGGGAGGGGTGGCTGGTGGAGATCAGCGTTCCCGGCGAGGGCGGCGACCCGATCGGCGGCCTGCTCGACGCGGACGCCTACCAGGCGCTCGTCGACGGGTCCTGACCGGACGGTCGACGGGTCGTGCCGATGCGACGATCACTATGATCCCCCGAGGGCAGAGGCTCCGCGGGAACCAGCCGCGAAACCCGCGCCCCCGACCCTGACCATCAGGTTGACCCTCGGGCCGACCGGCTGGTTCCATGACCACGGCCCGCCGCTTCACCGCGGCGGCCGACCCACGACAGGCCGACCGGTCCGTCGTCCGCCGGCCGCCCGCGGCCCTTTCGAGGCCGCGGCGGGCCCCGCACCGGAGGAGACAGAAGTGCACTGCACTCGATGTGGACACGAGAACCCCGAGGGCAGTCGCTTCTGCGCGCAGTGCGGTTCGGCGCTCGCCCAGGAAAGGGTGGGGGAGTCGACCAGCGTCATCCCCAAGGTCGGCGGGGAGGACTCGAGCGAGCAGCCCGAGATCACCGAGTCCGCGGCCGACGCGCACGCAGGCGCGGTCGAGTCGCTGCCGGCGGGTTCCGCCCTGCTCGTCGTGAAGCGTGGGCCCAATGCCGGCAGCCGCTTCCTGCTCGACCAGGACGTGACCACGGCCGGTCGGCACCCCGACAGCGACATCTTCCTCGACGACGTGACGGTCAGCCGCCGGCACGTGGAGTTCCACCGCGAGGGCAGCGGCTTCTCCGTGCACGACGTCGGCAGCCTCAACGGCACCTACGTCAACCGCGAGCCGGTCGACGTCGCGACCCTCGCCGGCGGTGACGAGGTGCAGATCGGCAAGTTCCGCCTCGTCTACCTCACCGGCCCCCGCACCGGCGAGCCGGCCGCTCGCTAGTGGGCGCGCCGGCCGGCTTCCGCAGGAGAACGGCACGGTCGACCACACGACGTCGACCCATCGGCAAGAAGGGGGCGTGACCGTGCCCGGGCGCGAGAGGGCGCTCGGGGACGCCGCCGACCAGCGGACGCCGCGACTCACCATCGGCGAGGTGCTGGCCGTTCTCCGCGACGACTTCCCCGACGTCACGATCAGCAAGATCCGCTACCTGGAGTCCGAGGAGCTGGTCCACCCGCAGCGCACGCCGTCGGGCTACCGGAAGTTCTCGCGGGCAGACGTCACCAGGCTGCGGTACATCCTGACCGCGCAGCGGGACCACTACCTGCCCCTGCGGGTGATCAAGGATCACCTCGAAGCGCTCGACCGTGGCGAGCCCCTGCCCACCGGCGCCGCTCCCGCCGGCACGCCGGCGACCGCCGGATCCCTGATCCCGAAGGCCGAGACGGCGGGGCACGCAGCAGACGACGGCGGCGGCGCCTCCGCGCAGGCACCGCCACTCACCCCGGATCAGTTCGCCCGGGCCTCCGGCCTGGAGCCCGAGCAGCTGGCCGACTGCGTGCAGTTCGGGCTGCTGGCCACCGACGCCGACGGCCGGCACCCGGCCTCCGACCTGGGCATCGCCCGGGCCGCGGCCGGACTGGCCAGGCACGGCATCGAGCCGCGGCACCTGCGGGTCTACCGCAGTGGGGCCGAGCGCGAGGCCGGGCTGATCGAGCAACTGGTCGCGCCCGTGCTCCGCGCCCGTTCCGAGGAGGCGCGCACCCGTGCCACCGAGAAGCTGGAGGAGCTCGCGGGGCTGTCCGCGCAGCTGCACACCGCCCTGCTGGAGGCGAGACTCCGGGACCTCCTGCGCCCCTGACTCGGGCGTACCGTGAACGGGTTGCAACAGGACCGCCGCAGGACCGGGACGTGCTCATCCGTTCGCCCGCCGAAAGACCAGACCGATCCGCCCGTACCCCCGGGCCGCAGGTGAGGGAGCCGCACCGTGCAGGAGCTTCGAGTCGTGGGCGTCCGGGTCGAGCTGCCCGGCAACCAGCCGATCCTGCTGCTCAAGGAGACGCAGGGGGAGCGGTACCTGCCGATCTGGATCGGTGCCGTCGAGGCCGCGGCCATCGCCTTCGAGCAGCAGGGGGTGCGCCCGGCCCGGCCCATGACCCATGACCTCCTCCGCGAGGTGGTCCGCACTCTCGGCGCGACGCTGGAGGCCGTCAACATCACCGAGATGCGCGACGGGATCTACATCGCCGAGCTGGTGTTCGGCGACGACCGGGTGGTCAGCGCGCGACCGTCCGACGCGGTGGCACTGGCGGTCCGCACGGGGGCGCCGATCTTCGGAGCGGAGGAGCTGCTCGACGAGGTGGGCATCGAGATCCCCGACGAGCAGGAGGACGAGGTCGAGAAGTTCCGCGAGTTCCTCGACCAGATCTCGCCGGAGGACTTCGGCGCGGGTTCGGGATCGGGTGGCCCCGCCTAGGCGACTCGCGGCCATCCAGGCGGTATCGGTACGGCACCTGAGATCCTCCACTCGAATTGATGAGCAGGGCGACACGCCGCCTCGCTCAGTTGACCCACCCCCTGGCCCGGCTTACGGTCGGCGAACAACAACGGTGTGACACCTGAGGTCAGTGGGTGTATCGCCGTCTACCCGCCGCGGAAGCGATGCGGGACCGGAGGAGGACGCTGGACGTGAGCGACCAGAGCGACGGCTCCCAGGGTCAGCTCTTCAGCGATGCCGCTGTGGGAGCCCCGACGTACGACGACGTCGACACCGACCTCGTCGGCTACCGCGGCCCGACGGCGTGTGCCGCTGCAGGGATCACCTACCGCCAGCTCGACTACTGGGCCCGTACCGGGCTGGTGGCCCCGTCGGTGCGTACGGCGACCGGCTCGGGCACGCAGCGGCTGTACTCGTTCCGCGACATCCTGGTGCTGAAGGTGGTCAAGCGTCTCCTCGACACCGGGGTCTCCCTCCAGAACATCCGCAAGGCCGTCGACCACCTGCGCAACCGCGGGATCAAGGACCTGGCGAACATCACGCTGTTCTCCGACGGCGCCACCGTCTACGAGTGCACCTCCGCCGAAGAGGTCGTCGACCTGCTGGCCGGCGGCCAGGGCGTCTTCGGCATCGCGGTCTCCGGTGCGCTCCGCGAGCTGTCCGGTGAACTCGCCGAGCTGCCCGCCGAGCGGATCGACGGCAGCCCCGTGCACTCGGCCGACGACGAGCTGTCGATGCGCCGCCGCCGCCGCGCCGCCGTCTGAGCGGGTGAACGGTGTGCGCTGACGGGTAGTTCCGGGCCCCGGAACCGCCCCTGGGCGCACACGCTCCGACGGTCGAGGCACCCCGGGCCCTCGTGTGCCCCGCTGGTACCGTTCGAGCAATGGTCGACCGTGCTCGCACCCCGGCTGAGCCGTCGGGGCAGTCCCTCCCGCCGCTGACCGGGTCGCTGCCCTCGCTGACGTCACTGCACCCGGCGGGATCCTTCGCCGCCCGGCACATCGGGCCGCGTCCCGACGAGACCGCGGCGATGCTCAAGGCCGTCGGCCACGACTCCCTCGAGTCGCTGGTCGACGCGTGCGTGCCCGAGGGCGTCCGTGACCGGACGCCCCTCGATCTGCCCGCGGCGATGGACGAGGCGGCTGTCCTCGAACTGCTGCGGCAGCGCGCGGACGCCAACGACGTCTACACCTCGATGATCGGGTTGGGGTACTCCGGCACGGTCACCCCGACCGTCATCCAGCGCACGGTGCTGGAGAACCCGGCCTGGTACACCGCGTACACGCCGTACCAGCCCGAGATCAGCCAGGGGCGGCTCGAGGCCCTCATCAACTTCCAGACGATGGTCGCCGACCTCACCGGGCTCGACGTGGCCGGCGCCTCCATGCTCGACGAGGCGACCGCTGCCGCCGAGGCGATGACCCTGGTGCGCCGAGCCGGGCGCGCGAAGGCCGACGCCGTCTTCGTCGTCGACGCCGACACGCTCCCGCAGACCCTCGCCGTGCTGCAGACCCGCGCCGAGCCGCTGGGCATCGGCCTGCACGTCGCGGACCTGTCCACCGGCTGGCCGGCCGACCTGCCCGAGGCCGGCGCGTTCGGGGTCCTCCTGTCGTTCCCGGGCGCCAGCGGCGCGGTCCGGGACCACCGGGCGCTGGCGGCGGCCGCGCACGAGGCCGGCGCGTCCGTCGTCGTCGCCGCCGACCTGCTGGCTCTCACGCTGCTGGAGGCACCGGGGGAGTGGGGTGCCGACGTCGCCTGCGGCACCACCCAGCGCTTCGGCGTCCCGATGGGCTACGGCGGCCCGCACGCGGGCTACCTCGCCGTCCGCGAGGGGCTGGCCCGGCAGCTGCCCGGCCGCCTGGTGGGCGTCTCGGTGGACGCCGACGGCGACGTCGCCTACCGGCTGGCCCTCCAGACCCGTGAGCAGCACATCCGCCGCGAGAAGGCGACCAGCAACATCTGCACCGCCCAGGTACTCCTCGCGGTCATGGCCGGGGCATACGCGGTCTACCACGGGCCCGAGGGCCTCGCGGCCATCGCTGCCCGGGTGCACCGGAGCGCCCTCACGCTGGCGGGCTGGCTGCGGGCCGGCGGCCTGGAGCTGCGCGCCGAGCACTTCTTCGACACCCTCACCGTCGCCGTGCCCGGCCGGGCCGCCGACGTCGTCGCCGCAGCGGCGCAGCGGCGGATCAACCTGCGCCTGGTCGACGCCGACACCGTGGCGGTCGCCTGCGACGAGACGACCACCGTCGACGTCCTGCGGGCCGTCGCGGCCTCCTTCGGCGTCGACGCCGACGACTCCACCCTGGACGCCGACGGCGTCGACGCGCTGCCGGCCGGGCTGCGCCGGCGGACTGCCTACCTCACGCACCCGGTCTTCTCCGCGCACCGCTCGGAGACCGCGATGCTGCGGTACCTGCGGTCGCTGTCGGACAAGGACCTCGCGCTGGACCGCACGATGATCCCGCTGGGCTCCTGCACGATGAAGCTGAACGCCGCCACGGAGATGGCTGCCATCACCTGGCCGGAGTTCGCGAACCTGCACCCGTTCGCGCCGGTGGAGCAGGCGCGCGGCTACGCCCAGCTGATCGACGAGCTGTGCACGGCCCTGGCGGAGGTCACCGGGTACGCGGCGGTCAGCGTGCAGCCCAACGCCGGCTCGCAGGGCGAGTTCGCCGGCCTCATGGCCATCCGGGGCTACCACCGCTCGCGCGGCGACGACGGCCGCGACGTCTGCCTGATCCCCAGCTCGGCGCACGGCACCAACGCGGCCAGCGCGGTGATGGCCGGCATGCGGGTCGTGGTCGTGGCCTGCGACGACGCCGGCAACGTCGACCTGGCCGACCTCCGCGCGAAGGTGGGTCAGCACGCCGACCGGCTCGCGGCGATCATGCTGACCTACCCGTCGACCCACGGCGTCTTCGAGGTCGACATCCAGGAGATCTGCGGGGCGGTGCACGACGCCGGCGGTCAGGTGTACGTCGACGGCGCCAACCTCAACGCCATGGTCGGCCTGGCCAAGCCCGGGCGGTTCGGGTCCGACGTCAGCCACCTCAACCTGCACAAGACCTTCTGCATCCCGCACGGCGGCGGCGGGCCGGGCGTGGGCCCGATCGGCGTCCGGGAGCACCTGGTCCCGTTCCTGCCGGGCCACCCGCTGGTCGACACCGGCGGCCATGGTCCCGCCGTGTCCGGAGCGCCCTGGGGTTCGGCCGGCATCCTGCCCATCTCGTGGGCCTACGTCCGGCTGATGGGCCCCGACGGCCTGCTCAAGGCGACCGAGCACGCCATCCTCGCGGCCAACTACGTGGCGACCAGGCTCCGCGACGCCTTCCCGGTCCTCTACACCGGCGCCGACGGCCTCGTGGCGCACGAGTGCATCCTCGACATCCGGCCGCTGACCAAGGCGACCGGTGTGACCAACGACGACATCGCCAAGCGGTTGATCGACTTCGGCTTCCACGCCCCGACGATGAGCTTCCCGGTGGCCGGCACGCTGATGGTGGAGCCGACCGAGAGCGAGGACAAGGCCGAGCTCGACCGGTTCGTCGACGCGATGCTGGAGATCCGCGCGGAGATCGACAAGGTCGGCTCCGGGGAGTTCGACCGCACCGACAACCCGCTGCGCAACGCGCCGCACACCCTGGCCATGCTGGCGGGGGAGTGGGGCCGGCCCTATCCCCGGACGACGGCGATCTACCCGGTGCCGGGGCTGCAGGGCCGCAGCTACCTGAGCCCCGTCCGCCGGATCGACCAGGCCTACGGCGACCGCAACCTGGTCTGCTCGTGTCCGCCGCCGGAGGCGTTCGCCGAGCACGACTTCGGCTCGCACACGCCGTCGGCCGACGGGCAGGTGCCCAGTCGGGGAGCCGGGCACCCGGACGACCTCGGAACGACGGCGGACGTGGTGGACGCCTCCGCGTGAACGCTCCGACCCCAGGAAGCGCTCAGGCGGGACCTCCAGGAGCGTCGGGTCGCACTGCTCTGGAAGCTCGAGCGGCTCACGGAGTACGACGTCCGCCGGCCGGTCACACCCGTCGGCACCAACCTGCTCGGCTCGGTGAAGCTCGGTGCCGGAGGGGCAGGCCTGGATCGCCGACGAGGACGCCTCCCCGGACCGGGACAGGTGCACGACCCCCGAGGAGTCACCCGCTCACATCGACGTGACGTACCGCCGGACCCGGGCCCACGCGGACGTATCGATCGCGAGTCCGCCCCTGGACACTCCGGGGCAGGCCT
>JAOPWH010000035.1 GCA_025965795.1 Blastococcus sp.
GCGCCGGCGCTGCTGCGCTGCGACGCCGACGGCCTGGCGGCTGGGGCCGCCGTGTTCAGCTGGGCCAACGTCCGCTTCCTGCGCGGGTTCGGCTTCGAGGTGACCGAGACCATGCAGACGGCGGACGACGAGCTGCCGCTGTGGGTGCTCGTGCGGCAACCTCTGCCCCGCTGAGATTTTCCGGCGACCCTGTCGATCCGCGCGTGCGCCGTTCGTACAGAGGGTGAGCAGCCGGCGAGCGTCCGGCGCCGATCCGAGGAGGACGACATGCCGCAGTACCTGCTGACCGTGGTGGAGCCCAGCACCGGACCCATTCCGGAGGGGGCGTCGATCGAGCAGATCATGAAGGACGTCGGCGCGGTCGATCAGGACATGCGCGACACCGGTGTGTGGGTGTTCGCCGGCGGGCTGCACGAACCGTCGACCGCGACAGTCCTCCGCCCGACCGATGGCGACGTCCTCACCACCGACGGGCCGTTCGCCGAGGGCAAGGAGCACGTCGGCGGCTTCTCCATCATCGACGTCGAGGACCTGGACGCCGCGCTGGACTGGGGCCGCAGGCTCGCCCGCGCCACCACCCTGCCGATTGAGGTGCGTCCCTTCCGGTGACCCACCCGGCCGTCGAGACCGTCTTCCGCGAGAACTACGGGCGCGCGGTCGCCGTCCTCACCCGCCTTCTCGGCGACATCGACAGCGCCGAGGAGGCGGTGCAGGACGCCTTCCTCACGGCCGTGGCCCGCTGGCCGGTCGACGGTGTCCCGCCGAGCCCGCCGGGCTGGATCATCACCACCGCCCGCAACCGGGCCATCGACCGGCTCCGTCGCGAGTCGTCCCGCACCGACAGGTACGCCCAGGCCGCGCGGCTGACCGCGCCGGCCGAGCCGGAGGAGGTCGGTCCCGTGCACGACGACCGGCTCCGCCTCATCTTCACCTGCTGCCATCCCGCGCTGGCCGTACCTGCTCAGGTCGCCCTGACCCTGCGCCTGCTCGGCGGACTGACGACGGCGGAGATCGCGTCGGCGTTCCTCGTACCCGAGCCGACCATGGCCCAGCGGCTGGTGCGGGCCAAGGGCAAGATCCGCGACGCCCGAATCCCTTATCGCGTGCCGTCGGAGGCGGAACTGCCCGACCGGCTCCGGCCGGTCCTGGCGGTCGTCTATCTGATCTTCACCGAGGGCCACACCGCGACGTCGGGTTCGCGCCTCGTCCGCGAGGACCTGTGCGCGGAGGCCATCCGGCTCGGCCGGCTGCTGGCCGAGTTGATGCCCGACGAGCCCGAGGTCGCCGGACTGCTGGGCCTGATGCTGTTGACGCACTCGCGCCGGGCCGCCCGCGTGGCTCCTGACGGCGAACTCGTGCTGCTCGCCGACCAGGACCGGGCGCTCTGGGACCGGGAGCTCATCGCCGAAGGTCAGGCGCTCGTCCGGCGGTGCCTGCGCCGGAACCAGCCCGGCCCTTACCAGCTCCAGGCCGCGATCAACGCCGTCCACAGCGATGCCCCGACCGCGGCCGACACCGACTGGCGGCAGATCGTCGTCCTCTACGACCACCTGATGGCGCTCGCGCCGAGCCCGGTCGTCGCCCTGAACCGGGCAGTGGCCGTGGCGGAGGTGTCAGGGCCTGAGGCGGGATTGGAGCTGGTGGAGGCCCTCGACCTCGACCGCCACCACCTGTTCCACGCCGTCCGGGCCGACCTCCTGCGGCGGCTCGGACGGCCCTCGGAGGCGGCCGTCGCCTACGACGCGGCCCTCGAGCTGACCGGGAGCGGGTCGGAGCGGGCCTTCCTGCAGCGTCGCCGGACATCGCTGGACCGCTGACAGCCGTTTCCGACAGCAGGGCCTGTTCGGGTTCAGTCAGAGAAGCGACTACATGCCGACGCCGGTGGGGCGCACCGCAGGGCCGTTGTGGTTCTCGTGCCCGCAGGACCTGCACCGGACGAAGTAGGCGTCCGCCGCACCCTCGCTACCCGGGTAGGGAGTCCGAACCCAACGGTGGCCCCGCATCACGCAGAGCGTCCAGCGCTTGATCGACATGAGAGGTGCCTCCTTCGGCGGGAACGAACTTGTCGCGAGACCGCTCGGCCGCCTGGAAACAGGCTGCTCGCGTCCGGGCTCCACGTCTACGCCCCCGGGCGCCCTGAGCAACGCCGGCCGTCCGTGCCGCGCCGATCAATGTGCACGGACGAGCAGTTTTGCGCGCCAGAAGTGCCCATCCGCGCACAACGTTCCGGTCGCGCACTGACCCATGGCCGCTCTCGGGGTGAGGTCGACACACAGGTCAGTCCCAGGTACGCCGCTGCTTCTTCAGCTGCCCGCGCTGCTTCTTGGCCTCGATCCGGCGCTCCTGCGAGCCGCGGGTGGGCTTGGTCCGGCGGCGCGCCCGCGGTGGCGCCGCGACCGCGGCTCGCAGAACGGCGGCCATGCGTTCGCGGGCCGCCTGCCGGTTGCGCAACTGCTGGCGGTGCTCGCTGGCCGCGATGGTCAGGATGCCGTCGACCAGCCGGTCACCGAGGCGCTCGACCAGCCGCTGCCGCTGCGTCTCGCTGAGATCGAGCAGGTCCAGCGGTGCGACCGACAGCTCGACGCGCGAGTCGGCGGTGTTGACGCCCTGGCCGCCCGGGCCCGACGAGCGGGAGAACCGCCAGCTCAACGCGGCTGCGGGCACGACGAGGGAACCGGTGATCGCGAGATCACCGGACGCATCGTCGGTCGTCGGCATTGCGACAGTCTCTACTGCCCGGCCGCAGGAGCCGGGTCCAGCGAGCCGGGTTCCAGGTATTCGGCCATCCACCCCGGAACGCTGTCGGCCCACTCCACACGCTCGGCCGGGTGGATGCCGAGCAGGATGCGATGCCAGGTGAGTGCCCGGGCGGGCGGTCCGACCCGCAGGGCGAGGGTGCACAGCGCGCGCAGCTCCGCCGGGCCCCCGTAGGCCGACCACGGCTCGAGACAGGCGTCGCGCAGCCGCAGAAGGACGGGGTCTCCGGCTTCCACATCCATCGCCCGGGCTGCCAGCCGCAGCGGCACCAGCAGGCTGAGGAACGGGTGCGAGACCGTCGCGTCGCCCCAGTCGAAGAAGCGGTGTCCATCAGAGCCGGCGAACACGTTCCCGTCGTGCAGGTCGTCGTGCTGCAGGGACGGCGGCACCCCGCCGTCGGCCAGCCGCCGGCAGCACTGGGCGTAGACGTCCCGGTCGGCCGTGAGGCGGTCACGTACCGCGGAGGTCATCCCGCCCGGCCGGTCCAGCATCATCGCGTCGTCGTCGGCGAGAAGAGCCGCCACCTGCTCGGGGAGCTGCGCGGGCCGAGCGTCCGGTACGCCGAGGGCGAGCATGTCGTCGACGTGCGGTACCAGCTCGACCTGCAGCCGCGCGTAGTCGGCGAGCATCGCCTCCCACGCCGCCACCGGGTCGCCTCCACCGGTTGCGCGCAGTGTCGGTCCGCCGTCCGGAAGCAAGATCAGACGGCGGTGGACGTCCACGGCGAGCGGCGCGAGGACCCGGCCGGGAACCCACCCGGCGAGTGCCGCCGAGAGCGGCGGTTCGTGGGCCGAGCCGATGCCGATCGACTTCAACCACACCGGCGGCCGGTCGACGACGTCGAGCCGGATGACCGTGGACCACGGACGGGTGTGCGGGTACCCAGGCTCGCCGTCCCGTGCCCATCCGAGGCGGTCGAGCTCCGCCGAGGCCCAGTCGATCGCCGCGGCCCGCCAGGACGGATCCTCCCAGGTCGCGACCCCCGTGAAGTCCGGGCTGTCGATGCTCACCGGGCGGAGGCTACGGACGGGCCGGTCCACGGACCGCCCATTTTCAGGCGGGAACCGGGTCCGATCCGCCGACCGCCCCCGGACGGCAGCGGACCAACCGCCGCACCGTGAGCCACGCCCCCCGCCGGGCACCGTGCCGTTCCAGCGCCTCGACGGCGTAGTTCGAGCAGGTGGGCGCGTAGCGGCAGCAGGGCGGCCGCTTGGGGCTGATCTCCCGCTGGTACACGCGGACCGCGGCGATCATCCGGGCGGCCATCGTCGTCCGCTCACCCGACCCGGCCTCACCCTTGCCGGCGGAGCGCCATGCCCTGGCCGTGGACGGCGCGAGCAGGAAGGCATCGCCGCCGCAGCCCAGGCTCTCGGCCGCACAGCAGCCGACGTTGAGCAACAGCAGGTCGCGGAGACAGGAGCCCCCTCCGCCGCCGCCGTAGCCGCGCCCGTACCGGGGGCCGTACCCGCCGCCGTACCCGCCGCCGTACCCGCGCCCGTACCCGGGGCCGCCGAATCCCGGTCCGTAGCCGCGCCGACGACGGCGCGGACCCCAGCCACTGCCCCAGATGAACACCATGGGCTCCCAGTACCGCGGGAGGATGGCGCCCATGCGTGCTCTGGCCGATGCGCTGGCCACAGGTCCGGTGATCCTGGACGGCGGCCTCTCGACGGAACTGGAGTCGCGCGGCGCCGACGTCTCTTCCGCACTGTGGTCGGCCCGGCTGCTGCGCGACGACCCGGCGGCGATCGTCGCGGCGCACGCCGCCTTCGCCGCGGCCGGCGCCCAGGTGGCGACGACGGCGAGCTACCAGGCGACGGTGGAGGGCTTCGCCGGGTTCGGTGTCGGCGCGGCGGAGGCCCGCCGGCTGATCGCCTTGTCGGTCGCGCTCGCCCGGGAGGGGCAGGGCGAAGGCTGGGTGGCCGGCTCGGTCGGCCCCTACGGCGCGATGCTGGCCGACGGGTCGGAGTACACCGGCGCCTACCTCGCCGACATCGGCGTCCCGGAACTGCGCGCCTTCCATCGGCCGCGGATGGAACTGCTGGCCGAGGCGGGCGCCGACGTCCTGGCCTGCGAGACCGTGCCCACCGCCGCCGAGGCGGAGGCGCTGATCACGGAAGCCGAGGCCCTGGGCGTGCCGATCTGGCTGTCACTCACCACCGTGGTGGACTCGGCGGGCGTCGTCCGGACGAGGCGGGGAGAGCCGGCCGCCGACGTGTTCGCGATGGCGGCCGGCATCGACGCCGTCATCGCCGTCGGCGTCAACTGCACAGCGCCGGCCGGGATCGGCGCGGCGACCGCCGAGGCGGCAGGCAGCGGGAAGCCCGTCGTCGTCTATCCGAACAGCGGCGAGCGCTGGGACGCCGCCGGCCGGAGATGGACCGGAGAGGCCGGGATC
>JAOPWH010000039.1 GCA_025965795.1 Blastococcus sp.
CCGGACCGGCTCCGGGGCGACCTCGCGGGCCGGCGGGCGGACGTCGGCGTCCCGGGCCGGGGCCTGCGGAGCGGGCCGGCCGGCATGCTCGCCGGCGATCGACAGGCGGCGTTCGAGACGCTCGAGCCGCTGGAGGGTCGCGACGGAGGAGCCGTCGGTCTCCGGCAGGAGCATCCGGGCGCAGACGAGCTCCAGCAGCAGCCGCGGCGCGGTCGTCCCGCGCATCTCGGTGAGGCCCTCGTGCACGGTGTCGGCCATCCGCGACAACGTCGCCGAACCGAGCGCCCGGGCCTGCTGGCTCATCAGGTCCAGCCGGTCGGGCGGGCAGTCGAGCAGCCCGTTGCCACCGGCCTGGGGGACGGCGTCCAGGACGATCAGGTCGCGCAGGCGGTCGAGGAGGTCGGTGGCGAACCGTCGCGGATCGTGCCCGGCCTCGACCACGCGGTCGACGGCGCGGAAGACCGCCGGAGCGTCGTGCGCGGCCAGGGCGTCGATGGTCTCGTCGAGGAGTGCGTCGTCGGTGACGCCGAGCAGGCCGACGGCGTTGGAGTAGGAGACGCCCTCGGACCCCGCGCCGGCCAGGAGCTGGTCGAGGATCGAGAGCGAGTCACGCACCGAGCCGCCGCCGGCGCGCACGACGAGCGGATAGACGGTGGGCTCGACGTGCACCCCCTCGGCGGCGCACGTCTTCTCCAGCAGACCGCGCAGGGTGGTCGGGGGCACCAGCCGGAACGGGTAGTGGTGCGTCCGCGAGCGGATGGTGGGCAGCACCTTGTCCGGCTCGGTGGTGGCGAAGATGAAGACGAGGAACTCCGGCGGCTCCTCGACCACCTTGAGCAGGGCGTTGAAGCCCTGCGTGGTGACCATGTGCGCCTCGTCGACGATGTAGACCTTGTAGCGGCTGTTCACCGGCGCGAAGAACGCCTTCTCGCGAAGGTCGCGGGCGTCGTCGACGCCGCCGTGGCTGGCCGCGTCGATCTCCATGACGTCGAGCGAGCCGGGGCCGTCGGGCGCCAGGGCGATGCACGAGCCGCAGACGCCGCACGGGGTCGACGTCGGCCCCTGCTCGCAGTTCAGCGAGCGGGCCAGGATGCGCGCGGACGACGTCTTGCCGCAGCCGCGTGGACCGCTGAACAGGTAGGCGTGGTTGATCCGGCCGCTGTCGACGGCGTTCTTCAACGGGTCGGTGACGTGGTCCTGCCCGACCACCTCGGCGAAGGTCGCCGGGCGGTACTTGCGGTAGAGCGCCAGAGCCACGGAGCGAGGTTATCTGGCGCTTCCGACGCTCCGGCGCACGTCGAGGGATCCACGGTTCCCCACCGGTTCCGATGCGCCGTTGCGAAACCGATACATACCGGTGTGGGGTGACACCGCTGTCTCGACGCGTCTACCTCCTGAGACCGACCGACGGAGGAAGAGTGACCGAACACGAGGACGCGGAGTTCACCGACTTCGTCGCCGAGCACGGTGGGCAGTTGCTGCGCACCGCGTGCCTGGTCACCGGGAACGCGCACCTCGGCGAGGACCTGCTGCAGACCGCGCTCGCCAAGGCGTACGGGTCCTGGGCGAAGGTGAGCCGGGCCGATCACCCCGCCGCGTACGTGCGCCGGCTGATGATCAACGCGCACCTGAGCTGGGTGCGCCGGCTGATGAACACCGAGCAGGTCCTCGAGACCTTTCCGGACGTGGGGTCCGGCGATCCGCAGCACGCCCACGCCGAGAACGACGAGATGCGGCAGGCACTGCTGCGCCTGTCGCCCCGGGTGCGCACCGCCGTCGTCCTCCGGTACTTCGACGACCTCAGCGAGGCCGAGACCGCCCAGCTCATGGGCTGTTCCCGCAGCACCGTCAACAACCACGTCTCGAAGGGTCTGGGCGCGCTCCGCGGCCTGCTCGCCCCCGCACGGGACGACCTCACGACCGCGTCGAGGAGTTTCCAGTGACCGAGGACCAGACGACCACCCTCCTGCACGACCGCCTGCACCGACTGGCCGACGACCTTGCCCCCCAGCTCGACGTCGTCGATCAGGTGCGCAGGGCCCGAGCCGGACACAGCCGGACGCGGCGCGGCCGCCTCCTGTTCCTCGCCGTCGCGACCGCCGCGGCCGCGGTGGCCGTCCCCCTGAGCATCGCTGCCTCGAACGCTTCGGGGCCGGACGGCGGTGTCGCCGGGCCCGGCGGCTCGCAGAGCACGGCCGTCCCGACCCCGACCATCAGCGCCGAGGACGCCGCCCGGCGCATGGCTGAACTGGCGGCCGCCCGCGCAGAGGCACGGGCGCGGACGCGCGAGGCGGGCCAGGAGAAGCTGGCCACCGATGTCGCCGCGCTGAAGGCCACGTTCGCGGCCCGCGCCACTCCCCTCTCCCTGACCGCGCCGACGGGGAAGTGGTCGTGCCCGAGCGACAAGGGTGGCGCTATGTCCGCCGCCCTCGGCATCGGCCTGGACTACGGAGTACGCACGCTGCCCGGTGACCAGGGATGCGCATGGAGGTCCGGCGTCGAGCTGGCGAATCTCGCCGACAGCTTCACCCTGGGTATCGGCTTCGATGGCCGGCTCACGGAGCGAGACCTCAGGGACGGCTTCCTCTTCACCGACGGCTGCGAGCAGACGGACCTGCCTGGATCCGCCCCGGCCGCCGTCCTCGAGGTGTGCCTCGACGAGGAAGACGACTCGTTGATGCTCTACGTGCCGGACAGCAGCGGGACCGGGGTCTGGACGTTCGCGTCGGTCGTGGGGCGCAACCAGCCCGTGGACCCGGCGACCGCCATGGCTGCGGTCGTCGACGTCGCCGACCGGACCTGGTGACCGGGTCGTCGGACAAGGAAAGGACCCCCCGCGCACCCGCCAGAGCCCGCTTATCCTTGCTGCCTTCCGGCCCTGGGGAGGTTCACAGGATGACGCCACACGAGGGGTCTGCGTCCACTGTAGAGGAATCCGTCGCCGCCCCCGAGGCGTGCCCCGCTAGGGTTCGGCCCATGACGACCCGGCGTGCGCTCGCATCGTCCCCGCCCCGCTCCTGACCCGGAGCGCTGCGGGCTGATCCCCGCACCGTCACACCGCTCCGGAGCCGAGTCCCGTCCGGATCCCTCCCAGGAGCGTCATGTCCACCCCGTCCCCGGCCACGCTCGACGGCGGCGCCGCCACCCGTCCGGTCGCCGGCCGCGGGTTCCTGCTCGTCGTCCTCGCCGCCCTGTGCTGGGGGACGGCGGGGGTGAGCGGGCAGATCGTCCGCGAGCGCACCTCGCTCGATCCGCTCGACATCGCCTGGCACCGCATGGCGATCGCCGCGGCCGTCCTGCTGATCGCGCAGCTGCTGGGCCGTCGCCGGGGCACGGCTCCCCGCCCCGCGATGACCCGTGGGACCGTCGTCCGGCTGGGGCTCGTCGGCACCGGGCTCGGCGCCTACCAGTTCGCCTTCTTCGCCTCCGTCGCGACGGTGGGGGTGAGCATCGCGACCCTCATCGCCCTCGGGCTCGCTCCGCTGCTGATCGCGATCGGCGCCACGATGCTGGGCCACGGCCGCCCGGACCGGGCGACTCTCGCGGCGCTCGTCGCCGCGCTCGCCGGACTGGTCCTGCTCGTGGGCGTCACGGCCCAGGCCGGCAGCGGAACCGCGGTGGTGCTGGGCGCGCTGCTCGCCGTCGGGTCGGCCCTGGGCTACGCCGTCGTCACCCTGGCCGGTGCCGGCGTTCCGGCCGGCATCCCGGTGACGGTCGTCGGCTTCACCGGCGGGGCCCTGCTGCTGACGCCGGCGGTGCTGGGAACCGGGCTGACCCTCACCAGCGACCCGCTCTCGCTGGCCCTGCTCGTGTACATGGGCGCCGTGCCGAGCGCCCTGGCCTACCGGTTCTTCTTCACCGGGCTGCGCACGGTGCCCGGGGCGGTGGCGTCGATCGTCACGCTGCTGGAGCCGCTGACCGCCACCGCGCTCGCGACCGCGTTCCTGGGTGAGCGGCTCGCACCGGGCGCGCTGCTGGGCGGGCTGCTCGTGCTGGCCGCCGTGGCGGGGCTCTACCTGCGGAGGATGGGAGATTCGAACTCCCGAGGGGTTGCCCCCAACCCGCTTTCCAAGCGAGCGCCATAGGCCACTAGGCGAATCCTCCAGTGCACCGGCGATCCTACCGGCCATCCATCGGGGGTCGGCGCAGCGGTGGGCCGACGCGCGCCCGTGAGGCCACGCCGGCTTCTGTGCAGCATCCTGCTCCGCGCGTGGTTGGCTTTCCGCACAGTGGGGAACGATTTGTGCGACGTACATCGAAGGAGGCGGACAGGACATGAGCGGATCCGACGACGTGCGACCCGATGTGGTCGAGGCAATCGTGGGCGTGCTCAAGGGCGGCGACGCTGCCGACCTGCCCCCGGGAGCCACGGCCGCGGAGAAGGCGGCCGCCAAGGACTCCTATCTCTCGGAGTTCGTGGCCGAGCGCGGTAAGCGAGACCGTCAGTCGACCGCGTGGGAGCTGCTGCTCACCCGCAGCTACGACGAGCCGCCGACCTGGAAGCAGATCTTCGACGACCTCGACCCGGCCGTGCACAGCGAGCTCGGCGACCTCTACGACGCCCTGCCGGCCGGCGCCCAGGAGGAGTACGCGCGCCGCTACGGGGTTCCGTCCGGCGTCTGACCGGCCGCACGAGCCGACCGTCAGTCCGCCGACCCCCAGCATGCCGACCCCATGACCAAACCGCTGACCTCCCCCGGACGCCTCGTCGCGGGGCGCTACCGCCTGGAGTCCCAGATCGGCGGCGGCGGCATGGGCACCGTGTGGCTGGCCAAGGACGAGCTGCTCGGCCGGCAGGTGGCGATCAAGCAGGTGCTGTCGCCCGCCACGGTCAGCCCCCAGGAGGCCGACCAGCAGCGCAAGCGAGCGCTGCGCGAGGGCCGGATCGCCGCCCGGCTGAGTCATCCGCACGCGATCTCGGTCTACGACGTCGCCCTGGAGTCCGGGCAACCGTGGCTGGTCATGGAGTACCTGCCCTCGCGCAGCCTGGCCGAGGTGCTCAACGAGGACGGCAGCCTCCGCGTGGGGCTGGTGGCCCAGATCGGCGCCCAGGTGGCCGATGCGCTGGCGGCCACCCACGCGGCCGGGATCGTCCACCGGGACGTGAAGCCGGCCAACATCCTCATCGGCCGCGGGGGCCGCATCGACGGCCTCGTCAAGATCACCGACTTCGGCATCTCGCACGCCAGCGGCGACGTCACGCTCACCCAGACCGGGCAGATCACGGGCACGCCCGCGTACCTGTCGCCCGAGGTCGCGCAGGGTAAGGAGATGACGGAGGCCAGCGACGTCTTCTCCCTGGGTGCGACGCTCTACACCTGCCTGGAGGGTCAGCCGCCGTTCGGCATGGAGGACAACGCCCTCGGCATGCTGCACCGGGTGGCCGGTGGCCAGATCATGCCGCCCCGGCGGGCCGGCTCGCTGACGCAGCCGTTGCTGCGGATGCTCGCCGCGGAGCCGGCCGACCGCCCGAGCATGGCCGAGGTGCGCGACGAGCTGGCCAAGCTCGCGGCCGGCCGCCACGGCGACACCACCACGGTGCTGCTGGCCCGCACGGAACTGCGGTCCGACGGCGAGGGGCGGAACCGGACGACGGCGTTCGACGGTGACGCCGGTGACGCCGGGCCGGCAGCCGTCGCGGGAGTGGCCGCGGCCGGCCTCGGCGCCGCCGCCCGCGAGGCTCCGGCCAGGCCACCGACGAAGACGTTCCCCGATCCGCCGCGCTCTGATCCGCCGCGCTCGGAGACGGCCGCCCAGGCCGCACCGGTCGCCGCTCCCGCGGCGGTCTCTCCCCCGGTCGACCGCACGCCGCCGCCCCCTGCGGGCGAGCGTCGCCGTCGCCGGGGTGGGGTCTGGCTCGCCGCTGCGGT
>JAOPWH010000305.1 GCA_025965795.1 Blastococcus sp.
TAGGCCAGCGCGTCGCGCACCTCACGCCGCTCGTAGAAGCGCACCCCGCCGACGACCTTGTAGGGCATGCCGACCCGGATGAACACCTCCTCGAACACCCGGGAGGCGTTGTTGGTGCGGTAGAAGACCGCGATGTCCTTGGGCTGCGCGGTGCCCTCGTCGACCAGGGCGTCGATCTGCTCGGCCACCCAGGCGGCCTCGTCGTGCTCGTTGTCGGCGACGTACCCCTCGATCAGCTCGCCGTCGCCGGCGTCGGTCCAGAGGTTCTTCGGTCGGCGACCGGTGTTCTTGGAGATGACCTGGTTCGCGGCCTTCAGGATCCGCTGGGTGGAGCGGTAGTTCTGCTCGAGCAGGATCGTCGTCGCGTCGGGGTAGTCGCGCTCGAACTCGTCGATGTTGCGGATCGTGGCGCCGCGGAACGCGTAGATCGACTGATCGGCGTCACCCACCACGCACAGCTCGGCCCGGGGCACCGGCCCCTCACCGGTGCCGACCAGCTCGCGCACCAGCATGTACTGGGCGTGGTTGGTGTCCTGGTACTCGTCGACCAGCACGTGGCGGAACCGGCGACGGTAGTGCTCGGCGACGTCGGGGAACGCCTGCAGCAGGTGCACGGTGTTCATGATCAGGTCGTCGAAGTCCATCGAGTGCGCCTGGCGCAGCCGCTGCTGGTAGAGCCGGTAGACCTCGGCGAGCACCTTCTCCGGCGCCGTCTGCGGAACGTAGCTCTCCTCGTCGACGAGCTCGTTCTTCAGGTTGGAGACCTGCGCGGCCAGGCTGCGGCCCGGATACCGCTTGGCGTCCAGGTCGAGATCGCGGGCGACCATCGTCATCAGCCGGACCGAGTCGCCCTGGTCGTAGATCGTGAACGACGACTTGAGGCCGAGCTTCCCCGCCTCGGCGCGCAGGATGCGCACGCACATCGAGTGGAAGGTCGACACCCACATGGCCCGCGCGCGGGGACCGATGAGGGAGGACACCCGCTCCTTCATCTCGCCGGCGGCCTTGTTGGTGAACGTGATGGCCAGGACCTCGCCGGGCTGCACGTGGCGCGCGCCGAGGAGGTAGGCGATGCGGTGCGCCAGCACGCGGGTCTTGCCGGATCCGGCGCCCGCGACGATGAGCAGCGGCCCGCCCTCGTGGACGACGGCCTGGCGCTGCGGCCCGTTGAGCCCGGCCAGCATCCGGTCGAGGTCGCGACCCGTGGAGCCCCGTGCGGTGCGCTGGAGTGCCTCCGTCCCGGGAAGGGAGTTCTGGCCACCGGCGAGGGCGTGCGGGGCGCTCATCCCGGGGTCCCTGCGGAGACGTCGAGCGCCGGCGGAGCGTTTTCGTGGGGTGGGTTCATGACCCCGCCACTCTAAGCCGGATGGGTGACGCTCCCCCGGTGGCGGACCGGCTCGATACGCCGCACATGGACCGGCGCGACATCGCAGCTGCCGTCGACGACGACGGCGTGCACCGTGGGTTCTGAGCGCACCCTGCTGGTGGCCCGCAGCCACGCTGTGGCAGACTCGCCGACGTGCTCGCCACGGTCAGCTTTTACTACGGCCACCGGGATCCGGTGTCCGTTCCTGCTGGCTGAGCACACGCCGCAACAGACGCCCCGGGCCCGAAGAGCCCGGGGCGTTCTTCGTTCCCGGGGTCCGACGGCCACCACGCCTTCGAAGGACATCCGATGAGCACTCTCACGGCCGCCACTACGGCGCCTGCCGATCCAGCGGAGCGGATCGACGAGCTGCGCGGCGCGATCGACGCGTGCGACGCCGAGATCATCGCGCTCGTGCAGCGCCGGCTGGCGATCTCGCAGGAGATCGGCAGCGTGCGGGCCGCCAGCGGCGGTACCCGGCTCAACCTGGCGCGCGAGCGGCAGGTGCTCTCCCGCTTCCGCGCCGCCCTCGGCCGGGACGGCGCGACCCTGGGCATGCTGCTCCTGCGCCAGGGCCGCGGCCGGCTCTGACGGTCGGCCACCCAGGGATCGGCACTCTCCGGTTCGCGGCGGCGTGCTGGGTACACGGGGGGTGGCGCCCGCTCGGGGGCGGCACGACGAGCGAGGCGGAGGAACGCCGATGTCGGCGGTGAGGCCGTGCGGCGCCGTGCCCGTCGACTTCGCGGCCCTGTTCGCGGCCCTGCCGACGGCGTTCCTCGTCATGGACCCGGAGCTCGTCATCGTCGAGGCCAACAGGGCCTATCTGGACCTGGTCGGTCGCAGCCGGGAGGAGATCGTCGGCCGGCCGGTGTTCGAGGCCTTTCCGCCGGCCCCGGACGCACTCGACGAGTGCGGCCGGAACCCGGTCGCGATCTCCTTCGAACGCGCGCGCGACACCGGCCGGGTCGATCCGATGCCGATCGCCAAGTACGACGTCCTGGACCCCGTGACCGGCGAGCTCGAAGAGCGGTACTGGTCGCTGATCAGCGCTCCGGTCCTCGACGCCGACGGCCGGACCGTCCTGGTGCTGCAGCGCACGGAGGACGTATCGGGCTACGTCCGCGAACGGTCGGGCAAGCCGCCCGAGCCGGAGCAGGACCGGGACGGGCGTCAGCTCGAGGCGGTGGAGTCCGAGCTGTACACGCGGGTGCAGGAGCTGAGGATCGCCCAGGAGGCGCGTGACGTCGCCGCGCGACGGCTCTCCAGCCTGGCGGAGGTCGCCCTGCAGCTGACGGCGGCCGAGACGGTCGAGGACCTGGAGCTCATCGTGGTCAGCCGTGGGCTGGCCGTCCTGGGCGCCGACGGTGGCGGGATCATCTCCCCGGACGATCGGGGTGGATGGCGGGCCACCCTGAGCGCCGCCCTGGGTGAACACGCCAAGCTCGGCTACGGCAACGTTCCCTACGACAGCCCGCTCCCCGCCCCGTGGGTGGCGCGCACCGGTCGCGAGAAGCTGCTGCCGACCCGGGAGTCGGGACTCGCGTTCGACGAATCGATGGCCGGCGTGTACGCCGACCTCGGCCGTTTCGGCTGGGCGTTCCTGCCGCTCACGGTCAGCGACACGTGCATCGGCAGCCTCGCCGTGGCCTGGACCGAGGAGCACCCCTTCAGCAGCGACGAACTGGAGTTGATGCGCGTCTTCGCCGCGCAGTGCGCGCAGGTGCTCATGCGGATCCGCGCCACCGCGGCGGAACGGGCGGCGGCGGTCGCGGCACAGAAGATGTCCGAGACCCTGCAGCGCAGCCTGCTGGTCCAGCCGCCCACGCCGGAGTCGTTGCAGATCGCGGTGCGCTACCAGCCCGCGCACCAGGGAGCCCAGGTCGGCGGGGACTGGTACGACGCGTTCGGAACGGCATCGGGCGCCACCATGCTGGTCGTCGGCGACGTCACCGGTCACGACCGGACGGCTGCGGCCACGATGGGCCAGCTCCGCAACCTGCTGCGCGGCATGGCCTTCGACGGCGACGACAGCCCGGCGGTCCTGCTGAGCAGGCTGGACGCCGCCATGAGCGGCCTGCGGGTCGGGGCGTTGGCCACCGCGGTGCTCGGCCGGGTCGAGCCGGAGGCCGCGGCCGGCAACCGGACGCGGCGGCTCCGCTGGTCGAGCGCCGGCCACCTGCCGCCGCTGCTGCGTCGACCGGACGGCACCGTGGAGATCCTCGACGGCCGGCCCGAGCTGCTGCTGGGCCTCGACCCACGCGCCGTCCGGAGCGAGCGGATCGTCGACCTGCTGCCCGGCAGCACGCTGCTGTTCTACAGCGACGGGCTCGTCGAGCGCCGGACCGCCGATCTGGACCAGGGCATCGCCCGGCTCGCCGACGCGCTCGCCCGCGACGGCGACCTCGACCCGGAGAAGCTGTGCGACCGGCTCCTCGCCGAGGTGGGGCTCGACGACAGCGAGGACGACATCGCGCTCCTGGCCCTCCGCCCCGTCGCGGTCTGACGGTCGGCAGTGCTGTATCCAACCCGCCCCTCCGGCCCTCCTCCGGTCAGCACCCGCGACGGCGCTCGATCCGCAGCGCCGCCGTCCGCCCGCCGTTCCCGCGGCACCGGTACCGGAGAGACGTGACCCATGACCGCCCCCGTTCCTGACTTCCCGTTCGGTCACCGCCTGCCCACCGACGTGGCCGCGCAGATCCGGGCGACCGCCCCGTCCGCGCCCTCGTCGGGCCACCGGCGACCGGCACCCATGGGATGGCGCTTCGACTCCGGTTCGGTGCGCTGACCCCCCCAGACCTGGCACGGTCCAGCGCCGGCCCGCCGTGAACCCGCGGCGCCGCGCTGTGCACCGGGTCGCCGGGAGCCGGTCGGGTCGCCAGGGGGAGGACCCGACCGGTGCCCGGCCCCGCATGTCACGTTCTGCCCGGCCGTCTCGTCTCCATGGGCACCGACCCCGCCGGAGCGGACCCCGACCGTGGCGCGCATGCCGCTCGGCCGGCCGGACCGGTCGAGACGGCCGCCGACCGCACTAGGCTCCGCCGGTGAGTTCCCCATTCCGCCCGCATACGTCCCCCGCCGAGCACGTCGAGCGGGCGCTCTGCGTGCTCGCCCACCCGGACGACGTCGACTTCGGCAGCGCGGGGACCGTGGCCACCTGGACCGCTGCCGGCACCGAGGTCACCTACTGCATCGTCACCGACGGCGACGCCGGCGGGTTCGACGACACCCCCCGCGAGCAGATGGGCCCCCTCCGCCGGTCGGAGCAGCGCGCCGCGGCCGCCGCCCTCGGAGTCACCGACGTCCGATTCCTGGGCTATCCCGACGGGCGTCTCGAGCTGACCCTGGACCTGCGGCGTGACATCAGCCGGGTCATCCGTCAGGTGCGGCCGCACCGGGTGCTCACGACGTCACCGGAACGGTTCTGGGAGCGGATCGGCGCCAGCCACCCGGACCACATGACCGTCGGTGAGTCCACGCTGCGGGCGGTCTACCCGGACGCGCGCAATCCCTTCGCGTTTCCCGAGCTGCTCGCCCACGAAGGGCTCGAGGCATGGTCGGTGGCCGAGGTCTGGTTGGGCGCCAGCCCGCGGGCCGATCACGCCGTCGACGTCACCGACGTCGTCGACCGCAAGTGGGCGGCCCTCCGCTCCCACGTCACCCAGGTGAGCCACAACCCCGACCTCGAGACCTTCGTGACCGCCTGGATGAGCCAGACCGCGCAGGCGCACGGCCTGCCTGACGGTCGGCTCGCCGAGGCCTTCCACGTCGTGCACACGATGTGATTGCTCGCCATACCGGGCGAGATGGCTGGGCTCGCGGGCATGCTCACGCCATGCCCCACGACCGCTGGCCGGAGCTCGCCGCGAGCGCCCACGGGGGTCCGGTCACCGTCCTCAGGCTCCCACCGGCCCGGTCGACCGCGCTGGTCGAGACCGGGAACGGCGAGCCGTTCGAGCCGATGGAAGGCCGATGGAAGGCCGATGGAAGGCCGCCGGATGAACGGCTGGATCGTCGTCGCACCGGCGGCCGACTGGAACACCCTTGCCGCCGAGGCACAGGCGCACGTCGAATCGCAGCAGAAGCAGCTCAGAGCAGGCGGTTGGTCGCCGCCCACCGGGTGAGCTCGTTGCGGTTGGACAGCTGGAGCTTGCGCAGCACGTTCGAGGCGTGGGACTCGACGGTCTTGACCGAGATGAACAACCGCGACCCGATCTCGCGGTAGGTGTAGCCCCGGGCCAACAGCTGCATCACCTCCCGCTCCCGGGCGCTGAGCAGGTCCAGCCCCGGATCGGTGGCCTCCTCGGCGGGCTCGGGGGCCGGCGTCCCGGCGGCGGAGAACGCGTCGAGCACGAAGCCGGCCAGCCGCGGGCTGAACACGACGTCGCCGTCGGCGACCCGGCGGACGGCGTCGACGAGGTCGGGCCCGGAGATCGTCTTGGTCACGTAGCCGCGGGCGCCCGCCCGGATGACGGCGATGACGTCCTCCGCGGCGTCGGACACCGACAGGGCGAGCCAGTGGACGCCGGGCAGCTCGCTGCGCAGCGTCTCCAGCACCGCCCGGCCCCCGCCGCCGGGCATGTGCACGTCGAGCAGCACCACGTCGGGCTTCGTCGACCGGATGCCGTCGACCGCGGAGGGGACGTCGGCGGCCTCGCCCACCACGGTGACGTCGGAGCCCAGTTCGGCCCGGACGCCGGCGCGGACCATCGCGTGGTCGTCGACCACGAAGACGCGGATGCTCATGCCGGCACCCGGGGAAGCATCAGCTCCACCTCGGTCCCCTCTCCCGGCGCCGACCGGATCTCCGCCGTTCCGCCCAGCCTCGCGAGCCGACCGGTCACCGAGTCGCGCAGGCCGCGGCGGTCGGAGGGCACGGCCTCGGGCTCGAACCCGGTGCCGCGGTCGCGCACGAAGACCGAGACGCGTTCGGGCGTGACCTCGGTGTAGAGGTCGGCCGCGGCGGCTCCGGAGTGCTTGGCCGCGTTGACCAGCGCCTCCCGCGTGGCCGCACCGAGCGCGGCCAGTGCCTCGTCGACCGGGGCGTCGCCGACCACCACGGGTTCGACGAGGAGTGCGTGGTCGGCCTCCACGTCGGTGACCATCCCGGCCACCAGCCCGGCCCACGTCCCGCCCTCACGCACGACCCTCGGGTCGTAGAGCCACGCGCGCAGCTCTCGCTCCTGCCCGCGGGCCAGCCGGCTGACCGCGTGGGGATCGTCGGAGTGCCGCTGGATGAGCGCGAGCGTCTGCAGGACCGAGTCGTGCAGGTGCGCGGCGACCGCGGCGCGTTCCTCCGACCGGATCCGGCCCGTGCGCTCCTGCGCCCGCGAGTCGAGCAGGCGTCGCCAGAGCGGCGCGGTGATCAGGGTGACGCCTACCAGGATGACCAGGGTGGCGACGAAGCCGTCCCGCGCGGCGGTCAGCTGATCGGTGCGCGCCAGCAGCAGGACCACACCCGCGGCGGCGAGGACGACGCCGCCGGCGAGGGCCCACCGGCCACCGGGAACGGCGAGGGTCCGGTCGGCGTCCAGCTGGCGCCAGATGACGCCCAGCCCGCCGACCGCGAGGATCAACGGCAGGACGACGTCGCTGCTGCCCCACGAGACGACCTGGCCGAGCAACACGGCCGCGAGGACCGCCAGACCGATGATCCCGGCCCACTGGCGGCGGCTCCGGGGTTCGACGGCGGGCCGCTCGGCCGCCGCCTGCTCCTCCCACGCCGCGGTCGCGATGGGCATGGTCAGCCACAGCAGCATGTAGACGACGATGCCGATACCGGCGACGGAGAAGACGGCGAAGGCCACCCGGACCATCAGCGGGTCCTGCCGCAGGTGCACGGCGGTACCCGCGGCGACGCCGGCGACCACCCGGCCGGCGCGTGGGCGCGCGAGCGGTGGCCGGGGCGGCGCCCCGGTCGGAGTGGTGGTCACGAC
>JAOPWH010000041.1 GCA_025965795.1 Blastococcus sp.
TAGGCCATGGCCGGGCCGAGGTCGGAGCCACCGATGCCGATGTTGACCACCGCGCGGATGCGCTCGCCGGTGTGCCCCGTCCACGCCCCGCTGCGCACGCGGTCGGCGAAGTCGGCCATGCGGTCGAGGACCTCGTGGACGTCGGCCAGCACGTCCTGCCCGTCCACCTCCAGGCCGCTGGACGCCGGATCGCGCAGCGCCACGTGCAGCACCGCGCGGTCCTCGGCGGTGTTGATGTGCTCGCCGCGGAACATCGCTTCGGTGCGCTCTCGCAGGCCGGCGCGTTCTGCCAGCGCCACGAGCAGCCGGACGGTCTCGCGGGTCAGCCGGTTCTTCGAGTAGTCGAGGTACAGGTTCCCGGCGCGGCAGGTGAGTTCCTCCCCGCGGGCGGGGTCCTCGGCGAACAGATCCCGTAGGTGGACGTCCCCGATCTCGCTGTGGTGCTCCGACAGTGCCTGCCACTCCGGGCTCTCGCTGATCCGCACCGCCCCACCCTCTCGCAGCGGAGGGCGGCGGGCGACCTGATCAGGAAGGAACGCCCAGGTCCGCGCCGGCGACGACGCTCGTGTCCAGTGTGCGGCGGCGCACGGTCAGCAGGTCGCCGTTGCCCAGCTCCTGCCAGTCGCGCCCCCAGCCGCTCGAGGAGACCACCACCGCGTCGCCGGCAATCCGGTAGCGCAGGGTGTAGTACTCCGGGTCCCTGTCCTCCAGCTCGCCGTCCGGGTCGAATCGGCAGAAGGCGTGGAGCTCGTCGGCCGTGAGGAGCAGGCAGTTGAGGCTGGTGAACGAGGTGGCGGCGGCGATCTCGTCGGCCGTCGTCCGCAGGGCCTCGGCCGGGGTCGCGCCGTCCCGCAGGCGCTCGGCGACCGCCAGGAAGTAGCGCTCGCTGTCGGTGGTGCCTCGGCGCCGGCGCTGCGAACGCTCCGAGAGCAGCTCGTCGAGTGCGGCCGGCGGCCGGATCGAGCCGTTGTGCGCGAAGGCGATCCGCCGGTCGGTGAAGGGATGGGTGTTCTCCGTGCCGATCCCGAGCCCCATCGTGGCCCAGCGCAGGTGGGCGATGCCGGAGTCCGTGCGGCGCCGGTGGGCCCAGCGGGCGAACTCGGCGCTCGTCCGTGCGGCGTCCGCGCTCTTGCGCACCGCGACCCCCCGGCGGCGGGTGCGAGCGACACCCCAGCCGTCGCCGTGCTTGACGGACAGCTCGGTGAAGTCGGCGAGGTCGTCGGACCCGAGGAGGTCGCGCAGGGTGGTGGGCTCCCGTGTGGTCCAGCCCAGCAGTCGGCACATGGCACTGCACGATGCCGCAGACGGCTGCGGAGCCGGGGGAACCCCAGGTCGCTGCGGCACGTCGCGCCGGTGATGCTGTGCCCAGGGACGACGGCGGCGACGAAGGAGCGAGGACATGGGACTGCTGGACGACGGCGCGTGGCAGGGCAAGGTCTGGACCGGCGCATGGACCGAGGGAGCCGGCGGCACCTATGACGCCGTCGAGCCGGCGACCGGCGACGTCATCGGCCCGGTGGGTCGCGCGACACCCGAGGACGTGCACACGGCCGCGCTCCGCGCCGTCGAGGCGCAGCGCGCCTGGGCCTCGGCACCCTTCGAGGAGCGCGCGGCGGTGCTGCGCCGGGCCGGGGACGTGCTGTCGGCGAACGCCGACGAGATCAAGGGCTGGCTGGCGCGGGAGTCCGGCGCGATCCAGCCGTTCGGCGACTTCCAGGTGCACACCAGCGCGCAGGAGTGCTACGAGGCCTCGGCGCTGCCGTCACACCCCTATGGCGAGATGCTGCGCACCGGGTCACCGCGCCTGTCGTTCGCCCGCCGGGTCCCGGCCGGCGTCGTCGGCGTCATCGCCCCGTTCAACGTGCCCACCATCCTGGCCATCCGTGCCGTGGCGCCGGCCCTGGCGCTGGGCAACGCGGTGATCCTGAAGCCCGACCCCCGGACGGCGATCAGCGGTGGCGCGATGTTCGCCCGCGTCTTCCAAGACGCCGGCCTGCCCGCCGGCGTCCTGCAGGTGCTGCCAGGGGGCGCCGACGTCGGTGAGGCGCTGGTGGTGGAGCCCGCTGTCCGGATCATCGCCTTCACCGGCTCCACGCGGGCGGGCCGGACCGTCGGTGCTCTGGCCGGCCAGCACCTCAAGCGTGCGCATCTCGAGCTCGGGGGCAACTCGGCGCTGATCGTCCTGGGCGACGTCGACGTGCGTGCGGCGGCCTCGGTGGGCGCGTGGGGGACCTTCGCCCACTCCGGCCAGATCTGCATGGCGACCTCGCGGCACCTGGTGCACGAGTCGATCGCCGAGGAGTACACGCAGATCCTCACCGAGAAGGTGGAAAAGCTGCCGGTGGGCGATCCGTTCCGCGACCACGTCGCGCTCGGACCGCTGATCGACGCCGGGCAGCGCGACCGGGTGCACGGGCTGGTGACCGCCAGCGTCGACCGCGGTGCGACGGTACGCACGGGTGGCACGTACGAGGGGCTCTTCTACCGGCCGACCGTTCTGGGCGACGTCCCGGTCGATGCACCCGCCTACCAGGAGGAGATCTTCGGCCCGGTCGCCCCGGTGACGTCGTTCTCCTCGCTCGACGAGGTCGTGGGTCTCGCCGCCGGTACGGACTACGGGCTCTCGCTGGGCATCCTCACCCGGGACGTCTATGCGGGACTGCAGCTGGCCGAGCGGATCCCGAGCGGGCTGGTGCACATCAACGACCAGACGGTGAACGACGAGGCGGTGGCACCGTTCGGCGGCGTCGGCGCCTCCGGTACCGGGTCCCGGCACGGCGGCCCGCAGGCGAACATCGAGGCGTACACCGAGACCCAGTGGGTCACCCTGCGCGGCGACCTCCCCGCCTACCCGTTCTGATCCGCCCGCCGAGTGTCGGGTGGTGGTCGCCGAACGACGGCGTTGACGACCACGACCCGACACTCGACGGCGGGCTCGGCCCGTCAGACGGTGACGGGGAGCGTCATCTCGGCGACGTCGTCGGCGACGGTGAGCGGAGCTCCGGTCGCGGCGACCACCTCGTCGGCCGTGATGCCGGGGGCCACCTCGCGGAGGACGAGCCCGTCGCCGGTGACGTCGATGACCGCCTGGTCGGTGATGATGCGGTCGACGCAGCCCTTGCCGGTGAGCGGCAGCGTGCACTCGTCGACGATCTTCGGCGACCCGTCGCGGGCGACGTGCTCCATCATGATGATCACGCGGCGGGCGCCGTGGACGAGGTCCATCGCCCCGCCCATGCCGTTGACCATCTTGCCGGGGATGAGCCAGTTCGCGAGGTCGCCGCGGGGGTTGACCTGCATGGCCCCGAGGACGGCGACGTCGAGGTGCTGGCCGCGGATCATCCCGAACGACATCGCCGAGTCGAAGAAGCTCGCGCCGGGCAGGATCGTGACGGTCTCCTTGCCGGCGTTGATGAGGTCCGCGTCCTCCTCGCCGTCGAAGGGGTAGGGGCCGACCCCGAGGACGCCGTTCTCGCTGTGCAGGACGACGTGCACGTCGTCGGGCACGTAGTTCGGGACCAGCGTCGGCAGGCCGATGCCGAGGTTGACGTACTGGCCGTCCTGGAGCTCCTGGGCCAATCGCGCTGCGAGCTGCTCGCGGCTAAGCACGGTCCGTCCTCCGCTCGATGCGCTTGTCGCCGGCGACCTGCACGACGCGCTGCACGAACACACCCGGGGTGTGGA
>JAOPWH010000025.1 GCA_025965795.1 Blastococcus sp.
TCGAGCGCCGGCGGGTGATGTCGGAGTCCTTCTCCAGGTGGTTCGGGTTGCTGTGGTGCTTGTTGTGGTGGCCGACCCACCAGCCGTAGCTGAAGCCCATGAGCAGGTTGCCGTGGATCAGGCCGAGGACGTCCTGCCCGCGCCGGCTGCGGGTGACCTGGCGGTGCCCGATGTCGTGCCCGACGAAGCCGGTCTGGGCGTAGACGAAGCCCATGAACACGGCGACGGCCATGGTCCACCACGAGTCGCCGACCAGCACGAACGCCGTCCAGCCCCCGGCGAGCAGGGCGAGGGTGAACGCGATCTTGGCGACGTAGTAGCCCGGCTGCGGGTCGAACAGGCCGGCGTCCTTGACCCGGCGGGACAGCTCCGCGAAGCCGTCGGCCGGCGGGGTCGCGAAACGTGGGTCGGGGGCCGGGCTGGTGGCCGCCCGTGCGGCGACTGCGGTCATGGGTCTTCCTCCGGATGGGATGGTCAGGACGGGGTGCGGGATCAGTCGGTCGGGTCGAGGACGGCGAGGGTGCGCAGGGCACCCGGCAGGACCTCGGCGGTCAGGCGGGGGCCCGCGGCGTCCCAGACGGAGCCGTCGAACTCGGCGACGAGCGGCCGGCCGTCCGTGCGCTCGACGACCACGCGCCGGCCGCGGGCGTACCGGACGTCGGGCCGGCCGAGATGGGTTCCCTCGGGGATGAGTGGCAGCAGCTCGGCGACCGTGGCGTGATCGAGCGCCGCGATGACGTTGACGTCGAGCAGGCCGTCGTCCAGGACGGACTCCGGGAGGAACTGGAAGGACCGGGCGCGGAACCGGCCGCCGCCGACGGCCACCGAGGAGGCCGGCCCGTCGTGCAGCACCACGCCGTCGACGGTGACGCGGGTCGGGTGGTCGGGCATCGCGGCGAGGACGTCGACCGCCGCGGCGTAGTACCGGTCGATGCCCGTCAGCGCCGGATCGACCGAGCGCGCTCCGACCAGCACCTGGGCCAGGAATCCGGAGGAGGCGCCGAGCACGGCGACCACACCGGGCTCCTCCAGGCGCATGAGGTCCAGTTGCCGCACCGCGAGGAGGGCGCCCCTGCCGTCGAGCAGGTCGAGGACCTGCTGCCAGGTCCGGTCGCCGAAGAGGTTGCGTGCCGTCGAGTTGCCGCTGCCGGCCGGCAGCGGGCACAGGACCTGGTCGGCCCGCATCCCCTGCACCAGCTCGGCGACGGTGCCGTCGCCGCCGACGGGGACGAGGACGCCGGCGTCCGCAGCGGCGGCGAGCTCCCCGGCATGCCCGGGGCCTCGCGTCCACGCCGTCCGGACAGTACGGACGTGCCGCGCGAGCCGGTCCTCGACCGCGCGGACGAGGTCGGCCGACACCGCGGCCGCGGCCGGGTTGGCCACGACGAGGCAGTCGGACCCCCGGAGGAGGGTCTGCGGCGCTCCGAGCTCGGTCACGGGGGCTCCAGGGTCAGCGGTGGTCACTGACCGAGAGGAGCCGCACCGGCACCCGCTGGATACCGTGCATCCGCGGCGGCTCCCGGCGCCTCTTCGAGAGGACGCATCAGCTGCCGATCCCGAGGAACCCACCGTGCCCACAGCCCCTCCCACCGACCGCGAGCACGACTCTGCAGGCCAGGTCCGGCGCAGCCGGACGGCGGAGATCGTCTGCGCCGAACGCGCGGTGGAGACCTCCCGCGCCGCGGGGCGACGGGTGATCGACGACCCCTACGCCCGCCATTTCCTGAGCGGGCGGAGCTACCGCTTCCTGACCGGGGGACGGCTGCGGGCGGCGGCCACGCGAGCGGCCTTCGACCGGCTCTATCCCGGCTACCTGGCCGTCGTCCTGCTCCGGCACCGGGAGTTCGAGCAGGCGCTCACTCGAGCCCTGGGCGACGGCATCGAGCAGGTCGTGCTGCTCGGCGCGGGCTACGACACCACGGCCCTCCGACGCGACCTGGACGGCGCGACGCTGTTCGAGGTGGACGCGCCGCCGACCCAGGCCGACAAGCGCGCGGTACTGGCAGAGCACGGACTCGCCGACCGGGGTACGCGCTACGTCCCCTGCGACTTCGAGCGCGACTCCCTGCCGGAGCGGCTGCTCGAGCACGGCTTCGATCCGCACGCCCGCAGCCTCGTCGCCTGGTGGGGGGTCTCCTTCTTCCTCACCGGACCGGCGGTCCGCCGCACGCTCTCCGACGTCGCCACGCTCACGGCGCCGGGCAGCCGCCTGCTGTTCGACTACCTCGACCGCTCGGTGGTCGACGGGACGACGTCCTACCGCGGTGCCCGCCGGGCCGCCGCGGCCGTTGCCCGGCGGGGCGAGCCGTACCTGTTCGGCCTCGGTCGTGGGGAGGCTCCACCGCTGCTCGCCGGGTTCGGGTTCGAGGTGGAGTCCGAGTCGTCCATGACGGAGCTGGCGCGGCGGGTCCCGGGCGGCTTCCCGTACAGCACCGACGACTTCTTCGGCGTCGTGGCAGCCCGGCGGGCCGGCCGGTGACCCTTCTCGAGGACCTCTCCCGCTGGGCCGCCGGCGTGCGCCTGGACGACGTCCCCGACCGGGTGGTCGCGATGGCGGCGAGCCAGGTGCTCTCCCAGCTGGCCGCCGCCCGCGCCGGCGCCGCGCACCCGCTGGGCGAGGCCGTGCTGCGGGGGTTCGGCAGGCCCTGGCAGGACGACCCAGCCCGCTCGGCCTACGTGCTGGCGGGGCTGACCTCGTGGCTGCACTTCGACGACACCGGTTACGCCGGCCACCTGTCCAACTCGACGGCCACCGTGCCGATGGCGTACGCGCATGCGCTCGGCCTGGACGGACGGGCGCTGCTGACCGCGGTCATCGTCGCCAACGAGTGCGCCGCCCGGATCGCCGCGGCCGCCACGCTCGGCCGGTTCCGCGGGCAGAACGCGGCGCACACCCACCTCGCCGGCGCGGTGAGCGGCCGGCTCGCGGCCGAGGGCGCGCCGGCCGACGTCTGGGCCGACGCCTTCGGCATCGCCTTCGCGATGCCGCCCTGGCCCTCGCTGCGGGCCTTCCTCGGCAGCGACGCGAAGGTCCTCAGCGCCGCGATGCCGGTGCGCGCCGGACTCGATGCCTGCGACGCGGCCCGCGCCGGCCTGCACGGCCCGCGCGACGTGCTCGAGCACCCGGAGGGCTTCCTCGCCACGTTCGCCTCGGTGCCGCTGCCCGAGGCGGTGACCCTGGACCTGGGGCGCCGCTGGCACACCGAGACGCTGTCGTTCAAGGTGCATCCCGGCGGCCCGGGGCTGGACGCTGCGGTCGACTGCGCGCTGGAGATCTCGCGGGAGCTGGACAGCCTCTCCCCCGACGACGTCGCCGAGATCGTGGTGACGACGTCGATGTACACGCTCGTCGTCGATGGGAAGGCCCGGGAGTTCGTCGACCGCGAGCGGTCGCCGGTGAGCGCGCTGGTCTTCTGCACCGCCGACGCGGTGGCCACCTGCCTGCTCACCGGCGGGCTCGGCGGGGCCGACTTCGCCGCGCCGGCGGTGGCCGACGAGGCCCGCTGGTTGCTCGCCGGCAAGGTGCGGCTGGAGCACGACGCGGGGATGACCCGGGATTCGATGGTGAGCACGGCGCCGTTCGGCGAGGCGCTCCGCCAGGCCGGGCCGCGCGCCGCGAGGTGGCTGGAGGAGGTGGGGACCCGCTGGCTGGTCGATCTGCTCGGCGAACCCGGCGAGCCGGAGAAGACCTTCGAGCAGGCCACGAAGGCGACGCCGGCCAGGGTCGAGGTGCGGCTGCACGACGGGCGCACCTTCTCGCGGTTCCGGTCGATTCCCGCCGGGGCGATCAGCGACGACCTGCGGGCCCGGCACCCCGACGTCGTCCGGGAGAAGTTCCTCGGCACCGGCGGGCCGGCGGAGGTCGCCGACCTCGCGCGGAATCTGCCGGCGGCCTCCACCGCGGACGTGCGGCGGATGCTCTCGCTCGCCCTTTGAGGACCGGCCACTCGATCAGCACGGACGGCCCTCGCCTTCGCACTCACGGCCTCGCGGCGACGCCCACGGCCGGCGCCATGACGGAGATCACCGTCCAGTCAGGCCACCGGGACGCCGATCGTTCTGAGGAATGACGGTGAGTACGGCTGCTACCGCAGCCGCGCCGAACCATGTCCGCGCCTTCCGATCGTCGGCGCGGGGAAGGCTCCACGATGACACCCCCTGAACGTTCCCTTCGCTCGACCGGCGTGGTCCTCGCCGGCGTCGTCCTGCTGACCGGCTGCGCCGGAGCGGCGACCGAGCAGTCGAGCGCGACGAAGCCGATCAGCATCGCCATCGGCGAACCCCTGAGTCCCCTCGTCCCGGGCAACACGACCGAGGAGTACGGCACCCAGATCCTTGAGTCGCTGTGGACCGGGCTGGTCGAGTACGGCTCGGACGGCGAGGTCAGCTACACCGGCGTGGCCGAGTCCATCGAGTCCGACGACAGCACCACGTGGACCATCCGGCTGCACGACGGATGGACCTTCCACGACGGGACGCCGGTCACCGCCGACTCCTTCGTCGACGCCTGGAACTACACCGCCTACAGCCCGAATGCCCAGGCCGGGTCCTACTTCTTCGCGAACGTCGAGGGCTACGGCGACCTGCAGGGTCCCGTGGACGACAGCGGTGCGCCGGCCGGCGAGCCCGCTGCCACCGAGATGAGCGGGCTCCGGGCGGTGGACGACACGAGCTTCACCGTGACCCTGAGCGCGCCGTTCGCGCAGTTCCCCGTCACCCTCGGCTACAACCCGTTCTTCCCGCTCCCCCAGGCGTTCTTCGACGACCCGGAGGCCTTCGGCCGCGAGCCGATCGGGAACGGCCCCTTCCGGGCCGACGGCGCGTTCGACCCGGACAAGGGACTCACCGTGCGGGTCTACGACGAGTACGCGGGCGACCGTGCGCCGTCGGTCGACGCGGTGGAGTTCCGGGTCTACACCGACGTGGACACCGCCTACACGGACGCGCTCGCCGGGAACGTCGACGTGATCCCGAGGGTGCCGGCGGACGCCAGCGCATCCGCGCCGCAGGACTTCGAGGACGGCTACCTCCAGACCCCGGCCTCGGCCTTCACCTTCCTGGGTCTGCCGCTGTACGAGGAGCGCTACGCCGACCCGCGGGTGCGCCAGGCGCTGTCGATGGCCATCGACCGCGCCACGATCGCCGAGGAGATCTTCTCCGGCACGCGGCAGCCGGCGGACTCGGTCGTCCCGCCCGTCGTCGCAGGGCACCGCGACGGCGCCTGCGACTACTGCCAGCTCGACGTGAAGCGGGCGAACGCCCTGCTGGACGAGGCCGGCTTCGACCGCAGCCAGCCGATCGAGCTCTGGTTCAACGCCGGTAGCGGCAACGACGCGTGGATGGAGGCGGTGGGCAACCAGCTGCGCACGAACCTGGGCGTCGAGTTCGTCCTGCGCGGCGACCTCGCGCCGCCGGAGTACGGCCCGCTGCTGTTCAGCAAGGGCATGACCGGCCCGTTCCGCATGGGCTGGTCGATGGACTACCCGAGCCCGCAGAACTTCCTGGAGCCGCTGTACTCGACGCAATCGCAGCCCCCGGCGGGCTCGAACACGTCCTTCTACAGCAGCCCGGAGTTCGACGCGCTCGTCGCTGAGGGCAATGCCGCCGCCAGCAACGAGGAGGCCATCGGCTTCTACAACCAGGCGGAGGACGTGCTGCTCGAGGACATGCCGATCATCCCGCTGTTCTTCGACGTGACGCAGTCGGTGCACTCCACCGACGTCACCGAGATGGTCGTGGACGTCTTCGGACGGGTGGACACCAGCTCGTTGCACCAGAGCTGAGTTCCGCACAGCGGCCCCCACCTCCTCCGAGGTGGGGGCCGCTGGCGTCTCCGGCGGTGGTTCAGCCACCGGAACCAGGGAAACGCTCGGTGTTCGGGACGACCGCGCGGATGTGGGTTGCCCAGGACACCCACCTCCGGTGACTGCGGCGATGGCGTCGGTGGGTCGTCGCGCCGCCCCGGACTGGCCTGGCCCCCTCCTGTCGGCCTGCTGGGCAGCGCGCCACCGGTGCCCGGGCGCGGCACCGGGCACGTCGACCCCTGTCGGGGCCCGCAGAGCTTCTGCCACATGCTGGTGCTCGCCGGTGACGGATCGCCGCCGGTCCTCGACGTCGACGCGCTGGCGGTGGCGATGGTGATGGCGATGGCCCATCTCGGCACCGGACGGGCGCCGGTGCCGGGTCGGATCGATGCCGTGGTGTCCCGGGGTGGACGAAGGTCCACATCGGCGGCAGGCATCGGCCGACTCGGGCGTCGGGAGGCAAGGAACAGCGCGCCGGCGGTCCGGCGGTCCGGCCGGCGATGACACGGGGGCATGAGTCGGGCGGTGCCGCGCATTCGGCCCGAAACCGCCGCCCCACGCGCCCCGGCCGACACGACCCGGCGTCACGGCCCGGCCCCGGACCGCCGATGGGTCCGGGAGGGACCCCGCAGCCTCGCGGTGGAGCCCGACCGGAGGCCCGTGGTGCGTGCGTGGAACCGAGCGATCGTCAGTACCGGAGCGGTGCTGGTCAGCCTGTCCGCCGGCGCCCTGGTAGCACCGGCCGGTGCAGCAACCGCCGCCGCCCCGCGGGACGTCGTGGCCTGGGGCGCGACGTACAACGGGCAGGGCGCAGTTCCGGCCGGGCTGGGACGCCTGGTCGCCGTCGATGCCGGGTACACGCACACACTCGGCCTGCGGGCCGACGGCACCGTGGTCGCCTGGGGCTCCAACGGCGGCGGCGAGTCGGACGTCCCGGCGGGCC
>JAOPWH010000026.1 GCA_025965795.1 Blastococcus sp.
GCAGCGGCGGGCGCAGCGGCAGGCCGGTGTCCTGCTCGCCGACCGGCGCCGACACCACCGGCGCGGCGGCCTCGTCCGTCCCGGTCGCGGGCGCGGCAGACCCGGTGGCAACCGCGTCGGCGGTTACTTCGGGGGTCACGGCGACTCCTGCGGGGCCGGCTGCGAGTGGACCCTCCCCATCGTAGCGGCGCGGCACCCACCGGGGACTCGTCCGGGTGGTGCGCCTCCCCCGGTCAGGTGGTCCACAGAGCGTGCACGGTGTGCGGCTTGACGCGTTCCCGCCCGCCCAGGGCGGCCAGCTCGATGACGACCGAGATGGCCGAGACGATCCCGCCGAGCTGCTCGACGAGCGCGACCGTGGCCGCCAGCGTGCCTCCGGTGGCCAGGACGTCGTCGACCACCAGCACCCGCTGACCCGCGGTGAGGGAGTCCGAGTGCAGCTCGAGGGTCGCCGTCCCGTACTCCAGCTCGTAGTCCGCCGCGATGCGCTCGCGCGGGAGCTTGCCCGCCTTGCGCACCGGGACCACGCCGACCCCGGCATCGAGCGCGACCGCCGCGGCCAGCAGGAAACCCCTGGCCTCCACGCCGACGACGACGTCGAACCCGGGGTCCCCGCCGGTTCCGGCGACCGCGGCCACCCGCGGATCCGGGATGGACGGGACGGCCAGCGCGTCGACCATCCGGCGGAACGCGGCGCCGTTGCCGAACACCGGCGTGAGGTCGCGGAACAGCACGCCCGGCACGGGGAAGTCCGGCACGTCGACCGCCAGGCCCGCGATCAGCTCGTCGACCGGCATCTCCTGGTCAGCGGCCGGACCGGTGCTCACCGCCGCTTCTTGCCCGTGGGACGGCGCTGGCCGGGCCGCTGCGGCCGCGCGCCGGGACGCGGCGCCGCTGTCGCCCCGCCGGCAGTCGCTCCGGCTGCTCCACCGGCCGACTCAGGGGTGACCGAGGAGGGCGACTCGATGACCAGGTGCGACTCCACCTGACCGGGCAGGACGTCACGCTCGGCCAGGGCCACCGAGGACGTCCGCGGGCCACCGCGGTTGCGCCGGGCGCTGGCCACCTGGACCGGCTGCCCGGTGCGCACGCCGGAATGACGGGCGGCAGCGGAGCGCCGGGCCAGTACCCGCTTGCGCAGGGCGATCTGCTCGGGCTCGCGCTCCTTGAGGTCGGCCACGATCGGCGTCGCCAGGAAGATCGACGAGTACGTGCCCGCGGCGAGGCCGACGAACAGCACCAGCGCGAGGTCCTTCAACGTGCCGACACCCAGCAGGCCGGCGCCCACGAACAGCAGCCCGGCCACCGGCAGCAGCGCGATGACCGACGTGTTGATCGAGCGCATGAGGGTCTGGTTGACGGCCAGGTTCGCCGCCTCGCCCCAGGTCATGCGGGCGCCCTTCTCGAGGTCCTTGGTGTTCTCGTCGACCTTGTCGAACACGACGACGGTGTCGTAGAGCGAGAAGCCGAGGATGGTCAGGAACCCGATGACCGTCGACGGCGTGACCTCGAAGCCGATCAGCGAGTAGACGCCGGCGGTGATGATGATGTCGTGGGCCAGCGCGACCATCGCGCCGATGGCCATCTTCGGCTGGAACCGCAGCGCCAGGAACGCCACGACGGCCACGAGGAACACCACCAGGGCGATGAGGGCCTGATCGGTGATGTCACTGCCCCACTGGGCGCTGACCGTCTCCGGGCTGACCTGGTTCGGGTCGATCCCGGCGGCCCCGGCCATCGCGTCCACCACGGCGGTCTCAGCGTCGTTGCCCAGTTGGCCGGCCCGGACGAGGATCGTGTTCCCGCCCACCACCTGGGCGCTGGCCACCTCGGCGCCGGCGTCCTCGGCAGCGGTGCGCACATCAGTGAGCTGCGAGCTGTCGCCCGGGAGCCGGAAGCTGCTGCCGCCCTCGAAGTCGATGCCGAAGTTGAACCCGCGGAAGACCATCGAGAGCAGGCACAGCAGGACGACGACCGCGGTGATCCGGTAGATCAGCTTGCTGCGTCCGACGACGTCGAGACCCGCCTCACCGTTGTAGAGCCGGTGGGTGAGCGCCACCCGGCGCTCGGGACGGCGCGAGGTCCCCGGCTCGGACTCCGCCGCGGGATCGGGCACAGCGGCCGGATCCCGTGGCAGGCCCGCGTCGGCCAGCGCCTCCTCGTCCGCGGCAGCGGCCGCGTCGGCCAGTACGGCATCGGGGTCCTGTTGCTCGTCGGCCTCGGTGCCCACCGGCACTTCTTCGCCGGCGGGGGCGTCGGGGCGGGTCATCGGGTGCTCCTGTCCTGGCCGCGGGCACCGGTGGGACCGGCGGCACCGACGAGTTCGCGTTCGGCCGTGGCATCCGGCTGGGCAGGGCGCCGGGTGTGCTCGACGTTCCCCAGCCCGGAGATGCTGCTGCTGCCGAACGACCGGTAGCGGGAGAGGACGGCCATCAGCGGATGGGTGAAGAGGAAGACGACGATCAGGTCGAGCACGGTGGACATACCGAGGGTGAACGCGAAGCCCTTCACGTCACCGATCGCCAGCACGTAGAGGATCGCCGCGGCGAGGAAGCTGACCGCGTCGGCGGAGAGGATCGTCCGCCGGGCGCGCACCCAGGCTCGCGGTACCGCCGAGCGCAGCGTCCGTCCCTCTCTGATCTCGTCCTTGAGCCGTTCGAAGTAGACGACGAACGAGTCGGCCGTGATGCCGATCGACACGATGAACCCGGCGATGCCCGCGAGGCTCAGGGTGAAGCCGATCTGGCGGCCGAGCAGCACCAGGCACGCATACACGACCACCGCGGACAGCAGCAGGCTGGCGATCATCACGAGGCCCAGCAGGCGGTAGTAGAACAGCGCGTAGACGAAGACCAGGGCGATGCCGATCGCGCCGGCGATGAGCCCGGCCTCCAGCTGCTGAGCGCCCAGTTCGGTGGAGATCGACTGCGCGGTCGCCTGGGTGAACGTCAGCGGCAGCGCGCCGTACTTGAGCTGGTTGGCCAGGTCGGCGGCTTCCTTCTGGGTGAAGTCGCCGGTGATCGTGGTCTGGCCGTTGATCGCGCCCTGGATGGTCGGGGCGGAGATGACCCGGCCGTCCAGGGTGAACGCCACGTTCTGCTGCACGTGCTCGGCGGTGTACTTCGCCCACGTGGCCCGGCCCTCGGTCTTGAAGTCGAGCAGCACGATCCAGGCGCCCGTCGTCGGATCGGTGGCGGCGTTGGCGTCGTCGATCTGGGTGCCCTCGATGATCGTGGCACCGAGCAGGTACTTGAACTTTGCGTCGTCGGAGCAGGTCGCGACGAAGTCCTGGGGCCGGGTCACCTCACCGGTGACGTTCTCCTTCTCGCAGGTGAGGGCCGCGTATGCGGCGGCCGCCTGCTCCTGCGTCACCGGCGGCGCGTTCGGGTCCGGCGCGGCGGAGCCGGTGGCCACTCCGGACGTCGCCGCCGCACTGTCGGTCGGCGCCGCGGCGGTCGTGGGCGCCGCTGACGTGGGTGCCGCCCCACTGGT
>JAOPWH010000108.1 GCA_025965795.1 Blastococcus sp.
CGTGGACGACCCGGACCGACCGCGATCCGGGCCCGATGGCGGTGAACGCACGATCGGCGATGCCCTGGTGGAACTCGTGGATGCGGGTGGTGCTCCCCCGCAGCGTGATCCGCGCCAGCTCGGACACGCCCCGGACCTCGTCCACCCGCATGCCGCTCCCCCATCGCCGCCGACGTACCCGACCGAGCGTCCCCGGCGGGACCGCCGACGGCAACAGCTCGGTCAGACCTCCTTGGCGCGCGCCTGGGCCCAGAGATCGATCCCGGTGTCGACCGCGTGCTCGTCGATGGCCGCGAGCTCGTCGTCGCTGAAGGAGAGGTTGTCCAGTGCGCCGATGTTCTGCTCGAGCTGGCCGACGCTGCTGGCGCCGATGAGGACCGTCGTCACCCGCGAGTCGCGCAGCGCCCACGCGAGGGCCATCTGCGCGAGGCCCTGTCCACGCTGCTGGGCGATCTCGTTCAGCGCGCGGACGTGGTCGAGCGACTCCTCCGTGAGCAGCTCTGTGGACAGCGACTTGTCCTGGCTCGCCCGCGATCCCTCCGGGATGCCGTTCAGGTACTTGCCGGTGAGCATCCCCTGCGCCAGGGGCGAGAACGCGATGCAGCCGGCGCCGACGGCCTCGAGGGTGTCGAGCAGGCCCTCGGTCTCGATCCAGCGGTTGAGCATCGAGTACGACGGCTGGTGGATCAGCAGCGGCGTCCCGAGGTCGGCGAGGATCTCCGCGGCCCGCGCGGTGTCATCGGGCGAGTAGGAGGAGATGCCCGCGTAGAGCGCCTTGCCCGACTGCACGGCGGTGTGCAGCGCACCCATCGTCTCCTCGAACGGCGTCGTCGGGTCGGGGCGGTGGGAGTAGAAGATGTCGACGTAGTCCAGGCCCATCCGGGTCAGCGACTGGTCGAGGCTGGCCAGCACGTACTTCCGGCCGCCACCGCCCTGGCCGTAGGGCCCGGGCCACATGTCCCAGCCGGCCTTCGTGGAGATGACGAGCTCGTCCCGGTAGGGCGCGAAGTCGTCGGCGAGGTGCCGGCCGAAGTTGGTCTCCGCCGAGCCGTACGGCGGTCCGTAGTTGTTCGCCAGGTCGAAGTGGGTGACACCGAGGTCGAAGGCGCGCCGCAGGATCGCCCGCTGCCGGTCGAAGGGGACGTCGTCGCCGAAGTTGTGCCACAGGCCCAGGCTGATCGCAGGCAGATCCAGACCGCTGCGACCGGTGCGCCGATAGGTCATGGAGTCGTAGCGGGTGTCCGATGCGCGGTAGGCCATGGCGCTCATCGTTCCTGGTGGGCAGCACGCGCCCGGAACCGGCCCCGTCCGGGGCGCGCGGATGGATCGTCCGGACCTGCGCGGGGCCTACTGTGGAGAGCGAACACCGATCAACGAAACGGAGATCACCATGTGGCGCCTGATCGGGATCCTGCTCGCGGTCTGGCTCGTCGTGACCGTCGTGGGTGCGGTGATCAAGGGGCTGTTCTGGCTCGCCGTGGTCGGCGCCCTCTTCTTCGTCGTGACCGCCGCGCTCGGCTGGAACAAGCGCCGGTCCGAGGTGGGTGGCGGTCGCCGAGCGCTCCGCTAGTCGTACTGACGGGCCCGCCGTCGCCGATCAGGAGCCGGCGACCGCCGACGCCACCTCGCGCCCGGGCTCCGGCAACTGCGGTGGCGACGCCGGCTGGGCCACCGGGCTCCGGCGGGAGGGCCACCACCAGTTGCCGCGCCCCATGATCGCCATCGCTGCCGGGACGAGCACGCCGCGGACCAGCGTCGCGTCGAGCACCACGGCGATCGCCAGTCCGACGCCGAGCTGCTTGAGGGGCGGGAGGTCGGCCAGCGCGAAGCCGGCGAACACGGCCGCCATGATCACCGCGGCGCTGTTGATCACCGACCCGGTGTGCCGCAGACCCTCGACGATCGCGCCCCGGTTGTCCCCCGTCCGCCGGTAGACCTCGGCGATCCGGGAGATCAGCAGCACCTCGTAGTCGGTGCTCAGGGCCACGGTGATCGCGACGATGGTGATCGGCACGATCGGATGGATGTCGTGCGGCCCGTCGGCACCGATGAGGGTCGCGCCCAGCGGGGTCGTCGCCAGCAGCACCAGGGCGCCGAGGCTGGCCCCGAGCGACACCACGACGAGGACCACCGCCTTGAGCGGCAGGAACACCGAGCGCAGCGCGGCCAGCAGCAGTATCCCCACGACGACGAGCAGCGCCAGCCCGACCTTCGGCAACCCGGAGAACATCGCGTCCGTGGCGTCCATGCTCAGCGCCGTCTCTCCGCCCACCGCGGCACCGCTGCCCTGCACCGCCGGGTGCGCGCGCAGCCGCTGCACCATCTCGCGGGCGTCGGCGGAGTACGGATCGAACCGGCCCGTGACGACCACCGCGGTCGACCCGTCGGGCAGTGGCAGCGGCTGCGCGGTGGCGACGGCGCGATCGCCGGTGGCCGCGGCCACGACGTCCGGCACCTCGGCGGCCGCGTCGGCCGGCACCAGGACGAGGGCCGGGCTCAGCGCCGGGGCGCCGTACCGCAGCGCGGCGTCCTCGTACGCCGCGCGCACGGAGGAGGCCGCCGGCAGGGTCGAGGTGCCCGAGATGTTGACCTTGTCGGCCAGGCCGGCGCTGGGCAGGGCCAGGCCGACCATCACCAGTACCGCGGCCACCAGGTACACGGGGGCGCGACGCGTGACGTGCCGGGCCCACCGCTCCCACCTGCTGCCGACGGCGGAGGAGCGGGCCCGCCGGCGCACGCGGGTGATCCGTTCGCCCAGCATGGAGATGAGCACCGGGGCGACGACCAGCGAGGTGAGGACGGCGAACAGCGTCACCAGGACCATGCCCGCGGCGGCCGACCGGATCGACCGGCTGTCCACCAGGAACAGCGTGGCCTCGGCCAGGAGCACGGTGACCCCCGACCACAGCACCGCGGTGCCCGTGGTGCGCATGGCCTCGCGGACGGCGGCGTCCACGGGTCTGTCCTGGGCGAGCTCGCGCACCCGCTGAACGAGGAAGAGCGCATAGTCGACGCCCAGGGCCAGCCCGATCATCGTCGCCGCGTTCGTGACGAAGTCGGACATCGGCAGGACGTAGGCCAGCGCGCCGACCGAGCCGAGACCCATGACCAGGGCGGAGAGGGCGATGGCGAGCGGCATGCCGGCCGCCCACAGCGACCCGAAGGTCAGCAGGAGCACCACCAGCACGATCGGGATGCCGAACCTCTCGGCGCGCGCGAGGTCCTGCTGCGACTCGGTGGTCAGCTCTGCGCGGTAGGCACCGAAGCCGCCCACCTCGACCGCGACCTCGACCGCCACGGCGTCCCCGACGGTGTCCGGCACGGTCGTCTTCAGGTCGCGGGCGACTTCGATGGCGCCGTCCGTGCCACCACTGGTGGAGACGTCGAGAACGGTGACCCGCTCCCCCTCGGGCCGCTCCGGGGGCGCGAGCGGCCGCGGCCGGACGTGTGTGACGCCGTCCACCCGGCCGGCCGCCGCGGCGACCGCCGCCGTGACCTCCTCCTGCACCGCTGTCGAGGTGCCCTCCGGAACGCGCACCGTCAGGAACAGCGAGGGCAGCGGACTGTCGGCCAGCCCGCGTGCCACCACCTCCGACTGACTGGAGTCCGGGGCCTCACCTCCGGAGACGATGCGCCCGGGCAGGCCCGCGGCGAAGAACGCGCCGACCAGGCAGAGCACCACCCAGCCGGCGATCACCCCGCGGCGGTGCCGCAACAGGACGTCGGTGAGTCGTTCCATCCCGGATTCCACGGCCGAGCTCTCCATGGCAGCGCTCCTCGAAGGCGAATCGTTGCGGGGGGTGGCGGCCGGCTCCGGGCCCGTCACCCGAGACCCATGTAGGCCAGCCGGCTGTCCTGCATCTCCTGCGACCACGTCGCCGCCATGAGCAGGCGGTCGTCGGGCGTCGTGTCCAGCAGCCGCACGCCGGGGGCGACCTCGTAGTCGCCGATGACGTCGGCCAGCTGCTGCATGCCCTCCTGGAACAGCCGCTCGCGGCGCAGGATGACGTCGAGCACCGGCAGGCCGGCCCACATCGCGCGGCCCCGGTCGATCAGCTCCTGAAGCCGGGGCAGGTCCTCGGGGTGGGCGGCCAGATGCTGCTTGACCACGCTGCTGCCGACGGTGAGGTGCCGGATCTCGTCGACGCCCGCGGCGCGCTCGATCTCGGCGGCCGCCGGGTCGAGCAG
>JAOPWH010000119.1 GCA_025965795.1 Blastococcus sp.
GAGGCGAACCTGCGACTGGTCGTCTCGGTCGCCAAGCGCTACACCGGCCACGGCATGACGTTCCTGGACCTCATCCAGGAGGGCAACGTCGGACTGATCCGTGCGGTCGAGAAGTTCGACTACACCAAGGGCTTCAAGTTCTCCACGTACGCGACGTGGTGGATCCGCCAGGCGATCACCCGCGCGATGGCCGACTCCGGCCGCACCATCCGTCTGCCCGTCCACCTGGCCGAGCAGGTCAACAAGGTGGTGCGCACCCGGCGTCGGATCCACCAGGAGCTGGAGCGCGAGCCCACCGCCGAGGAGCTCGGACTCGCGCTCGACCTCACGCCCGAGCGGATCACCGAGCTGCTCGATTACTCCCGCGACCTGGTCAGTCTCGACCAGACCGTGGGCGCCGACGAGGAGTCCCGGCTGGGCGACTTCATCGAGGACGCCGACGCCGCCGTGGCCGAGGACGCCGTTGCCTTCCAGATGATGAAGGGCGACGTCCGGACCGTGCTCTCCACGCTGGAGGACCGCGAGCGCGACGTGGTGATCCTGCGCTTCGGGCTCGACGGTCACCAGCCCCGGACGCTCGAGCAGATCGGCCGCCAGTTCGGTCTGTCCCGCGAGCGGGTGCGCCAGATCGAGCGCGAGACGATGGCCAAGCTCCGCACCCCCGAGCGCGCCGACGCCCTCAGGGACTACCTGGGATAAGCGTCACCCGACCCGAAGAGCCGGCCACCTCCGACGTGAGGCGGCCGGCTCTCGGCGTTCCGGCAGGTGTGGACCCGTCGCGAGGGCCGGAGGCTCTCCGGCGGGGACACGGGCAACGGCTCAGCTGAGCGGGGGAACTGCTCCCGGCCGCCGTCGGAGCCCGGAGGGCGACATCAGACGGGCGACCTCATGCGTCGTGGACCTGGGTCGACGCGGGCCGTGGGCGGGCCCACCGAGGCCGTTCCGCCGGCGACCACGAGCGAGCGACCGCCGTGCCACGGCTCCGCCGGGCCGACGATCACCGGTTCCAGGGTCAGCCGCAGCACCTCGGGCAGGTCGTCGGCCAGCCGGGCCACCCGGAGCAGCAGGTCCTCGAGTGCCGCGACGTCGACGGGCTCGGATCCCCGGTAGCCGTCGAGCAGGGGCCACGCGCGCGGTGCCCGGACGAGCTCCGCGGCGTCGAGATCGGTGAGCGGCACCGTGCGGTACGCGCGGTCACCCAGCAGATCGGTCGCCACTCCCCCGAGCCCGAAGGTGACCAGCGCGCCGAAGGACGGGTCGTCGACGATCCCGACGACCGTGGCCACCCCGGGCGCCGCCATCTCCTGCACGATCACCGGATCCCCCGACGGGATCGCGGCGAAGGCGGTGCGCACCGCGTCGGCGTCGCCCAGGTCGAGCCGCACGCCGCCGAGGTCGGACCGGTGGCGCAGCCAGGGTGCCGTCGACTTGAGGACGACGGGATAACCGACCTCCTCCGCGGCGGCGACGGCGGCCTCGGCATCGGAGACCGTCCGGGTGCCCAGCACGGGCACGCCGTACGCGGCGAGCAGGGCGATCAGCTCCGCGTCCGTCAGGTCCCGCCCGGTGGGGGTGTCGCCCAGGACCCCCCGCACCAGCTCCCGCGCGGCGGCGTCGTCGACGCCGGCCAGCTCGGGCAGCTCACCCACGGGCCGCCGGAGCCAGCGCGCGTACTCGGCGACCTTCGCGAGCGCGATGACCGCCCGCTCCGGCGTGGAGTACGACGGGACCGATCCGCGCGCCGGCAGCCCGCTCTCATCGGGCACGGTGAGCTCCGGCGGAATGCCCTCGGTCGACATGAAACTCGCCACGATGGGCTTGGCCGAGCCGCGGGCGACGTCCCGGAGCGCCGGCCCGAACTCCTGCGAACCGGCCATGAGCGGCGGAAGGAAGACGGCGACGACGGCGTCCACCCCGTCGTCGTCGATCGCCTGCTGAAGGGCGCTGCGGAAGTCCTCCGGCGTGCCGTCGGCGCCGATGTCCACCGGTTCCTCGCGGGCGAGCGCGAGGCCCTGGTCGAGGACTGCGTCGGCGACGAGGACGCCGATGGCCGTGGAGTTGCCGACGATGGCGATCCGCTTCCCGGCCGGCAGAGGCTGGTGGGCGAGCAGGGTGCCCACGTCGAACATCTGCGCCACCGTCTCGACCCGGATCACCCCGGCGGAGGCGAACAACGCCGCCACCGACTGCTCGGGCACCGCCACCGAGGTGTCGGCCAGGCCGCGCCGGATCTTCACGTGCCGGCCGCTCTTGACGGCCACCACGGGCTTGGTCCGCCCGACGGTGCGCGCCAGCCGCGCGAACTTGCGGGGGTTGCCGAAGCTCTCCAGGTGCAGGAGGACGACCTCGGTGCCCGGATCGGTCGCCCAGTACTGGAGCAGGTCGTTGCCACTGACGTCGGCGCGGTTGCCGGCGGAGACGAAGGTCGAGAGCCCCAGGTTGCGGCTCCGCGCCCGTTCGAGCAGCGCGACCCCGAGCGATCCGGACTGGGCGAAGAACCCGACCCGCCCGCGGCCGGGGATCATCGGGGCCAGGCTGGCGTTCAGCCGCACCTCGGGATCGGTGTTCACGATGCCCAGGCAGTTGGGGCCCACCACCCGAAGCCCGGAGGCCCGGGCAGCGGCGACCAGCTGCCGCTCCGCGGCACGTCCCTCGGGCCCGGTCTCGCCGAAGCCGCCGGACACCACGACCAGGCCCTTCACCCGCTTGCGCCGGCAGGCCTCCACCACCCCGGCCACCTCGTCGGCCGGAACCGCCAGGACGGCGAGATCCACGTCGTCCGGGATCGACTCGATGTCGGCGTAGGCGGGCACCCCGCGGACGTGCCGGGCCCCTGGATTGACCGGGTAGACCGGCCCCGCGAAGCCGAAGTCGAGCAGGTTCCGAAGCACGGCGTTGCCGATCTTGCCCTCGTCGTTGCTCGCGCCGACCACGGCGACGGAGGAGGGGGTGAGCAGCCGCGCGATGGACCGCGACTCACTGCGCTGCTCGCGTTCGTAGGCGACCGCGAGGGCGTCCTCGGTCTGCTCGATCGGAAAGGTCAGGTGGACGACGCCGTCTTCGTACTCGCGCGTGGAGTGGTAACCGGCGTCCTGGAAGACCCGGACCATCCTGCTGTTCTGTGCCAGGACCTCGGCGACGAACCGCTTGACGCCCCGTTCCCGGCCGGCGGCGGCGAGGTGCTCGAGCAGGACCGACCCCAGGCCCCGCCCCTGGTGCGCGTCCTCCACCAGGAAGGCGATCTCGGCGTCGTCGGTGCCCGGATAGCGGTCGTAGCGCCCGACGGCGACCAGCAGGTCACCGAGCAGCACGACGAAGGCGACCCGGTCGACGTGGTCGACGTGGGTGAAGCGGTGCAGGTCCTTGGCCGACAGCCGCTTCATCGGCCCGAAGAACCGGTAGTAGCGGGTCTGGTCGCTGCTGCGCTCCATGAGCCCGACGAGCCCCTCGGCGTCCTCCGGGCAGATCGGCCGCAGGTGCACGGTGCCGCCGTCCGCGGCGACGATGTCGGCCTCCCAGTGCGGAGGCGGAGCAGGGACGTCGACCGGGACGGGGGGTTCGGGCTCAGTCACGAGGATCGTCCGGGTCGAGCCCGAAGTAGGGGAACGAGGCACGGCGGGTGCGCATGACGGCGCGGTCCACCCGCGATTCGGTGAAGGCGTCCCAGCGCGAGAACCCGGTGTAGCCGCCCTCGGTCATGTGCGTGGGCGGCCGGACGCGCAGCCCCCGGGCGGCCACGTCGTCGCGCCATGACTGGGGGATCTCGGTGGCCGGGTCGAGCGGATCCCCGCTCACCTCGGCGATCAGGTGCGTCCACGCCCGGGGCACGCACCGCACCAGGCCGTAGCCGCCACCGCCGAGGACGATCCACCTGCCGTCGCTGACGGAGTGCGCCAGCTCGTGCATGGCCTTGTAGCTGGCGCGCTGACCGTCGATGGTGAGGGCGAGGTCGGCCAGCGGGTCCTCGTGGTGGGCGTCGCAGCCGCACTGGGTGACCAGGATCTGCGGCTCGAAGGCCCGCAGCACGCTCGGGACGACGGCGGAGAAGGCCCGCAGCCACGCGCTGTCGTCGGTGCCGTTGGGCAGGGCGAGGTTGACCGCGCTGCCGAGTGCCTTCTCGGCGTTCCCGGTCTCCTCGGGGAATCCGGTGCCGGGGAACAGGGTGAGCGGCGTCTGGTGGACGCTGACGGTCAGCACTCGCGGATCGTCGTAGAAGGCCGCCTGGACGCCGTCGCCGTGGTGCACGTCGAGGTCGACGTAGGCGATCCGCTCGTAGCCCTCCCCGAGCAGCCACGCGATCGCCACCGCCGCGTCGTTGAACACGCAGAAACCCGAGGCCGCGTTGCGCATCGCGTGGTGCAGTCCGCCGGAGATGTTCACGGCGTGCTGCGCCCGCCCGCTGTGCACCTCGCGCGCGGCCTGCACGCTGCCGCCGGTGATCAGGGCCGCGGCGTCGTACATCCCCGGGAAAGTGGGATTGTCCGGCGTGCCGAGCCCGTGTCCCACGGCCGGATCCTCGGGGGCACGCCGGACCGCCTCCAGATACGCCGGGTCGTGCACCAGCGTGAGCAGATCGACGTCGGCCGGCGAGGGCTTCAGGAGGGTCAACCGGCTGGGAGCGAGCACGCCGAGGCTGTCGGCCAGCCGCATGGTCAGGTCCAGCCGGACCGGATGCAGCGGATGGTCGCCGCCCATCGTGTAGCCGAGCAGCGCGTCGTCCCAGACGACGGCCACCGAGTCGCTCACGGGCGGGACGCTACCCGTTCCTCCGGACCCGTACCGCTGTCCCGACCGCTGCGCCGACGGCTCCCCGACCGCTCCCCGACGGTTGCCCGACCTCGTCCGGGGCCCTCCTCCGACCGGTCGGCGCGGGCCGGCCGGCGGAGCCCTCCCCCGTAGACTCGGCGCCGACACGGAGGAGTGCTTGTGAACGACCTCATCGACACGACCGAGATGTACCTCCGGACGATCTTCGAGCTGGAGGAGGAGGGGATCGTCCCGCTGCGGGCGCGCATCGCCGAGCGGCTGCACCAGAGCGGCCCCACGGTCAGCCAGACGGTTGCCCGCATGGAGCGGGACGGCCTGCTGAGCGTCGAGGGTGACCGCCACCTGCAGCTCTCCGACGCCGGCCGGCAGCTGGCCACCGCGGTCATGCGCAAGCACCGCCTCGCCGAGTGCCTGCTGGTCGACGTGATCGGGCTGGACTACGCCGACGTGCACGAGGAGGCCTGCCGCTGGGAGCACGTGATGAGCGAGGCGGTCGAGCGCAAGCTCGTCAGCCTGCTCGGCAATCCGACGGTCTCCCCCTTCGGCAACCCCATCCCCGGTCTCGACGCCCTGCGCGGGGACGAGCCCCTGGGTGGCGAGACCTCGGCCGTCCTGGACTCGCTCACCCTGCTCTCCACCTCGGCCACGTCGGACGGACGGCAGGTGGTCATCCGCCGGATCAGCGAACAGCTGCAGGAGAACCCAGAGATGCTGCGCCTGCTGGCCGAGCAGGACGTGCGGCCGGGCGCCACGATGACCGCCCGGCTGGCCGACGGAGCGGTGAGCCTCGACGGCCGGGTCCTCCCCCCGGGAGTCGCCCAGCACCTCTTCGTCAGCGCCCTCGACGAGGAACTCACCCAGCTCGAGGCCGCGCCACTGCTCTGAGCGACCCGCAGCGCAGATCTCCCCGGAGATCCGGTCATGGCGTGGGCCGGGCTGGCTAGGGTGACGGCGACGTTCGACCGCCCCACCAGAGAAGAGCCGCCGGTGAGCAAGCCAGCACCCGCCACACCCGAGCCGGGAGCCGACCCGTTCGGCCGGCTCGCCGACTTCGTCGCCCTCCCCCGGCTGGGTTCGCTCGCCCTGTCGGCGGATGGCCGCCGGCTGGCTGTGTCGGTGCAGACGCTGGACGCCGAGAAGAAGAAGTGGCAGTCCGCGGTCTGGGAGATCGATCCGGAGGGCACCCGGCCGGCCCGGCGGCTCACCCGGAGCGGGCCCGGGGAGTCCGCGCCGGCGTGGGCTCCGGACGGTTCGCTGCTGTTCACCTCCGCCCGCCCGGTGCCGGGGGCGAAGGGTGACGACGAGCCCAAGCCCGCCCTCTGGAGCCTGCCCGCGGACGGCGGCGAGGCCCGGCCCGTGCTCACCCGGCCCGCCGGGATCTCCGCCTTCACCGTCGCCCCGGACAGCGGCGACGTCGTGGTGGTCGCGGCAACGATGCCGGGCGGCTCCGATCCGGAGGCAGACCAGGAGCGGCGCACGAAGCGGAAGGACGCGGGCGTCTCGGCCGTCCTGCACGAGGCCTATCCGGTGCGGTTCTGGGACCACGACCTCGGTCCGGCGGTGCCGCACCTGTTCTGGGCCGGTCAGCTGCCCGGCGACGAGGGCGCGGCGCCGGAGAGCCCTGCGATGCGGGACCTCACCCCGGACGCACGGCCGCCCAGCGGCGCGGGCGACGACATCACCCTCTCCCCCGACGGGTCGCTGCTGGCCCGGGCCGAGGACGTCGCCGACGGACCGGCCGGGCGGCGCACCCGGCTCGTCGTCACCGAGACGGCGAGCGGCGAGACCCGTGCGCTCGTCGACGACCCGCTGGCCGATGTGTACAGCGCCCGCTTCTCCCCCGACGGCTCGTCGGTGGTCTGCGTGCGCGAACAGCTGTCCACCTATTCGGAGCCACCGGACTACACCCTGCTGCTGGTCGACGTCGCCGACGGCACCGCCCGCGACCTCACCGCCGGTGTCGACCGCTGGCCGACCGCGCCGCAGTTCAGCGCGGACGGCTCGGCGGTGTTCTACCTGGCCGACGAGAACGGGCGGCACGCGGTCTTCCGGATCGACCTGGACGGCGGCGCACCCGTGCGCCTGACCGGGGACGGCGCCTACAGCGACCTCCAGGTGGCCCGGGACGGCAGCGCCCTCTACGCGCTGCGCTCCGCCTACGACTCGCCGGCGGCCCCGGTGCGGCTCGACCCGGCGACACCCCTCCAGGAGCCGGCGGCGCTGCCGAATCCCGGCACGCTCGGGGCACTGCCCGGCACGCTGCACGAGGTCGAGGCCATCGCCGCCGACGGCGCCCGCGTGCAGTCGTGGCTGGTCCTCCCGGAAGGCGCGTCGGCGGAGTCGCCGGCGCCGCTGCTGCTGTGGATCCACGGCGGACCGCTGATGAGCTGGAACTCGTGGTCGTGGCGGTGGTGCCCCTGGGTGATGGCCGCTCGCGGCTATGCCGTCCTGCTGCCCAACCCGGCGCTGTCGGACGGGTTCGGCCTCGACTTCATCCGGCGGGGCTGGGGCGAGTGGGGCGGGGCCCCGTACACCGACCTGATGGCCGCCGTCGACGTCGTCGCGCAGCGCCCGGACATCGACGAGACCCGCACCTCGGCCATGGGCGGATCCTTCGGCGGATACATGGCCAACTGGGTGGCCACCCAGACCGACCGCTTCCGGGCGATCGTCACCCACGCCAGCCTCTGGGACCTCGACGCCTTCACCGGGACGACCGACGCGGCGTACTTCTGGGAGAAGGAGTGGGGCGACCCGCTGCGCGATCCCAAGCGCTACGAGCAGAACTCGCCGCACCGCTACGCCGACGCCATCCGGACGCCCATGCTGGTGATCCACGGCGACAAGGACTACCGCGTGCCGATCGGTGAGGCGCTCCGGCTCTGGTACGACCTGCAGAAGCGCGGCGTGCCGTCGAAGTTCCTCTACTTCCCCGACGAGAACCACTGGGTGCTCACGCCCGGGAACTCCATCGCCTGGTACGAGACGACCCTCGCCTTCCTGGCCGAGCACGTCCTGGGCGAGGAGTGGCAGCGGCCCGACCTGCTCTGAGTTCCGGACCGTCCGCGGATCATCGCTCCGGCTCCGGCTCCGGCTCCGGCTCCGCCCCTGGCCCCGCCGGTCGGGGCTCGGGGCCGGTGGCGGCGGCGATCATCGCCCGCAGGTCCTCCGGCTTCATGCAGGCGGTCAGCGCCTCGGACAGCAGCTGGGCGAGCAGGTGGTCGGGGTCGCTGGCCAGGGCGCGATCGAGTGCCACGTTGGCCATGGCGCCGTCGCCACGCAGCCAGGTGCTCACCGCCAGCAGCGTGGCCGGTGCGGCGTCCAGCGGGGTCGGCGCGCGCCTCGTGCACTCGGTCCACAGCGTCTCGGCAGCGGCGGCGTCGGGCCCGAGCGCCGTTGCCAGGACCCGGTCGCGCACGTGGTTGTCGCGGAGGCCCCAGAGGACCCGCGCCACCAGCTCGTCGGTCAGCTGCCCGCCGGAACCGGACCCCGGCGCGCAGACGCCGAGGGCCTCCTCGACGGCCGCGCACGCGTCGTCGGCGACGGCCGCCCATCCCTGTTCGGCGGCCAAGGCCCAGCGTTCGCCGGCGTGCCGGAGACACGCCTCGCGGACGCCTGTCGCGTCCGCGGGGCCCTCGATGCGCCGCTCCAGGGCCTCGCGACTGTTCGCCACGACCACGCCCATCGCGATCGAGGCGATCTCCAGGTCCGTCACACCTGACGGCAAGGGCGTACCGGCCCCCGGAAGACAGCACGCGTGGGGGCAGTCGAAGGACCACCAGCTGCCGGCCCGCACCAGCAGGGCGTCCCGCAGCGGGATGCCGGCCCGCGCCAGGGCGATGGTCAGCTCGTGCAGCAGCACCCGGTGCGGCAGCTCACCGCGACGTCCGGCCCGCCCCGGCAGGTCCGGCGCCTCGGAGACGACCGCGACGACGACGGCCTCGGGCCGATCCGTGCTCACGCTCCGCACCAGGGCCCGGGCCACGACCGCGGCAAGCTCCTCGGGCGGGATGTCCGCCCGGACGGTCATGCCGACCCGACCGCCACTGGCGCCGCCCAGACCGATCAGGACCACTGACTCGGCCGGACGGAACCCGAGCAGTTGCGGCAGCCCCGCCGCGATCTCGCCGAGAGTTCCCAGCCGCACCTCACAGGGCTCGACGTCGGAGAAGGGATCCCGGTTCGGCCGCGCGCTCATGCGTCGACCCTGGGCGTTCGGGTCGGCCCGCGGCGCCGGCCGGGAGATCTGTGGAGAGCGCCGGTGCCTGTGGACGCCCCGGGGGGACCGTCCTCCAGCTGCCGGTCAGCCGGGGACGTCAGGACGACAGGCCGGGAACCCAGCGGCGCGGATCGGGCCCCGGTGAGGTCAGAGCTCGTACTGGACGGCGCTCCGGACGGCCAGCCACGGGCGGACGTGCTCGGCGAGCACGGCCTGGTGGACGGGGTCCTGGGCATACCGGGCGAACGCCTCGGCGTTCCGGAAGTCCGCGATGAGCACGGTGTCGGCGTTCCCGGCGGACAGCCCCGCGTCGTCGGCCACGACGAAGGACTCCGTTCCGCCGACCTCCTGTGGCAGCCGGCGCAGCGCCTGGACTGTGCTCGCCCGGCGCTGGGCGTCGGCGTCCTCGGACCACGTGAAGACCACGACATGACGGATCATGACCCAGGACTGTGCCAGTTCCGCTGACAGGTGGCCGTGCTCCCCGGTTACCGGTTGGTAGCCGGGCCGCGGGCCCGGCTCGTTAGAGTCCGGCGCATGGGACGGTCGATGCGCATCGCACTGCTGTCCTACCGGAGCAAGCCGCACAGCGGCGGTCAGGGCATCTACGTCCGCGCCCTGTCCCGCGAGCTCATCGAGCTGGGGCACCGCGTCGAGGTCGTCAGCGGCCAGCCCTATCCCGAGCTCGACGAGGGCGTTCCGCTGACCCGGCTGCCCAGCCTCGACCTCTACCGGGAGCCAGATCCGTTCCGCACGCCCCGGCCGTCGGAGTTCCGCGACGGGATCGACGTCCTGGAGTGGGCGACGATGTGCACCGCCGGCTTCCCCGAGCCGATGACCTTCAGCCTGCGGGCCGCGCGACACCTCCTCGGCCGGGCCGACGGATTCGGGCGGCCGGAGTTCGACATCGTCCACGACAACCAGTCCCTGGGCTGGGGCCTGCTCCGCCTGGTGCACGCCGGCGTGCCCACGGTCGCCACCGTGCACCACCCCGTCGCCATCGACCGGGAGCTGGAACTGGCCGCCGCCCGGAGCCTGCGCCGGCGGCTCACCCTGCGTCGCTGGTACGCGTTCACCGGCATGCAGGCACGCGTCGCCCGACGGCTCGACGCCATCACCACGGTGTCGGAGAGCTCGCGCACCGACATCGCCACCCACATGGGCGTCCCGGCCGGCGGCATCGAGGTCATCCCCGTCGGCATCGACCCGGCCGAGTTCACGCCGCCGGCGCCCGGACGGCAGCGTGATCCCGACTCCGTCCTGGTGATCACCAGTGCCGACGTCGCGCTCAAGGGGCTGGTCCACCTGCTCGAGGCGCTGGCGAAGCTGCGCACCGAGCGACCGGTCCGGCTGACCGTGGTCGGCACCGCCCGCCCGGGTGGCCCGGCGGAGGCGGCCCTGGACCGGCTGGCCCTGCGCGACGCCGTCCGGTTCACCGGTCCGGTGCCCGAGAAGGAGCTGGTGGACCTGCTCCAGCGGGCCGCCGTCGTCGCCATCCCGTCGCTGTACGAGGGGTTCTCGTTGCCCGCGATCGAGGCCATGGCGTGCGGCACGCCGCTGGTCACCACCGACGCCGGGGCGCTGCCCGAGGTGGTCGGCAGGGAAGCCGGCCTCCGGGTGCGGGCCGGTGACGTCGGTGAGCTCACCGCCGCGCTGC
>JAOPWH010000167.1 GCA_025965795.1 Blastococcus sp.
CCGCGTGGTGGGTGACGTCGAGGGCCGCGTCTGCGTGATCGTCGACGACATGATCGACACCGGCGGCACGATCGTGAAGGCCGCCGAGACGCTCTTCGAGGCCGGCGCCGCCGACGTCATCGTCACCGCCACCCACGGGGTGCTGTCCGGGCCCGCGATCGACCGGCTGAAGAACAGCCGGGTCAGCGAGGTCATCGTCACCAACACGCTGCCGATCGAGCCCGAGCGCCAGTTCGACAAGCTCACGGTGCTCTCCATCGCGCCGCTGCTCGCCCGGGCCATCAAGGAGGTCTTCGAGGACGGCTCCGTGACGAGCCTCTTCGACGGGAACTCATAACACTGCGATCCTCCGGATCGCACCGCGGCCACGAGCCGTGCCCCAGCTGCGCTGAGCCGTTCCCGTCCCGCCTCGGGGACCCTCCGGGCCCCCGCTCGGTCGGACCGCGTATTCTCGTCGTCAGCCCGGCGAGGGAGCTCTGCTCCGTTATCGACGTGCGTCTGCCCTCCAGGGTGTGCCGCGCTCGTGCGCCGGCCCGGATCCGATCCACCTGTCTGAGGAGCACATCACCGTGGCTGACTTCCGCCTCGAAGCCGAGACCCGCACCGAGTTCGGCAAGGGCAGCGCCCGTCGCACCCGCCGTGCCGGTCGCGTCCCCGCCGTCCTGTACGGGCACGGTCAGGACGTCGTCCACCTGTCGCTGCCCGCCCGCGAGTTCGCCGCGGCGCTGCGCAACGGCGGCGCCAACGCCCTGCTGACGATCGTGCTCGACGGCAAGGAGCAGCTGGCCCTCACCAAGGCCGTGCAGCGCGACCCGATCCGGCGCACCCACGAGCACATCGACCTGCTGCTGGTCCGCCGCGGCGAGAAGACCACCGTCGAGGTGCCGATCGTGATCGTCGGTGAGGTCGCCCCCGACACGATCCCCAACCACCAGCTCAGCACGGTGCAGATCGAGGCCGACGCCACGCGTCTGCCCGACAGCATCGAGGTCGACGTGACCGGCCGCGGCGCCGGTCAGAACATCACCGCCGGTGACCTGGTCCTGCCTCCTGGCGCCACGCTGATCACCGAGCCCGAGTCGCTCGTCATCGGCTTCCTCGGCGCTCCGTCGGCCGAGGCGCTGGAGGCCGAGCTGGCCGAGGCCGAGGCCGAGGCCGGCATCGAGCGTGAGGAGTCCGACGAGGCCGCCGAGGGTGCCGGTCAGGGCGACGTCGTCCCCGAGCCGCAGGACCAGGGCAGCGGCGAGTCGATGGACTCGGCGGAGAACTCCGCCAAGAACGACTGAGGCAACAGCTGAGCGAGAGCTCGACCTCCGGGGGCGCCGGCACTGCCGGCGCCCCCGGCGCAGCTGTGCCCGACGGAGGGCCGTCCGAGGGGCCGTTCCTCGTCGTCGGACTCGGCAACCCCGGCCCCGGATACGCAGGGAACCGGCACAACGTCGGCGCGATGGTGCTCGACGAACTGGCGTCGAGAGCTGGTATCCGTCTCGCGCCGGGCAAGGGTGCGCGGGCGCGGGCGGTGTCCGGCGAGGGGCGGCTCGCGGGCCGGCGCGTGGTCCTGGCGCGTCCGACCACCTACATGAACGAGTCGGGCGGCCCGGTGCGCGGGCTGCTGGACTACCACCACCTGCCCGTCGAGGACCTCGTCGTCATCCATGACGAGCTGGACATCGCCTTCGCAGCGGTCCGGCTCAAGCGTGGCGGGGGCGAGGGTGGGCACAACGGCCTGCGCTCGATCACCCGCTCGACCGGCAGCAAGGAGTACCTGCGGGTGCGCGTCGGCATCGGCCGGCCTCCCGGCCGGCAGGACGCCGCGGACTTCGTCCTGAAGGACTTCTCCTCGGTCGAACGCAAGGAACTGCCGCTTCTCCTCGTGGAGGCGGCCGACGCGGTCGAGCTGCTCCTCCAGGCCGGTCTGGGTGCTGCCCAGAACGACGTGCATCCGCGCAGGTGAGGCGGGCGCGGCCCGCCACGTTCAGGTGTCCTCCCAATTGGGTGAACCGTCACCGTCCGTATTGACGCTTGTCTGACCCAGTGTGAGGGTGGTCGGGTTGCGGGCGGCGCGACCAGTGGAAACAGCTGAGAGCGTACCGCTGTGGTGTAGCCCGTCAACTACGCACAGTAGTATTCGCGGTCTGGGGGGACCATGCTCGTAGATGCCGGCGCAGGCCATGCAGAGCTGCGCCTTCCGGCGCCCGGCCGGGTGTCGGACCCGTCCGACCCCACCCCCTCCGCACTGCCGCGCGCCGTGGTCGGCCGTCGCCGCGAAGCCCGGTGGAGCCGGCGCTACCGCACCCTGCTGATCACCGCCGACGCCGTTCTCGCGGTCCTGGCCGGTGCGGTGATGCTGGGCATCCGTCCCGGCGAGGTCCGGCCGGGCTCGCCCTACGCCTGGCTGAGCATCGCCCTGCCACTGCTCTGGCCCGCCGCCGTCGGCATGTCCGGCGGCTACTCGCACAAGTTCTTCGGCACGGGGAGCGAGGAGTTCCGGAAGGTCGCGCGCGGCGGTCTCTGGCTCCTGGCCGGCGTGAGCGTCGTCTCCTACGGGGCCCAGTTGGAGATCGCGCGCTCCTTCGTCGTCTTCACGGTCCCCGCGTTGACGGTGGCGTCCCTGTGCGCCCGTTTTCTCGGCCGTAAGTGGCTCCAGCGGGCCCGCCGCGGGGGCCGCTGCATCAAGCGCGTCGTCGCGGTCGGCCGGGACGCGGCCGTGGCCGACCTCGTCCGGCGGATCCAGGTGGACCGGTTCGCGGGCATGGAGGTCGTGGCGGCCTGTGTCACCACTCCCAGTGCGGCGCGGGTCGAGTCCATCGGGGTGCCCATCGACGGAGGTCTGGACGACGTCGTCGACGTCGTCCAGCGGCGGGGCGCCGACGCCGTCGCGGTGACGTCGGCCAGCGAGACCGCCGCGCTCTACCTGCGGAAGCTGTCATGGCAGCTCGAGGGCAGCGGGATCGAACTGCTCGTCTCTCCTGGACTCATCGAGATCGCCGGTCCCCGTCTCCACATCCGCCCCTTCGTCGGGCTGCCCCTGCTCTCGATCGAGGAGCCGGTCTTCTCCGGCTGGAAGCGGGTGCTGAAGGGCGCCCTGGACCGCGTGGGAGCCGCGGTCGCCCTCGTCCTCATCGCACCGGTCCTGCTCGCCATCGCCCTGGCCGTCCGGCTGTCCGGCCCCGGGCCGGTGCTCTACCGGCAGGAGCGCGTGGGGGCCTACGGCGACCACTACACGATGCTGAAGTTCCGCAGCATGGTCGACGGCGCGGACGCGAAGCTGGCGGAACTGCTCGCCCACAACGAGGGCCAGGGCCTGCTGTTCAAGATGCGCAGCGACCCGCGCGTCACCCCGGTCGGCCGCTGGCTGCGCCGGTTCTCCCTCGACGAGCTGCCGCAGCTGTTCAACGTTCTCGGCGGCTCGATGTCGCTGGTCGGGCCGCGGCCGCCCCTGCCGAAGGAGGTGGAGCGCTACGACACCTCCATCCGGCGCCGGCTGCTGGTCAAGCCCGGCCTGACCGGCCTCTGGCAGATCTCCGGCCGCAGCGACCTCTCCTGGGAGGAGTCGGTCCGGCTGGACCTCCGCTACGTCGAGAACTGGACGCTGGCACTGGACCTGCTGATCCTCTGGAAGACGGCGTCCGCGGTGCTCCGCTCGCGCGGGGCGTACTGAGAAAGGATCCCGTCCTCCCACCCTTCGCAAGCTCAGGGCGGTTCCGGGGACGGGGCCGGCCCGGCCCTGCAGGGGGCCGATGCCGACGGTGCGGGGCCCCTTGGGTTACAGGCCGCGGCCGCGGCGGTGCAGGAACGACATGACCGATTCCGCGGACAGTGCGCCCGCCGAGACGGCCAGGGCCAGGAACGCCCGGGGTTCGGTGGCGCGCCGGCCGATCGAACGGCGGGCCCAGCGCACGGCGGCACGGCGGCGGCCCAGCGCGGCGCTGCCGAAGGCGAGCTGACCGAAGACCCGCGCCGCGCCATGGTCGTCACCGGCGATGTCCGGGTGCCGTTCGAGCATCCACTCCAGGGAGGCCACGCGGGTCTCCCACTGGCGCGAGAAGTGGGACGACCGTCCCCAGAGGACGCGCACCAGCGGCTCGTCCACGTGCGGGATGGGGGCATGGGCCGCCGCGCGCAGCAGCAGGTCCCAGTCCTCGTTCTGACTGCCCGGGATGGCCTCGTCCACCATCCCGAGGCGCCCGAGGAGGGCGTCGCGGCGGACCAGCAGGGTCGAGCTGTGCAGCATCGCCATGCGGTGTCGTGCCAGCTCGGCGCGGGTGACGGTGTCGGTGCCGGCCAGTCGGGGCACCTCGGCGCCCTCGAAGAGCACGCAGATCGCCGTCGTGATCAGCTCGGCCTCCGGATGCCGGCCGGCCCGCTCCAGCTGGGCGCTCAGCCGCCGGGGCGCCCAGGTGTCGTCGTCGTCGCAGAAGGCCACCCAGTCGGTGTCCAGGGCGAGGATCCCGCTGTTCCGTGAGCCCGCGAGCCCCGGAGTCCGGGTGTTGGACATGACCCGCACCCGCCGGCCGGGGATGCTCAGCTCCGCGAGCGCCGGGTCGGGCGTGCTCCGGTCGAACACGACGACGACGTCGAGCTCGGTATCGGTGTCCTGGGCCAGGATCGAGCGCAGCGTCTCGCGCAGCAGCTCGGGTCGGTCGTGGGTGGGCACGACCACGCCGACGGTGGCCCGGCCGGCCGTCATCGGGTCGCCCGCCGGGAGTGGCCGCGGAAGTAGCCATAGCGCAGCAGCAGGGGCGAGGTGAGGGCCGACACGAGCCGGCGCCGTCCCTGGGGCAGGTCGCTGCGCCAGGCGTCGTCCCGGCGCAACGTGGTGGCCCCTGTGCGGAACCGCATCGGGTTGCCGGCCACCGTGTGCGACGGCGTCAGCATCACCGAGGATCCGTCGAGGAAGTCCAGCGCCCCCGGACCGAGCGGCAGGCCGGCGAAGTCGGCCAGTTCCACCAGCACGGTCCCGGGATCGGCGACGAAGTCCTCGTAGCGGAGCAGCCGCGTGGGCGTGCCCAGCCGGCCCAGGAGTCCGAAGAAGAGGTTGTGACCCACCCACAGGGCGGCCGAGCGGGCGGGGGAGTAGCGCGTCATGAGCGCCTCGCCCGCCGTGGCCTCCGGACGCAGGACCTCCTTGGTCCAGGAGTACGCGACGCCCCGGCTGTCGCGGACGACGTGCACGACCCTCAGGTCGATCTCCGGCTCGCTGCGCAGGCAGAACGCCAGCGAGGAGTGCTTGCTCGAGTCGATGACGACGGCGCCGCCGGCGGTCTCGCTGATGGCGCGGTGCAGCCGCAGGAACGTCGCGACGTACTCCTGCAGATCCGCGCGGTGGCGGCCCAGGAGCCGGGGCACGAGGAGACGGGGGATGAACCGGGTGCGGTCGACGCGGGGACGGAGCTCCTCCATGCGTGTGGCCAGCGCCGGATCCCAGCCCCCGAAGGCACGGCTGCCGACCTCGGTCCAGAAGGGACACCGGGAGAACGGTGAACCGCAGCCGCACGTCTCGTCGTCGAGGACGCCGCGCTGCCAGAGGTGCACGAGCTCACCCACCGAGCACGTGCCGGGCAGCTCGCCGAGGACACGTTCGAGGACCGTGGTCCCGCTCCGGCCGAGACCACCGAGGTAGAGCACTCGCGGACGGTCCGTACTCTGCCCCGAGGACGGTAGGGGCTGGTTCCCCGCGGAAGCGCTCACCACGGGGACGACAATGCCATTCGAACAGCCATCGGGAACCCTGGTGACCTCCCTTGGGGTGAGATCGCGCGCGAACCTGTGTCGCGTCGTGCACAGGCGAGTCATGATCTCTTCATGACAGCGACGGGTCGTGGGCGCGTCGAGGTCGGCGGCCTACCGATCGACGCACTGACCGAAGTCGAGGTCGTCGATCAGGTCCGGAGCGAGCTCCGTGCCGGCCGAGGCGGCTGGATCGCCACCCCCAACGTCGACCACCTCCGCCACGCCGCTCGCGACCCGCGGCTGGCCGAGCTGATCCGCAGCGCGCAGATCAGCGTCGCCGACGGCGCACCCGTCGTCTGGGCCGCCCGCCTGTCCGGGCGGCCGATCCCCGCCCGCGTCACCGGCGCCGACCTGCTGTGGTCGCTGAGCGCGGCGGCGGCCGCTGACGGCCGCTCCGTCTACCTGCTGGGCGGCGAACCGGGCGTGCCCGAGCGCGCGGCCGCGGCTCTCCAGCTCGCCTATCCGAACCTGAAGATCGCCGGCACCTGTTCGCCGCCCCGGGGTTTCGAGCTGGACCCGGCCGAGCTGGACAAGTGCCGCGACGGAGTGATCTCGGCCGCCCCCGACATCGTCTTCGTCGGCCTGGGGTTCCCGAAGCAGGAGCACATCATCTCGGGCTTCTCCGGACTGTTGCCGAAGACCTGGTGGCTCGGCTGCGGCGCGGCGCTTCCTTTCGCGGCCGGCGACCTCCAGCGCGCGCCGGGCTGGATGCGTCCGCTCGGCCTGGAATGGCTCTTCCGGCTGGTGCACGAGCCGCGCCGGCTGTTCAAGCGCTACGTCCGCGACGACGCACCGTTCGCGCTCGTGCTGCTGACCGGCGCGCTGATGACCCGCCTGAGGTCGCACCGCTGAGTCTGGGCCGTCCGACCTCCGCTACGGGGCGAGGACCCGACCGGCCACCGAGGCGGTGAGCTCCCGCACGCGCTCGACCTCCGCATCGGTCAGTCGCGTCCGGTAGCTCGACAACGCCGTCGCCGAGCCCATGGGCCGGTAGGCGGTGCGGGACAGCCCGCCGCGCAGCGACCAGCGGTGCGAGCCCTGCTCCGCGCCGGCCTTCTCGGTGGTCGCCTCGCGGACCCGCCCCGCGGCGCCGTCGGACCAGGTGAGGCCGAACCGTGCGTACAGGTCGGCGAAGCCGCCCATGGGGTCCTGGACCAGGCTCTCGTAGCTCACCAGGTGCACACCCGGAAGGGACCGGAACGCCCGGTCGACGACGTCGTAGGTCGCCTCCCACAGCAGGCAGGTGCGGGCCAGCCAGTCCGTCGAGCCGACCAGGGCGCGCATCCGGTCCACGTAGGGCCCCAGGTGGTCGCGCACCAGCGCCGGCTGCTCGAGCAGCTCGTGGAAGTGGATCGACCAGTTCAGGGCGCGCC
>JAOPWH010000175.1 GCA_025965795.1 Blastococcus sp.
ACCGGCTACAAGCCGTACGACAAGTCCTCGAGCCTGCCGCGCAGCGGGCCGTGTGACGCGGCGATCGCCTACCCCGCCGAGCCGCAGACGGAGTTCGGCGGGGCTGCCGGCACGCACCTGTGGATCAACTACACCGGCTGCGACTCGCTGTTCTCCGTTGCCGCGGACGACACCACGGTGTTCATCGGTGGGCACCAGCGCTGGATCAGCAACCCGAGCGGTTGCGACAAGCTGGTTTCGCCCGCTCGAGCGCAGCCGGGTCTGGGTGAGCTGGCCCCGAGCAACGGCGCGGCGCAGACAGGTCCGAGCCGAGGCCGTGGTCTCGGTGCGGACGACATGATCCGGACGGCCGACGGCCTGTGGATCGCCTCCGACAACCAGGCGAACACGTCGACCTGTGCGGGCAAGAGCGGTCACGTGGGGCTCTGCTTCCTGCCGAACTGACCGCCGGGCGGAGCGATCCGCGAACGACGAAGGGGTTGTCCCGGCGATGCGCCGGGGCGGCCCCTTCGTCGTCAGTCCTCCAAGGGGAAGAGGGCGCCGAGGCCGAACCGCGATGGTCGCCGGAAGGGCGCCCAGCAGTCGTCCGGCTGGGCAAGGCGGTCCGCCACGAGCCACAGCACCGCCGGGTCGTGCCCCATGCCGAGGTGGCTGCTGCGCACGGCGACGTTCTCGCTCGTCGGACCGGGCCGCTGCCGGCACGCGCGCCAGTCGACGACGCCGTCCCAGCGTGAGTAGACCGCCGTGCTCGGTACGGGCAGCGGGCGAGCCAGGGATGCCCGGGACGTGTGGATCCGGTCGGCTGTGTGCAGCGGCGAATAGCGTTGGAAGACCCGGGCGCCCGGGCTGCCAGCCGGCGGCCGACCGAGCGCGAAGGGGGAGCCGAGGGAGATGACCTGCCGGATCTGGTGCGGAGCGCGCAGCGCCAAGCGGCGGGCGTAGATGCCGCCCAGACTCCAGCCCACGATGCTGACCGAAGCGTCGTGCTCCCGCGCCAACCGGTCCACCAGGAGCGGCAGCTCCGAGAAGACCTCCTGCGTCGGGCCGCGGTTGCGCCCCAGCGCCCATCCCGCGACCGGATGACCCAGACGGCCGATCCAGGCGCGGAGCAGGCGGGTGGACAGGTCTGACGCCATGAGTCCAGGCAGGACGAGCACAGGGTGCGGTTCCCCCCGCGGCGCTGAGCGCAGGAGCGGAAGGCCGGCGGCCAGGGCGCCGGCGCCCGCGAGCGTCCGTACCGGTTCGGTGACCGCCAGCACGGCGGCGCGTCGTCGTGCTGAACCGGCACCGGAGCGTGCGGACATGAGGCCTCCTGGGAGGGGCGGGCAGTGACCGTCCGTGCTGTGCCCGGTCGGTGGCTGCGGAACACCACCTTCACAGGCGGAACGAGAACGTCCGCATGCTCGTGCCGACCCGGCGCATGCGGGGAGCTACCTTCCGAGGCGAAACGACCCCGGGCCGTCCGCGGTGGTGCCCGAGGAGCTGCGTCCGCCGGGTCGAACGGTTCGCCAGCGAGAGGAGTCCGGGAGTGGCACGACGACTGCTGACGGGGGCGGTCATCGCCCTGGTCTTCGGAGCGCTGAGTCTGGTGCCGGGGGTGGCGACCGCCCGCGTCTCGTCCACCCCGGCGCCGACCCCTCAACTGGGCACGTCCGGTACCGACGGCACCGTGGAACAGGTGCACCAGATCATCCAGTGCGGCGGCACGATGTACGCGGTCGGCCGCTTCACCCAGGTGAAGAACGCCGGTTCCAACACCCTCATCGCCCGGTCGAACGCCTTTGCCTTCTCGGCCACCGCTCCGTACCAGGTCACGGCGTGGAACCCGAACGTCAACGGCGAGGTCGAGACCGCTGCCTGCGGTACCGACGGCTCGATCCTGCTGGGTGGCGCCTTCAGCCGGGCGGGCGGCGCGGCCGCCACGAACCTGGCCAAGGTCAACGCGACCACCGGGGCGGCCCTGCCCTTCGCGTTCCACCCGGCCGGCCGCGTGTTCCACATCGAGGTGGTGAAGGGCCACCTGCTCGTCGGTGGCAGCATCGCCGGGCTCCTCCGCTCGGTCTCGCCGGTCACCGGCGCCTCCGACGGGTACGGCATGCCGGCAATCTCCGGGACCTACTCGTACGGCGGCATGCGCGGGCCGGCCACCCGCATCCACAACATGAACGTCTCGCCGGACGGCGCCGCGGTGCTGCTCACCGGCGTCTTCAACTCCGTCGGCGGTCAGCGACACGAGCAGATCTTCCGGCTCAACGTGGCGGCGGGCCCGGGAGCAGCCGTCGTCAGCGCATGGCGGCCTACGGAGCTCGAGGAGCACTGCGAGACGGTGCAGCCGTTCTACGCCCGGGACGCGACGTGGTCTCCCGACGGGAAGAAGATCTACACGGCCACCACCGGGTACAAGCCCTACGCCGGCTCGACGTCAGGGCCGCGCACCGGACCGTGCGACGCGGTGATCGCCTACCCCTCGACGGAGGCCCCGATCACCGGGCACCTGTGGATCAACTACACCGGCTGCGACTCCCTCTACTCGGTCGCGGCCGACGCGACGACCGTCTACGCCGGCGGCCACCAGCGTTTCGCGAGCAATCCGCTCGGCTGCGACCGGAAGGGTCCCGGCGGCATCGACCAGCCCGGCCTCGGCGAGTTCGACCCGGTGACCGGCAACCACCAGCCCGGTCCGAGTCGGGGCCGCGGCATCGGTGCCACGGATCTGCTGCGCACCGCGGCCGGGCTCTGGATCGCCTCGGACAACCTGCAGAACACGTCCACGTGTGCCGGTCAGTCCAACCGGGTCGGCATCTGCTTCCTGCCGAACTGACGACCCGCGGCCGTCGGCGATCAGTCGACGGTCGGCGGCAGCAGCCGGGGGAGGAACACCTCGTCGATCGGCCGCGGGCCGATGTACTGCCGGCACGTGCAGGGCACCCACGAGTGGCCGGCCCAGCGGCCGCGCTTGTCGAAGGTGTCCCGCCTCAGTTCGGCGTAGCAGGTGGCGGTCTCGGTGTCGTGCTGGCTGAGCGCGTGCCCGCAGCCGCACACCGGCGTCTTCGTGGGAGGCGGCGACGGGGTCCGTCGGCCGAGCCGGCCGGCGAGGAAGCCGGCGGCCAGCAGCGCGCCACCGACGAACAGACTGATCGGGTCCACCGGCGCGCTCCTTCGGGTCGGGCTACCTCACGACGGTAGCTCGGCGGGACGCGGCAGTCAGTCGCTCTTCGTTCCCCGCCCGCTGACTGCGTCGCGCAGATGGTCCAGCAGGCTGGCAACTGCGCCGACGGTCAGGCGGATCCCGGCGTCGTTGGGGGTCATCGGGTGCGGCCGGGTCGGGGCGATCTTCTTGATGGCCTCCACCTGCTCCGCCGGGTCGGCGGCGTCCATGCGCGCGAGCCGCTTCATGGTCTCCTCGGCCTCGGCGTGCTCCTCCTTCGAGTGCTCCGCCTCGCCCGGGATGCGCCGTCCCGTGATTGGCCCCAGGTGACCCGGGGCACACAGGTGGCGTGGACAGCCACGCCGTGGGGTTCGCCCGCCCCGATCGTTGGTCGCCCGGCCAACCGGCCGAGCACACGCGCCCCTGGCACGCCGTGGAGGCACACCGGCCCCCCGCGGAGCTCGACGGCGAGGTGGAACTCGCGGTCTGCGGTGCCATCGTCCAGGTGTGGGGGAGCCAGAAGTGGGAGCGGGTCGGCGTCGGCCGGACCGCGTGCGCGGAGTGCCAGCGGGTCACCTCGGTGACCCGGGCACTCAGCCGTGCGCGCTGACGCCGGCTGACCAGGAGCCCGAGCCGATCAGCGCCGCTCGGGCCTCCGGCCGCTGATCGCCGACAGCCCGGTGATCTCCCGGCCGACGATCAGCGCCTGCACCGAATCGGTGCCCTCGAAGGTGAAGATCGCCTCCATGTCGGCGTGATGGCGGGCGACGTGGTTGTCGAGCAGGATCCCGTCCCCGCCGAGAATGTCGCGGGCGTCGGCGACGATCGCCCGCGCCTTGGACGCGTGGTTCATCTTCGCCAGCGACGCCATCGCCGCGGTCATCCGGCCGGCGTCGGCGAGCTTCGACAACCGCCAGCACATGAGCTGCATCGAGGTGATCTCGGCCAGCATCCGCGCCAGCTTGTCCTGGACGAGCTGGAAGCCGGCGATCGGTGAACCGAACTGCTCCCGGCGCAGGGCATGGGCCAGCGCGAGTTCGTAGGAGGCGGTGGCCAGCCCGAGCGCGCGCCACGCGACGGTGTAACGGGTCCGGTCGAGCACCGCGGAGACGTCCTTGAACGAGTGGCACTCCGCCAGCTTGTTCTCGGCCGGCACCCGGACGCCGTCGAGAGTGATCTCGGCCTGCCACACGGCCCGCAGCGCCGTCTTGCCGGTCATCACGGTCGCCGAGAAGCCGGGGGTGCCCTTCTCGACCACGTAACCGCCGACGGCGCCGTCCTCGCCGCGGGCCCAGATGATCACGTAGTCGGCGATCGAGCCGTTCCCGATCCACTTCTTCCGGCCGTCGAGGACGTAGGAGTTCCCGTCCCGCCGGGCCGATGTCTCCAGCCCGACGGCGTCCGAGCCGTGCTTGGGCTCGGTCAGGCCGAAGGCGCCGATCTTCTCCATCCGTGCCATGGCGGGCAGCCACCGCTCGCGCTGCTCCTCGGAGCCGAGCAGGGCGATCGACTGCATCGCGAGGAAGCTGTGCACCCCGTAGAAGGTGCCGATGCTGCCGTCGGCGCGGGCCCATTCCGCGGCCACGAGCCCGGCGGCCACCGCGCTCATCCCGGGGGAGCCGTAGCCCTGCACGGTGCCCCCGGAGATGCCCAGCTCGGCGATCTTGGGCACCAGACCGAAGGGAAACTCCGCGCGCTCCCAGTACTCGTTGACGACCGGCGTGACCTCACGCTCGCAGAAGGCGCGGACCCGGTCCCGCACCTCGATCTCCTCGGGCTCCAGGAGTTCCTCGAGGGCGTAGAAGTCGGTGCTCTGGATGGTCACGGCCGGACGCTACGACGAACGGCAGGGGGCCGCTCGGCGTGCGGTACTTTCGCGATCCCCTTCGGCCGACCGGGAGTGCGCGTGCCGTTCCTGATCCAGCGCCTGTCGCGGGTGCTGCGCGTTCGCCTGCGCGGGTGGCGCCTTCCGCTGGCCGTCGCGCTCGTCGTCTTCCTCAGCAGCTGGGCGGCGATGGCCCTGGCCGAGCCGGCCGGCTCGGGCATCGCCGACCCGGACACCTACTGGTGGTACTTCCTCGTCACCGCCGCCACCGTCGGCTACGGCGACTTCTTCCCCGTGTCGACGGCGGGCAGAATCGTCGGCCTCTACGTGATCGTCGGTGGCATCGTCACCCTGACCCTGCTCTTCACCCAGCTGGCCAACGGGCTGCAGTCGGGAAAGGGCAAACGCCTGAGAGGTGTGGTCCAGCTGGATCTTTCCGACCACGTGGTGCTCCTCGGCTGGTTCCCGGGCCGCACCGAGCGGATCGTGGCGGAGCTGACCGCCGACGGTCGGTTCCAGGTGGCCCTGTGCGCCTGGGACGACGTCTCCGAGAACCCCCTGCCCGACGTCCCCGGGGTGCACTTCGTGCGCGGCGACCTGTCCCAGGAGGACGTCATGCGGCGGGCGTGCGTCGCGACGGCCCGCACGGCGGTCATCGACGGCCGCGACGACAACGAGACGCTGGCCATCGCCGTGGCGGTCGACCACGCCAACCCGGGCATCCACCTGGTCGCGGCCCTGCGTGATCTCGGACGGCGGGAGAACCTGCGCTACGTGAACGCCGGAGTGCAGGCCGTCCAGTGGCACATGCCCTACCTGCTCACCGAGGAGGCCAGCGACCCCGGCATCACCCAGATCTACAACGACCTCATGAGCAGCGGCGGGAACGGCAACACGTACTCGCTGCGGGTGCCGCCCGGTTTCCCGCACGCCACCTTCGGCGACTGCCAGATGCACTTCGGCCGGACCTTCGGGGCGACCGTGCTGGCCGTCCGCGACGACGGCGGACTGGTGGTCAGCCCGCCGTGGGAGCGGCCGGTGTCGCAGGGATCGACGCTGTACTACGTCGCCGGCAGCCGGATCGACGCACGACGGCTGGCCACCCGGCGCTGACCTCGGGTCAGAGGAGGCCCAGGACGGCGGCCAGGCCCAGCGCCACGCCGGCGATGAGGAACACGACCACGATCACGGTCACCACGACCGGCACGACGACCCACCGACGCTTGAACCGCCACCGGGGCTTCGGCGCGGCCTCGGACCTGACAGCCGGCTGCGACGGTTCCTTGCGCCCTTGCTCCCTGAGTTCCTTGCGCTCTTGTTCCTTGCGCTCTTGTTCCTTGCGCTCCCGCCGCCGCTCGGAGAGGTGGTCGCGGGCGTCCCGCGCAACCGAGCCGAGGAGGGCCTTGGACGCCGAGGCGAGCGCCCGCAGGTCCTCGGCGTCGAGCCGCTCCAGCGAGCCGCCCGGCACCGGTCGACGCGCTTGCGGCGGAGCCGGCGGCGCAGGCGGGGGAGCCGCCGGTGTGGGACCGCGCTGGGCGCGGACGCTCTCCAGTTCGCGGCGTGCCTGGGGGACCGTGGCGCGCCGCGAGGGGTCCTTGGTGAGCAGCCCGCTCAGGACGGACTCCAGCGGGCCGGCGCGGAGCATCGGTGCCGGAGGCTCTGAGACGACCGACAGCAGGGTCGCCATCGCCTCGCCCTTGTCGTACGGCGGTCGGCCCTCCACGGCCGCGTAGAGCGTCGCACCGAGGGACCAGAGGTCGACCTCGGGGCGGGGCTGCTCGCCGTTGGCCCGCTCGGGCGCCATGTAGGACGGCGAACCGATCAGGGCACCGCCGGTGGTGAGGCTCGAGTCGCCGGTGGCGGTCGCGATGCCGAAGTCGGTGAGGCGGGCGCCGCCGTCCCGGTCGACCAGGACGTTGGCCGGCTTGACGTCGCGGTGCACGATCCCGGCCTCGTGTGCGGCCTCGAGCGCCGCGAGCACGTCCAGGCCGATCCGCGCGACCGCCGCCGGCGGCAGGGGGCCCTGCTCCTCGAGGATCTCCTGGAGGCTGCGCGCCGAGACCCGCTCCATCACCAGCCACGGCTTGCCGCCGTCCTCGACGACGTCGTACACGGTGGTCACGCAGGGGTGCACGAGCCGGGCGGCGGCCCGGGCCTCACGCATGGTGCGTTCCCGCAGGACCTTGCGGTCCTCGTCGCTCAGGTCGATGGAGAAGGTGATCTCCTTGAGCGCCACCTGGCGCTCGAGCACCTGGTCGGTCGCCAGCCACACGGTGCCCATGCCACCGCGGCCGAGGACATCGGTGAGCGCGTACCGCCCGCCGACGAGGCGGCCGTCCCGTCGGGCGTCGGGTGCCATGGCCGGACGGTACCGCCCGCGCGCCCGTCAGGACCTGTCGAGCGGTTCTTCGGCATCCGGCTCGCTCTGCGACTCCAGCGCGGCGGCCTGCTCCGGGGTCTCCTGCTCGAGGGCGATGTCGCGCGGCTGGGGCGTCTCGGGGTGGTCCGGTGTCGTCATGCGACGAGCCTCGCGCACCCCGCCGGCCGCCGCCGGACGACGGGGTGCACCGCTCAGCTCGGCTGGTCGCGCAGTTCCCGGCGCAGGATCTTCCCGGTGACCGTCTTCGGCAGTTCGTCGACGAGGACGACGCTGCGGGGGTACTTGTAGGCGGCCATCCGCTCCTTGCAGTGCGCGATGAGCTCCTCCGGCGTCACCGTCGTGCCCTGCTTGACGCTGACGAAGGCCTTCACGGTCTCGCCGCGCTTCTCGTCGGGAACGCCGATCACGGCGGACTCGCGCACCGCGGGGTGCTCGGCCAGTACGTCCTCGACCTCGCGCGGCCAGACCTTGTATCCCGAGGCGTTGATCATGTCCTTCTTGCGGTCGACGATGAACACCCAGCCCTCGGGGTTCATGAAGCCGACGTCGCCGCTCTTGAGCGCCCCGCCCGGCAGGTTCGCCGCGGTCTCGTCGGGCTTGCCCCAGTAGCCGGCCACCACCTGCGGGCCGTCGGCGACGATCTCGCCGATCTCGCCGAGGGGGAGGTCCTTGCCGTCGTCGTCCTGGATCCGCACGATCGTGCTCGGTGCCGGCACCCCGACCGAGAGCGCGCCGGAGGTCGGATCGACCGGCGACGGGGAGCCGAACGGGGTGACCGTCATCGGCGACGTGGTCTCGGTCAGCCCGTATGCGTTGTGCACCTGGATGCCGGTGGCCTCCAGGAACGCCTTCTCGGCGGTCGGGGAGATGGCCGCCCCGCCGGAGTAGACCGACGTGAACGAGGCGAAGTGGTCCTTGCTGAAGCCGGGCGCGTTGAGCAGCGCGCTGAAGGCGGTGATGGCCCCGATCGTGAACGCCGGACGGTGCTCGGCGAGGGCGTCCAGCACCACCTGCGGCTCGAACCGGTACGCCAGGATCAGCGGTGCCGGCACCAGCGTGCTCACCGCGATGTGCCCGATCAGCCCGGTGATGTGGAACAGCGGGGCGATGCCGAAGATCGCGCCGTCCCGTCCCGCGTGCGCCCAGTCGCGGTAGACCTGGGCGGTGAACACCACGTTCCGGTGGGTGTTCATCGCCCCCTTGGGCACGCCCGTCGTCCCCGAGGTGTACGTGAGGAAGGCGACGTCGTCCGGGGCGAGCTGCACCGGCGGAGGAGCAGCGCCGCGGTGCTCGTCGATGAACTCGAGGAGGTCCGTCGTCCCCTCGTGCCGCTGCCTCCTCATGCCCGCGAACAGCCGCTCGTCGTTGCGGGTCTGGAAGTCCAGCTCGCTGGTGGTCAGCACCAGCCGGACGTCGGTGTCGGGGACGACGTCCCGCCCCACCTGGTCGTAGAGCGCCTCGAGCGCGACGAGCACCGTCGCCCCGGAGTCCTTGAGCAGGTAGGACAGCTCGCGGGTGCGGCTCATCGGGTTGATCGACACCATGACGCCGCCGGCCTTCCACGCGGCGAGCATGGCGACGACGAACTGCGGCACGTTCTGCAGGTAGACCGCGAGGCGATCGCCGGCCTGGAACCCGTTGGCCAGCAGGCCGCTCGCCAGGGCGTCACTGAGCTCGTCGAGCTCCTGGCGGGAGACGCGGCCGTCGAAATAGGTCAGCGCGGTTCCCGACGGGTCCTCGGCCAGGCCGGCGCGGAACATGTCGAGCGCGTTGTCGAACTCGATCTCGTAGTCGGGCGGCTGGTCCCTGTAGAGCGCCAGCCACGGCCGGTCGTCGTAGGCGGTCACCGGGGCTCGCCTACTTGATGACGACGGGGTTGACGGGTGTTCCGGCGGCCTTCGCGACCTTCAGCGGTGCCGCGACGTAGAGGAACGCGTAGACGCCGTCCTCGGCGCAGTCGGCGGCCAGCAGCTCGAGGTCGGCGATCTCGGTCAGCGTCACGCCGAGGTTGCGCATGAGGGCGCTGTGCAGCACCAGGGCCACGCCGTTGTTGGGGTCGCTCGTCACCTCGTTGGCGATGGTGTCGGTGACCAGGTTCGGGATCTCCATGTCCTGGAACCACTGCACGAGCTCCGGGCTGTAGACCAGGCCGGGCTCGTTGAAGCCCTCGTAGAACGCCTCGCCCTGCTCGTGGAACAGCGACAGGAAGTTCGTGCGGACGATGAGGATGTCCCGCTTCTGGATCTCCACGCCCTGGGCCTGGGCGCAGGCCAGCAGGTCCTCGTGGGTGAAGGTCTCGCCCTTGTCCAGGGTGTTCTTGCCGCGGAAGCGCGCCATGTCGAGCAGCACGGCGCGCCCGACGATGCCGCGCTGGGCAATGGGCTCGACGCTGGCCTTCTGCAGGCCGCCGATGGTGGTCCGGGCGTCGAAGCCGTTGTAGATCTTGCCGTCGTACCAGAGGTGGCCCAGCGCGTCGTACTGCGTGGAGCCCTGCAGGTAGGCGTCGATCTTGTCGTCGGCGTAGTGCAGCCCACCGGGATACGCCGGGCCCTTGCCGCCCTCGTCCCAGTCGCTCTCGTCGAGCACCTGGGTGCGCTCGGCCGGCGTGCGACCGGGCCAGACCGGATCGCCCTTCGGGTCACCGATCAGCCGCTGCAGCGTGAACACCTTGCCGGCGGTGACGAGCCGGACGGCGGCCAGGACCTCCTCGGGGCCGAGATAGTTGAGCGCGCCGACCTCGTCGTCGGCCCCCCACTTCCCCCAGTTGCTCGGCGCGTCCTTGAGCAGCTCGCCGAGGGACGGGACGGTCGCGGGGGTCTCGGTCACGGGGGCCTCCAAGGGCACGGTTTGGTCCCGTCGCTGACGGGATGGGGGGGACGGCGCCGACACTAATGGCCGGTGTGGTGGCGCTCACAACCGCGTGCAACATTCGGTGCAACAGCAGCGCCGCCCGACCGTTGAAAGGGACGTCCATGACTGCTCAGCCCGCCAACCCCGAGTCCGTCTTCACCTATGGCGCGCCCCAGCTGAAGTTCGGCACCGGCGCCTCCGACGAGATCGGCTACGACCTCAGCCAGTACGGCGTCCGCCGGGTCCTCGTGGTGACCGACTCGGGAGTGGCGGCAACCGGTATCCCGCAGCGGGTCGCCGACCAGATGGCGCAGTTCGACATCGAGGCCCATGTGTTCGACGGCGTCCACGTCGAGCCGACGGACCAGAGCCTGGTCGCGGCCATCGAGCAGGCGCGCGAGTCCGGCCCGTGGGACGCCTTCGTGGCGGTGGGGGGCGGGTCCAGCATCGACACCGCCAAGGCGATCAACCTGCTCACCAGCAATCCCGGCGAGCTGATGGACTACATCAACGTCCCGGTGGGGAAGGGGCAGGCGCCGTCCAAGCCGCTCAAGCCGCTCGTCGCCGTCCCGACGACCACCGGTACCGGCTCGGAGAGCACCACCATCTGCGTGATGGACGTGCTGTCGCTGAAGGTGAAGACCGGGATCAGCCATGCCCGGCTCCGCCCCACGCTCGCGGTCATCGACCCGAGCCTGACCTTCACCCAGCCCGCCGGGGTGACCGCCGCGGCTGGGATGGACATCCTCTGCCACGCGCTGGAGAGCTACACGGCGCGCTGGTACACCACCTACGACCGCAAGAACCCCGAGCAGCGGGTGCCCTACTGCGGCTCCAACCCGATCTCGGACATGTGGTCGGAGAAGGCGCTCTCCCTCCTGGCCGGCTCCTTCCGCCAGGCGGTCCGGCACGGGGACGACGCCCAGGCGCGGTCGGACATGGCGATCGCCGCGACCTTCGCCGGAATGGGCTTCGGCAACGCGGGCGTGCACATCCCGCACGCCAACGCCTATCCCATCGCCGGTCAGGTGAAGGACTTCCACCCGAAGGACTACCCGGCCGACGAGCCGATGGTGCCGCACGGGATGTCGGTCGCGCTGACGGCCCCCGAGGCCTTCCGGTTCACCTTCGAGGCGTCCCCGGAGCGGCACCTGCGGGCCGCCGAGCTGCTCGCCCCGAACGCCGACCGGCCGTCGGACCCGGCGGAGCTGCTGCCCACGGTGCTGGCGGAGCTGATGCGCGACATCGACATCCCCAACGGCATCGGCGCCGTCGGCTTCGACGAGGGGGACGTCGACGACCTCGTCGAGGGCACGATGAAGCAGCAGCGGCTTCTGGCGACCTGCCCGCGGGAGGTGACCGAGGACGACATCGCCGGGATCTTCACCCGCTCGATGTCGCTCTGGTGAGGCCGCTGCGGGTTCACCGCAGCCGGACGACGCTCTTGGTCACCTGAGCCGCGGCCACGACCTCGCCGTCGACCGTCGCCTCCGCGCGGAGGAAGGCGACCGAGCGACCGCGGCGCAGCACGCTGCCGACGACGTCCACCCGCTTGTCGGCGGCCACGGACCGCAGGAGCGACGCGGTGAGGTCGTGGGTGACCGCGTGCTCGTCGTCGGCCAGCTGGGGGAGCAGGGCCAGGTAGCACGCGGTGTCGAGGAGCGTCGTCACCACGCCGCCGTGCAGCACGGCTGCCTGGTTCTGCGCAGTCCGGCCCACCGGGAACCACACGCCTGCGGACGGGTCCGCGGCGTCCCGCAGTTCCATGCCCAGGAACCGGTTGAGCGGGATGTCGAGGATTCCCTGCACGCGGGTGGCGGTCTCGGTCTCGGACGGCACAGGTGGCTCCCTCTGGTCGGCGGTGGCCCGAGGGTCGCACCGCCGTCCTCGCGTCGCATCAGCCGGGCGACCGCAACCGTTTGCTGTCCAGGCCGTGTTTTTCCGGTCGACGGCGCTCCGCGAGCGGCGAGGGGGCGCGGCGACCCGGCGGTGCCCGCTCCGCTGGTCGCGACCGTGTCGGCGACTTCTGGGGCCGGGCCGGGCCGGCGAGCTGCGAGGGAACGCCGCGAGCGGTGGAAACCGGGCGCAAAGCGTGAATCCATGCGTGGAACGGGCCGGTCCGCTGTCCTCCGCGGGGTGCCGTCCGACGCGTTCGGCGGCCGCGGCAGCGGGTGGAGACGCTCTATTGGTCTCGATCTGGCAGAGCTACTTGACACCTGTGAGGCGGAGCACACAGGATGGGCGCCTCGCGTCGCAAACGATTGCGACAGTTGGTACCGGGAACGGGAGCTCCGATGGTGAAGCACCACATCCGAACGAATCTTGCACGCGGGGGATGGTCGGCGACGCCGGTGCGCGTGCTCGCCACCAGTGCCGCGCTGCTGCTCGCGGTGTCGGCCTGCGGAACCGCGCCGAGTGAGAAGAAGGCGGCGGCCGGCAGCGACGAGCCGATCGTCGTCGGCATCTCGCTGCCGCTCACCGGCGACTTCTCGCAGCCGGGTGGAGAAGCCCAGAAGGGCTACGAGATCTGGAAGGACCAGGTCAACGCCAACGGCGGCCTGCTCGGCCGTCCGGTCGAGCTCAAGATCACCGACGACGCCAGCAACCAGGACACGGTCGTCACCGACTACACGAAGCTGATCACCCAGGACAAGGTCGATCTGCTCCTCGGCACCTTCTCCACGCTGCTCAACTTCCCCGCGTCGGCTGTCGCGGAGAAGAACGGGATGCTCTACGTGGAGCCCGCCGGTGGTGCGCCGAAGATGTTCGACCGCGGCTTCACGAAGCTGTTCTTCGCGCAGCAGGCGACGGCCTCGCACCAGCCGGACGTTTTCGTCAAGTACATCGAGAGCCTGCCGGAGAACGAGCGGCCGAAGACCGCCGCGTACCCCACCCAGGACGACCCCTTCACCACGCCGGTGATCGAGTCGATGCAGAAGCAGCTGGAAGCCCTCGGGGTCAAGACGGTCTACACCACGACGTACCCCGCCGACGCCACCAACTTCCAGACGATCGCCAGCGCGATCGCCGACAAGAAGCCCGACCTGATCGCCCAGGGTGCGGTCTTCGAGGACGGCGTGGGCCTCATCCGCTCGCTCCAGCAGCTCAACTACTCGCCGAAGATGCTGTTCCAGACCTCGGCACCGAGCAACGCCAGCCAGTACAGCGAGGGCATCGGTGTGAAGAACACCGAGGGCGTCTTCTACACCGTGAGCTGGAACGAGAAGGCGACGACGCCGGGCAACGAGGAGTTCGTGGCGGAGTACGCGAAGCGCTACGACGGCGGCATCCCGGCGGAGGACGCGGCCGACGCCTACGCCGCGGCGCAGGTGGTCCAGGCGGCGGCCGAGGCCGTGAAGTCCCTGGACCAGGACAAGATGGCCGAGTGGCTGCACGCGAACGAGGTGGAGACCATCCTCGGTCCGCTGGCCTGGGACGAGACGGGTGCTCCGACGTCGGACTTCCTGCTCGGCCAGTGGCAGAACGGAACGCCGGAGATCGTCGCCCCGGAGGCCGCGGCCACCGTCGACTCGGCAGTGGCCAAGACCCCCTGGGAGTGACCGCCCGCCCGGTGGCCCGTGCTCGCACGGGTCACCGGGCAGTTTCACCGCGGCGCAGGCCGCACCCAGAACTCCGGAAGAGGAACGCATGACCCAGCTGGTCCAGGCTCTGGTGCTCGGGTTGCTGATCGGCGGCGTCTACGCGCTGATGGCGAGCGGGCTGACGCTGATCTTCGGCGTCATGAACATCATCAACGTCGCGCACGGCGCGCTGCTCATCCTGGTCGCGTTCATCACCTGGAAGATCTGGTCGCTGTCGGGCATCGATCCGATCCTGCTGTCGGTCGTGATGACGCCGCTGATGTTCGGGTTCGGATGGCTGCTCTACAAGGGCGTGCTGTCCAGGATCAGCGGCAGCTCACCGGGCATGTCGGTGCTCCTGACCTTCGGGATCGCGATCACCATCGAGGGCGTCCTCAACGTCACGGCCGGCAACCGGTTCCGCTCGGCGACGCCGTCCTACTTCTCCCAGTCGTTCCGCGTGCTGGGTATCTCCCTGCCGAAGGCGCAGGTCTTCGGCTGCCTCGCCGCGGTGCTGGTCCTCGGGCTCCTGTTCGTCGTCCTCTCCAAGACCTGGACCGGCCGGGCCATCCGCGCGACGGCGCAGAACGCCTCCGGCGCCGCGCTCGTCGGCATCCAGTCGGCCGGCGTCGCGGCGCTCGCCTTCGCGATCGGCACCGCGACCACCGGCGTCGGCGGCTCGATCCTCTCCGTGCTGTATCCGTTCTTCCCGGCGTCGCACTACGACTGGATCTCGCGGCTGCTCGGCATCATCGTGCTGGGCGGCATGGGCAGCCTGGCCGGCGCGCTGGTCGGCGCCCTGATCCTGGGGCTGGCCGAGACGCTGACGGCCACCTACGTGTCGCTGCAGTGGTCGACGCTGATCTTCTACGCCGTGATCATGCTCGTGCTGCTGTTCCGCCCCCAGGGCCTCTTCGGCTCCCGGCTCCGCCAGGACGTGATGGCATGACCTTCGTCGACTCGCTCCGCGCGCGCACCGAAGGGCGGCGCGCCAAGCTCACCATCGTCGCCCTCTTCGCGGCGCTGTTCCTCTACCCGGTCATCCTGCCGTTCGCCGTCTACGAGCAGGGCGTGCTGCTGCTGGCGTTCCTGACGGCGCTCATGGCGGTCAGCTGGAACATCATCTCCGGCTTCGCCGGGTACGTGTCCCTCGGCCACAGCGTCTTCCTCGGCCTGGGCGCCTACACCGGCGGCCTGCTCGCCGAGAGCTACCAGGTGAACCCGCTCTGGTTCATGCCGGTGGGCGGGGTCGTGGCGTTCGTCGCGGCGGCCCTCGTCGGCATGGTGGTGCTCCGGGCACGCGGGCACGCCTTCGTGATCATCACCATCGCCCTGCTCCTGTCGATGCAGGTGCTGGTCACCAACTTCTCCGGGCTCACCAACGGGTCGAACGGCGTCAACGTGCCGCTGCCGTTCTGGTCGTCGGACTACCAGAACATGCCCTTCTACTACATCTTCCTGGTCCTGCTCCTGGCCACGGTCGCCTTCGCCGCCTGGATCCGGCGCACCAAGTTCGGCACCGGGCTGCTCGCCATCCGGGAGGACGAGGACAAGGCGGCGGCGATCGGCGTCAACACCACGCGGTACAAGGTGCTCGCCTATGCCGTGAGCGCCCTGCCGATCGGCGTGGCCGGTGTCGTCTACGCGTACTTCCTTTCCTTCCTCAACCCGATCGGCGCCTTCGCCCTGCTGACCAGCGTCACGATCGTGCTCTCGGCGCTGGCCGGCGGTCGCGGCACCCTGTGGGGCCCGGTCCTGGGCGGCTTCGTCGTCTCGATCGTCTCCGAGGTGGCCAACGTCTACGGCGGCGGATCGCAGAGCCGGCTGCTCGTCCTCGGCCTCGCGCTCGTCCTCGTCGTGCTGTTCCTGCCGCAGGGCATCCTGCCGGCCGTCGCCGCGCGGTTGGCCAGCCGCAGGGCGGCCAAGCAGACCGTCGAGTACACCGACCAGGCCGGCGTGGCCGCGGCACGGACGTCGATCGTCGTCACGCCGCGGTCGGCACCGGCCGCGGAACGAAAGGCCGCTCCGCTGCTGGAGATCCGCGGCGCGGCCAAGAGCTTCGGTGGCCTGCGCGCGGTCGACGGCGTCGACCTCACCGTGGAAGCCGGATCGATCACCGCCCTGATCGGACCGAACGGCTCGGGCAAGACGACGCTGTTCAACCTGGTCACCGGCGCGATGCCGCTCGGCAGTGGCGAGATCTGGTTCGACGGCACGCGGATCGACCGCATGCCGCCGTGGGAGCGCGCGCACCTCGGGCTGGGCCGCACCTTCCAGATCACCCGCCTGTTCAAGAGCATGACGGTGCTGGAGAACGTCGTCGCCCCGCTGCCGACCGCGAGCTGGAGCCTCATGGCGAAGGACGCCGTCAGCGGGCACGAGGCCGAGCGGGCCCGGGAACTGCTCGACTTCGTCGGCCTCGGCCGCTTCGGGTCGCAGCAGGCGGGCGCGCTGTCCTACGGCCAGCAGAAGCTGGTCGAGCTGGCCCAGGTGCTCATGCTCGAGCCGAAGATGATCCTCCTCGACGAGCCCGCCGGCGGCATCAACCCGACGCTGGTCAACCGGATGGTCGAGATCATCCGCGACCTGAACCGGCAGGGCATCGCGTTCCTCGTCGTCGAGCACAACATCCCGCTCGTGCTCGACCTGTGCGACCCGGTGGCCGTCCTGAGCCGCGGCAAGGTCATCGCGCAGGGGCCGCCGTCCATCGTCCGGGCCGATCCCCTCGTGCTGGAGGCCTACCTCGGGCCCGAGTGGCTGCCGGCCGAGCCCGTTCCCGACGCGGTGCTCGACCAGGCCGCCCTGTCCGCAAAGGGGCACTGACCCATGCTGACCATCTCAGGTGTGTTCGCCGGGTACGGCGGCGGCGACGTCCTCCAGGGCCTCGACCTCGAGGTGCCCACCGGGGCCATCACCTGCATCGTCGGACCGAACGGCGCGGGCAAGTCCACGGTGCTCCGCGTGGTCAGCGGCCTGCTGAAGCCGCGGCTGGGAACCATCGACCTCGACGGCACCCGGCTCGACCAGCTCGGTACCGCCGGCGTGCTCGGCAAGGGCGTGGCCCAGGTGCCGCAGTCGCAGGCGTTGTTCCCGCAGATGTCGATCCGCGAGAACGTCCTGCTCGGCGGCTACACGCTGCGCCGCGACAAGCAGTTGCTGGCCAAGCGCTACGACCGGGTGGCCGAGCTCATCCCGATCGTGGCCGAGCGCAGCCACGACAAGGCGGGCAACCTCTCCGGCGGGCAGCGCCGCATGGTCGAGATCGCCCGCTGCCTGATGGTCGAGCCCAGCGTGCTGCTGCTCGACGAGCCGTCGCTGGGTCTCGACCCGATGAGCCTGACCGGAGTCTCCCAGCTGGTGAAGGACGCCAACGCGGGCGGCACGACGGTGCTCCTCGTGGAGCAGAACGTGCGCCTCGGGCTCAGCATGGCCACCCACGGCGTCGTCCTGGAGGGCGGCCGGGTGCGGCTGGAGGCACCCGCGGCGGAGCTCATGGCGAACCCCGAGGTCGCCGAGCTCTACCTCGGTGGTGCATCCCACGACAGCAAGGCGCCGCGGCCGGCCGAGTCGGCGCATCCGGTTCCCGGCCGGTGACGGCCGTCGTCGTTCCTCCGGTGTTCGCGGGCTTCAGCACCGACGAGATGGCGCGACGGAGGACGGCGCTCGAGGCGGTCATGGCCGCCGAGGGCCTCGACGCCGTCGTCCTCTACGGCGCCAACCGCTCCGGCAGCGCGGTCTCGTGGCTGACCGGCTGGCCGGTCACCCGTGAGGCCCACGTCCTGGTCACCCCCGGTGAACGCGACGTCCTGCTCGTCAGCTTCTTCAATCATGTCCCGGAGGCCCGGCGGCGGGCGGCCGACGCCGACGTCCGGTTCGCCGGTGACGACCCCGCCGCCTCCCTCGTCGAGCTGCTGAGCGCGCGGGGCGCCGACTCGGTCGGGCTGGTCGGTTCGCTGCCGTACGACCAGTACGCCGCCCTGTCCGCCGGCCATCGGATCCTCGATCTGAACCGGGTCCACACCCGGCTCCGCCTGCGCAAGTCCGCAGAGGAGGTCGAGGCGCTGCGCTCGGCCGCCGCGCTGACCGATGCCTCGGCGGCCGCGCTGCTCGAGTCCCCGGTGATCGGCCGCAGCGAGCACGAGCTCGTCGCCCGCATCGAGGCGGCCTACGTCTCGCGGGGCGGGATGCACCACATCCACTATCTGGGCATCACGCCCATGGCCGACCCCGACCGTTCGGTACCGGCACAGTGGCCGAGTGCGCGGCCGGTCGCCGCCGGCGACCTGCTCACCTTCGAGCTCAGCGCCGCGGTGGCGCCCGAGTACTCCGGTCAGCTGCTGCGCTCCGTCGCGATCGGTGCGGAGCCGAGCCCTCAGGTGCAGGAGCTGCACGACGTGGCGGAGGCCGCCCTCGACGCGGTGGCCGGACGGCTGCGGCCGGGCGTGCACGCCCGCGAGCTGGTCGCCGCCGCGGGGGTGATCGAGGACGCCGGCTTCACCACCGTGGACGACCTGGTGCACGGCTTCGGCGGGGGCTACCTGCCGCCGGTGATCGGCTCGCGGAGCCGGGCGATCCGCCCGACCCCTGACTTCACCTTGGAGGCCGGGATGACCGTCGTCGTCCAGCCCAACGTGGCCACGCCCGACGGGCGGCTCGGCGTCCAGACCGGGGAGCTGCTGCTGGTCACCGAGCAGGGGCCGGAGCGCCTGCACACGTTCCCGCGCGGCCTGGTCCGGACGTCGTGACCGAGAGCGCGGACGTCGTCGTCATCGGCGCGGGGCACAACAGCCTGATCGGGGCGGCCTACCTGGCCGCGGCCGGCCTCGAGGTGCTGGTGCTCGAGGAGCAGTCGCACGTCGGGGGGAACACCGTCACCGAGGAGCTCACCCTCCCGGGGTTCCGGCACGACTCGTGCTCCAGCGCGCACGTGCTGATCCAGAGCAATCCGGTGATCCGGGACGACGAGCTCGGGCTGCTCTCCACGCACGGGCTGCGCTACGTGCACACCGACCCGGCCGTCGTGCTGCCACTGTCCGACGAGGACGCCCTCGTCATGTCGCGGGACCGCGCCGCGACGGCGGGTGAGCTGGCCCGGTGGGACGCCGCGGACGGCGAGGCCTACCTGCAGCTGCTCGCCGACTGGGAGGGCGGACTGGCCGCGGCCCACGGCCGCTGGAACGCCGGCGCCCTCGACCCGCGGTCGTCGGCCACCGATGCCGCCTACGAGACGCTGCGCACGCGCACCGCACAGGACGTCATCGCGGAACGGTTCGTCTCCGCGCAGGCACGCGACCTGCTCACCTGGCTGGCCTTCGCCACGATCATCGACCCTCGTACGCCGGGCACCGGCATCCTGCCGTTCTCCATCACCGCCGGGCGCTCGTCCTTCGGCTGGGCCACCCCGATGGGCGGCTCCGGCGCGCTGCCCGCGGCCCTGGTCGCGTCCATCGAGGCGAACGGCGGCCGGGTGCTGACCGGCCGTCCGGTGGAGCGGGTGCAGGTGCGCGACGGCCGTGCGGTGGCCGTGGTCACCGCCGACGGCGACACCTGGGCGGCCCGCCGCGCGGTGCTGTCCTCGGCCCACATCACCCAGCTGGCCGGCATGCTCGAAGGGATCGAGCCGCCCGAGGCGCTGCGCAGCGCGGCGGAGACCTGGCGACCGGGGCTGACCCTGTTCGCCGTCCACCTCGCCACCGACGGCGATCTCGCCTACGAGACCGGCAAGGGCCCCGTCGCGGCCGTCGCCGGGGGCATCGGCTCGGTGGGCGGCCTGTCCGCGCAGCTCGACGCGCACGCGCGAGGGGAGACCTACGCGGCCGATCCGTGGGTGCTGATCGTCAACTCGACCGTCGTCGACCCCGGGCGGGCTCCCGACGGGCAGGGGCTGGTGAAACTGCTGACGTTCGCGCCACGCCACCTCGCCGGCGGCGGCAGCTGGGACCTCGAGCGGGACCGCTTCGCCGCCCAGATCGTCGAGCGGACGGCGGAGCGGGTGCCCGGGCTGCGTCCGGAGCACGTGCTGGCGGTGCGCGGGGAGGCGCCGGTGGACCTCGAGGAGCGCAACCGGCACAACGTCGGCGGCTCGTGCCACGGCGGCGAGTTCCGGCTGCCCAGCGGTGAGGTGCTCGTCGGGTGGCCGTCCCACGAGCTGCCGGTGGAGGGGCTGTTCCAGACCGGGGCGACGGCGCACCCCGGCGGCTCGGTCTCCGGCCGGGCGGGACGCAACGCCGCCCGTGCCGTGCTGACCGCTCTCGGTATCGACCCCGCGACGGTGATGGGCCCCGGCGCCTGAGTCGCGGGGCCCTGCGACGGACCGTGTGCGCTGGGGCCCCTTCCGGTCAGCAGAACGGGGCGTCGGCGCACACCGTCAGCCGCGCGGGGGAGCGGTGGAACCCCGGACGACGAGCTGCACCGGCAGCAGCACGACCCGCGGCGTCACGGTGCGGCCGCTGAGCCGGTCCAGGAGCAGTCGCGCGGCCTCGACGCCGAGCTCGTACTGGGGCACGCGGACCGACGTCAGCGGCGGCCGCAGCCGGCCGATGAACGGCATGTCGTTGAAGCCGACGATGCTGACGTCGTCGGGGCAGATCAGGCCGCGTTCCTCGAGCGCGTCGTAGCTGCCGATCGCCAGCAGGTCGTTGCCCGCGACCACCGCGGTCGGCACGGCGCCGTCCAGCAGCTCGAGGGATGCCGTCCGGCCGGCCGCCTCCGAGTACGCCTCGGCGACGACGACGCGGTCGTCGGGCAGGCCGTGGCCCTGCATCGCCGTGCGGAAGGCGCGCAGCCGGACCGCGCCGGTCGAGACGTCCAGCGGACCGGCCACATGTGCGATGTCGCGGTGCCCGAGCCCGACGAGGTGATCGACGGTGCGGGCGATCCCGGTGGCGTCGTCACCGGCGACGACGGAGACGTCGAGCTGCTCGGTCTGCCGGTTGACCATGACCATCGGAACCCCGCGCAGGGCGGCCTCGTGCATGAGCGGGTCGTCCAGGCGGGCGGTGGCGACGATGAAGCCGTCCACCTGGCGGGCCTGCATGGCCGCGAAGTTGGACGACTCGCGCGCGGGGTCGTTGTCGGTGTTGGCGGTCAGGACGGTGTAACCGCTGGCGCCAAGCGCGTCCTCGATGCCCCGCACGATGGGCGGGAACAGGGGGTTGGTGAGGTCGGGGATGAGCACGCCCACCGTCTCCGACCGGCTCGTCTTGAGGCTGCGCGCGATCGGGTTCACCTGGTAGCCGAGCGCGGACGCGACCTCGCGCACCCGCTCCACCGTCGCCGGCCGCACCAGGCTGCGGGTGGCCTCGTTCAGCGCACGGGAGGCCGTAGCGGGATGAACACCCGCAGCGGTGGCGACGTCACGGAGCGTCGGTCGCGGACTCACGGGCGGCAGCGTAGCCGCGCGCGGCGCCGTGAACCGGGCCGGCAGGCGGGCGGTCATCAGCGTCCCCTTCGGGTGCGGAGGTAGGCGCGGCGCGTGCCCGCCGAGACGGCGGTGAGCGGCACGAACAGTCCGGCGGACACCGCGAAGAGCACTGCGTAGGAGCCGTTGTCGGCGAGATGGCCACCGATGGCGGCGCCGGTCGATCCGCCGAGGAACAGGCACGCCGCGAACAGCGGGACCACCTGGGCCCGGGCCTGCGGCGCCACCGACGTGGCCCAGGTCTGCAGCGTCGAATGCATGAAGGCCCAGGCCGCGCCGAGCAGCAGGCAGGCGACGATCCCCGCCACGAACCCGCGCTGGACTGCGAGCACCGCGAAGCCGAGGACCCCGGCGGTGCCGCCGACGAGCAGGAGGGTCGGGCTGGTCAGGCGGGCCGACAGCGGTCGCACGACCCGACTGAAGGCCAGGACGGCGACGCCGTACACGGCCACGACCGTGCCGGCGAGGCCCGGGCCCACGTCCGCTGCCTCCTGCACCCCGGGGGCGACGAAGGTGAGCGTGCCGGTGAGGGCCGCGCCCTCGACGAAGCCGAGGAAAAGGACGAGCAGCACCCACCGCTCGGAGGCGGCCCGGACGAGTGCCCGCACCGGGCGGCGCTCGACCGGCGCTCGCGGTGGCTCCGGAACGCGGCGGAGGTAGAGGACCAGCCCGAGCCCGGCGGCCGCCGTGACGGCGAACATGATCCGCCAGGACAGCAGTTGCGCGGTCCAGCCGGCCGCGACGGTGGCCAGCGCCATGCCCACCGCGACGCCGGCCATCAGGTCGGTCACCGGCTGCTGGCGCCGCTCGACGGGAACGGTCGCGCCGACGTAGACCAGCGTCGCCGGGATCGCCCCACCGAAGAAGGCGCCGGCGACGCAGCGCAGCGCGGCCAGCAGGGCGACGTTCGGCGCGAGTGCGGACAGACCACCGGCGACGGCCGCTCCGGCGAGGGCCAGCTGCAGCGTGCGGACGGTGCCGAGCCGGGCCGACACGATGCCCCAGACCGGCTGCAGCAGCCCGTAGCTCAGGAAGTACAGGCTCGCGGCGACGGTGGCCGCGGCGACCGAGACGTGCAGGTCGATCGCGATGACCAGCAGCATGGGTGCGACGGTCGAACGGTCGAGCGAGCTGACCAGGTTGACCGCCTGCAGCGCCCGGAGGTGCCCGCGCGGCAGGTCCGTCGGGAGCACCTCGGTGTCGGTCACGCGCGGATCAGCCCGCCACCCGCGCGGGACAGCGCGGCCAGGTCGTGCTCCTGCTCGAAGCCGCCCTGGTCGGCGCGCAGCCGGAGGACCGACTCGAAGGCGGCCGGCTCTACGGCGCCACCCACGCACAGGCCGTGCCGGCGGTCCAGCAGCGTGTCGTACATCTGCTCGGCGACGTCCCGGTCGGTGTCGGGCTGCCCGGCGAGCAGGCCGAGCACCTCCTCGCGGTTCTCCGGCGCCACGACGGCCCGCTCCGCCTCGTCCCAGGCGGCGAGCAGGGCACGCAGGCCGGGCGTGTCCACCTCGGTCCGGGTCGCCAGGACCGATCCCAGGTACGGCTGGACGATGTCGCTGACGACGCCCAGGACGTGCGCGCCGGCCTGCACGGCCCTGGCCTCGTGGCCGGCGTTGAGCAGGGTCGCCTCGAACTCACCCGCGGCGAGCAGCTGACGGCGTCGTGGCGTCGCCCCCGCGGTCACGATCTCGACGTCGCGTCCCGGTTCCAGGCCCGCCCGGCGCAGCAGCGCGAAGCCGACGAAGGCGAACCCGGAGGTCGGGACGTCGACGCCGAACCGGCCGCCGGCGAGGTCGGCCGTCGTCGGAATCGCGGGGCCGCCGACGAGCGAGAGCCGGCCGCCCCCGTCGACCGCGCGCACGATCTCCAGGTCGAGGCGCCGGCCCAGTGGGTTCCGCTCGTTGAGCACGTAGGTCGCCACGTTGTCCGGCGAGGTGAGGACGGCGTCGTACTCGCCGGCCATCAGCGAGGCGAACTGCGCGGGGGACGACGCCACCGGGAGCTGCTCGACGGCGAGGCCGTGCGCGGCGAACACCCCGTGCCGTTCGGCCCAGTTGGCCACGACGTTCGCGCTGAAGATGCCGAGCCGGAAGGGCTGCGTCATGGCGCTCCTCGTGACGGGGCGGCGTCGCGCGTCGACCGGTGTTCCACGCGGCACCGCGGGCGGATGCCGGGGTGGCTCGTCGTCATTGACAACGAGGTGATGCTGCCCGAGGCTGCAAGCGTTTGCAAGACTGGTCGACCGGGAGGGTGCATGGACGAGAGGGTTGCGAGTGCGGTGTCGCACTGGGCGCCGCGTTTCACCACGAACGGGGTCGCGGTCGCCGACTTCCAGCGGGTGACGGCGAGCGTCGAGCGGTGGGACGACTGGTGCTCGGCATGGTCGGCCGCGGCGCGGGTGCACGAGGATCTCGGCCGGGAGGCGCTGCGCGAGGGCCGCAACCGGTCGGCCGGTGCGCACCTGTCGACGGCGGCGGTCTACTACCACTTCGGCAAGTTCCTCTTCGTCGAGCATCCGGAGGAGATGCGCGAGGCGCACCGGCATGCCGTCGAGTGCCTCGACGACGCGCTGCCCTTTCTCGACCCGGCGGGGGAGCGGGTGGAGATCCCGTTCGAGGGCAGCCGGCTCGTGGGCGTGCTCCGGCGGCCGAACCGGCCCGGTCCGCACCCCGTCGTCGTCATGGTGCCTGGCCTGGACTCCACGAAGGAGGAGTTCCGCTCGACCGAGGCGCTGTTCCTCGAGCGAGGCCTGGCCACCTTCTCGGTCGACGGTCCCGGGCAGGGGGAGGCCGAGTACGACCTGCCGATCCGGGGAGACTGGGAGATCCCTGGTCAGGCCATCGTCGACGCCGTGGCGGCGCAGGCCGACATCGACCCCGAGCGCATCGGCGTGTGGGGCGTCAGCCTGGGTGGTTACTACGCTCCGCGGATGGCGAGCGGGGTCGAGCAGATCCGCGCCTGCGTCGCTCTCGCCGGTCCGTACAACTTCGGCGAGTGCTGGGACCAGCTGCCGGCACTGACGCGGGCGGCGTTCACCGCACGTTCCTTCAGCGCCGACCAGGAGGCGGGACGGAAGCGCGCGCTCGAGCTGGACATGAGCTCCGCCGCGGCGCGCATCCGGGTGCCGCTGCTCGTCGTCGCGGGCAAGCAGGACCGGCTCATCCCGTGGCAGCACGCCGAGCGACTGGTCGCCGAGGCGAGCGGTCCGACGGAGCTGATCATGCTCGAGGACGGCAACCACGGGAACATGAACGTCGCCGCCAAGCACCGGTACAAGACGGCCGACTGGATGGCCCGCCAGCTGCGGGCGTAGTGCGCCAGGGGGGTCTCGTCCTGCCGGGAGAGTCGCCGCGCCACCACCGGAACCGCCCTGCCGGGCGGTTCCGGTGGTAGGTGCGCGGCTCCGGCCGCGGGCGTCCGGCCGGCTCCGGGGGAACTCTTGACACCCCGTCGGGACGGGCCGATTCTGAGCTCAGATCGCAAACGTTTGCGTCCGCACGGCCGTCCGGAGGAACCCATGGGCAAGAACCACATCAGCTACGTCCCGCTCGAGGACATGGACGAGCGCATGCAGGAGGAGATGCACCGCTGCGCCCGCGAGGGAACACCGCGCCCTGAGAGCTCCGCCGTGCGCGCGCACGCGCCCAACGCGTTCTGGGCCTTCGCCGACTCGTGGCAGGCGATCTTCCACAGCGGCGTGTGCGACCACGCCATCAAGGACCTCTGTCGGGTCTACATCTCACGCACGGTGAAGTGCGAGTTCTGCGGCAACCAGCGTTCGGAGAAGGCCGTCAAGGCCGGCCTCGAGGAGATGCAGTACGACGACCTGCTGAACTTCGAGAAGAGCGACCGGTACGACGAGCGGCAGAAGGCGGCGCTGTCCTACGCGGAGGCGATCGCCTGGGGCATGCCGGCCGACGAGGAGGGCTTCTGGGCGCGTCTGCACCAGAGCTTCTCCGAGCCGGAGCTCGTCGAGCTCGGGTGCGCGATCGCCCTCACGTTCGGTCAGCAGAGCTGGATCCGGCTCCTGGGTATCGACCACCACGAGTACATGGCGGGCACGGCCGCTTCGATGGCGCCCGGCTTCCGCACCGCCGAGGAGCTCGCGGCCAGCAAGTCCGACCCCGAGTACTGGGCGGCCGGCGCCCCACGCTGAATCCCGGCCCCGGGTTGCCGTCCCGGCCCTGAGGACTTTCCGCGCGGAAAGTTCCGCGGTGGCCGGGACGTTCCGCGCCGGAAAGTGCGGGGGCGTCGCGGCCGACGGCGGGCCGCCGCGCCCACTCCGGGGACGTCTTGACACAGGGTGTGCTGCAAGTAACCTACAAACGATTGCATCAACGACCCGGATGGGGCATCTCGATGACACGCACCGACCTCCCCGAGCTCACCGTCGGCTGGCTCGGCACCGGGCACATGGGCGCCGCCCTGGCAGCCCGGATCGGCTCCGCGGGCCTGGATCTCACGGTCTGGAACCGCACGCGCAGCAAGGCCGAGCCGCTGGTGGACGCCGGTGCCAAGGTGGCCGACGAGCCGGTCGAGCTGGCCGACCGCGATGTCGTCTTCACGATGGTGACCAGCTCGGCAGACCTCGAGCAGGTCGTCGGGCGGCTGCTGAGCGACCCCACGCGGGCGCCGCGCATCCTCGTCGACTGCTCGACCGTCTCGACCGAGGCCTCGGCGCGGGTGCGGGCGGTGGCCGAGGAGCGCGGGATCGCCTTCCTGGCCTCGCCGGTCAGCGGCAACGGCAAGGTTGTCTCCGCGGGCAAGCTCAGCCTGGTCAGCAGCGGCCCGCGTGAGGCATACGACGAGGTCGAGCCGATCCTGAACCTGCTGGGCCGCCACGTCACCTACGTCGGCGACGGCGAGAAGGCCCGGCTCGTGAAGATCTGCCACAACATCATGCTGGGTGTGGTCGCCCAGAACATGGCCGAGATCGTCGTGCTGGCGGAGAAGGGCGGCGTGCCCCGGGCCGCCATGCTCGACTTCCTCAACAACAGCGTCATGGGCTCGATGTTCACGCAGTACAAGTCGCCGGCGTACGTGAACCTCGACTTCACGCCCACGTTCACCCCGGTGCTGCTCCGCAAGGACCTCGACCTCGGCCTGCGCGCGGCCGACGAGCTCGGCGTCCCCATGCCCGTCACCTCGGCCGCCCGCGAGACCGTGCAGGCGGCGATCGCCCAGGGCCGCACGACCGAGGACTTCGCCGTCCTGCTGGAGCTGCAGGCCCGCAACTCCGGCCTGGAGCTCGTGAGCGAGGACGTCGAGGTCGACGACGGGCTCGCCCCCGTCGGGGAGAACTGAGCATGCCGAGGCCTCTCCCTGCGCCCGGCCACATGGGCGTCGACTACGAGCAGCGGGTCGATTTCGCCCGGCTGCGCGAGTACCGCCTCGGCCGGGCCAAGGAGGCGCTGGCGACCAGCGAGTGCGGTGCCTTCCTGCTGTTCGACTTCTACAACATCCGCTACACGACCCAGACCTGGATCGGCGGCGCCCTGGGCGACAAGATGATCCGGTACGCCCTGCTGGCTCGCGGCAAGGACCCCGTGTTGTGGGACTTCGGCTCGGCGGTCAAGCACCACCAGCAGTACTCCCAGTGGGTCCCGACCGAGAACTACCGTGCCGGCTTCCTCGGCTTCCGCGGAGCCGTCGCCCCGACGGTCGGTCTGATGGCCGAGGCGGTGGCGGAGATCAAGTCGCTGCTCGTCGAGGCGGGGGTCGCCGATCTGCCCGTGGGCGTCGACATCGTCGAGCCGCCGTTCCTGTTCGAGATGGAGCGTCAGGGCCTCCGGGTCGTCGACGCCCAGCAGCTCATGCTCGACGCCAGGGTGATCAAGTCGCCCGACGAGATCACGCTGCTCAACCAGGCAGCGGCCATGGTGGACGGCGTCTACCAGGACATCGTCGAGATGCTGAAGCCCGGGGTGCGGGAGAACGAGATCGTGGCGCACGCCAACAAGCGTCTCTACGAGATGGGTTCCGATCAGGTCGAGGCGGTCAACGCCATCTCCGGTGAACGGTGCAACCCGCACCCGCACAACTTCACCGACCGGCTCATCCGCCCGGGCGATCAGGCGTTCTTCGACATCATCCACTCGTTCAACGGCTACCGGACGTGCTACTACCGCACGTTCGCGGTGGGCAGCTCCACCCCGGCGCAGCGTGACGCCTACACGAAGGCCCGCGAGTGGATGGACCGCGGGCTGGCCGGCATCAAGGCCGGCGTGGGCACCGACGAGATCGCGGCGCTGCTGCCGAAGGCCGAGGAGTTCGGCTTCGGCAGCGAGATGGAGGCCTTCGGGCTGCAGTTCGCCCACGGCCTCGGGCTCGGGCTGCACGAGCGGCCGATCATCTCGCGGCTCAACAGCATGAAGGAGCCCGTGGAACTGCAGGTCGGCATGGTGTTCGCGCTGGAGACCTACTGCCCGGCCAGTGACGGCTTCTCCGCCGCCCGGATCGAGGAGGAGGTCGTGGTCACCGAGGACGGGCCGCGCATCCTCACCCTGTTCCCGGCACAGGACCTCGTCGTCACCAACCCCTACTGATCGGAAAGCGCCATGACACGCGATGACTCCCTCCGGGGGGAATTGGACGATTTCGAGCACCTGCTCACCGACCTCTGGATCGGCGGCAAGTCCGTGCCCGCCTCCGACGGTGGCCGGTTCGACGTGCTCGACCCGGCGACCGGCCAGGTGCTCACCTCGGTGGCGAACGGCACGGTGGACGACGCCCTGGCCGCGGTGGATGCCGCGCACTCGGCGGCTGCGGCGTGGGCCGCCACGGCGCCGCGCGAGCGGTCGGAGATCCTGCGCCGAGCCTTCGAGCTGATGACCGCCCATTCGGAGCAGCTGGCCCGCCTGGTGACGCTGGAGAACGGCAAGGCGCTGCCCGACGCACGTGGTGAGGTCGCCTACGCTGCCGAGTTCTTCCGCTGGTACGCGGAGGAGGCGGTGCGGGGCATCGGCGAGGTGATGACCGCGCCGGCCGGGAAGAACAAGATCCTCGTGCTCCAGCAGCCGGTCGGCATCTGCGTGCTGGTGACCCCGTGGAACTTCCCCGCTGCGATGGCGACCCGCAAGATCGGGCCCGCGCTGGCGGCCGGTTGCACCGTCGTCCTCAAGCCGGCGAGCGACACCCCGCTGACGGCGCTGGCGATGGCCAAGATCCTCGACGAGGCCGGCGTGCCGCCCGGCGTCGTCAACGTGCTGCCGGCCCGGCGGTCCGGTCCCACGGTCTCGGCGATGCTGCACGACCCGCGGGTGCGCAAGCTGTCGTTCACCGGGTCGACGGAGGTGGGGCGGGTCCTGCTGAAGGAAGCGGCCGACCAGGTCATCAACTGTTCCATGGAGCTCGGCGGCAACGCCCCGTTCCTCGTCTTCGCCGACGCCGACCTCGACGCCGCCCTCGATGGCGCGATGGTGGCCAAGATGCGCAACGGCGGCGAAGCGTGCACCGCCGCCAACCGGTTCTACGTCGAGCGCTCGATCGCCGAGGAGTTCAGTCGTGGGCTGGCCGAGCGCATGGGCGCCTTGCGCGTCGGCCCCGGCATCGACGCCGACACCCAGGTGGGCCCGATGGTCAACGACGAGACCGCCGGCAAGGTCGACGAGCTCGTGCGGGGCGCGGTGGCCGAGGGGGCGACGGCGGTCGTGGGCGGCCGCCGTCCCGACCGCCCGGGCTTCTACTACGAGCCGACCGTGCTCTCCGGCGTCCAGCCCGGCTCGGCGATCCTGAGCGAGGAGATCTTCGGCCCGGTGGCGCCGATCGTCGTCTTCGACACCGAGGACGAGGCCATCCGGCTGGCCAACGACACCGAGTACGGCCTGGTCTCCTACGTCTTCACCGGCGACCTGGCCCGAGGCCTCCGCGTGAGCGAGGCAATGGAGTCGGGGATGGTCGGCCTGAACCGCGGCGTCGTCAGCGACCCGGCCGCGCCGTTCGGCGGGACGAAGCAGAGCGGCGTCGGTCGCGAGGGCGGCCACGAGGGCATGCTCGACTACCTGGAGAGCAAGTACATCGCCGTCGACTGGTGAGTCGGTTCCCCCGATGACCAGGTGACCTGGTCATCGGGGGTCCTGGCTCGCGTCGACGGTGAGTCGCCGGACCCCGCACGGTGAGCCAGGACGGCGATGAGCGCCTCCCCGCTCGCGCCTCAGGCGGACGACGGGGGTGCGAACACCTCGGGGTGCTGGGCGAGCTCGATGCGGGTGCGGCGGATGTGCCCGGACAGGAAGCGCTCGCCGTCGACGGCGTCCCGGCGGTGGATCGCGTCGAGCAGCAGCCGGTGCTCGGAGTTGACCACCCAGCGTCGGTCCGGGCCCCCGAGCAGCATGAACGCCCGCCGGTGGTGCTGGGTGGAGTTCCACAGCCCGCTGATCGTGGAGACCAGACGCTCCGACGGGCAGCCCGCATAGGACGTCAGGTGGAATTCGCGATCGAGCACCAGGAACTCCGGCAGACCGTCGTCGGATTCGATCCGCTCCTGGATCTCCTCCATGCGCGCAATCTGCTCCTCGGTCAACTGGCGCAGGCTCTCGGTGAGCGCCAGCGGTTCGAGGCGCTCCCGCATGCGGTAGACGATCTCCACCTCGCGCATGTCCAGCAGCGGAACGCGGGAGCCCTTGTTGGCGGCGTGCTCGGTGAGCCCCTCCGCCTCGAGCATGCGCAGCGCCTCCCGGACGGGCAGCCGGCTCGCCCCGAGCCGGGCGGCGACCTCCTCCTGGCGGATCCACTGACCGGGCGCGATCTCGCCGGACAGGATCGCCTCGCGCAGGTGCCCGGCGATCCGCTCGCTCGCCGCGCCGACGGCGGGATCGGACGACTCGCTCATGCGAACGCCTCCGGATTGCGGAAGTACGCCTTGCCGTGGGGGTAGCTGACCAGCTCGAACTGCATCCCCCACGGCGCGAGGAAGTAGACCCAGCGCTGTCCCTCGTGGGCGCCGCTGCTCGCGGTCGGCTCGCCGAGCACCCGCACGCCCTGAGTGCGCAGGTACGCCACCGCGGCGTCCAGGTCGTCGACGTAGAGGGCGACGTGGTGGCCGCCGACGTCGCTGTTGCGCGGCGGAACCGGGTTCTGGTCGGGCGCGGAGTAGGAGAAGACCTCGAAGATCGCCTGCCCGCCGCAGCGGAAGAAGGAGTTGCGGCGCATGACCGCGCGCGGGTGCACG
>JAOPWH010000198.1 GCA_025965795.1 Blastococcus sp.
CCACGTCACCCAGGTTTCCCTTGGCGTCCTTGACCGCGACGATCCGCGGGTGCTCGGCGAGCCGGACGAGGGTCTCCACCTCGATCGGCACGATCGAGCGCGGCGGGATGTCGTAGAGCATCACCGGCAGGTCGGTCGAGTCGGCGACCGACGTGAAGTGCCGCAGGAGGCCGGCCTGCGGCGGCCGGTTGTAGTACGGCGTGACGACGAGCAGGCCGTGGACGCCGAGCCGCGCGGCCGAGCGGGCGTTGTCGATCGAGTGCGCGGTGTCGTTGGTGCCCACACCCGCGATCACGGTCGCGCGGTCCCCGACGGCGTCCAGCACCGCCTCCAGGACGGCGTGCTGCTCCGCGTCACTGACGGTGGGCGACTCCCCCGTCGTCCCCATGACCACCAGGCCGTCGTGGGCCTGCCGGTCCACCAGGTGGGCCGCCAGCTCCTGGGCTCCCGAGAGGTCGATGGAGCCGTCCTCGGCGCAGGGCGTAACCATCGCCGTGAGCACACGTCCGAACGGCCGGGCGGGGTCGGTGGTCATGGAAGGAATCTACCGAGCCGCGGACCGCGCGTACTCCGACACCGTGAACCGCAGCCCCGTCGATGAGACCGACCACCCGTCGGCCGGCGTCCTGGACGCCCGGACCCAGCCGTCCGCGAGCACCGGCGCCCACGTGTCGCCGTCGACCTGCGTGTCGACGTCGGTGACCACCAGACGGTCGGCATGGGGCAGGAAGGCGGCGTAGACCGCGCCGCCCCCGATCACCCAGAAGGTGGCGTGCTCGGCGAGGACCTGCTCGACCGACGCGGCCGACTGCGCGCCGTCGGCCGACCAGCCGCGGTCCGCCGTCAGGACGACGTTGGCGCGGCCGGGCAGCGGGCGGAAGCGATCGGGCAGCGACTCCCAGGTGCGCCGACCCATGACCACCGTGGAGCCCATGGTGAGGCGGCGGAACAGCACGAGGTCCTCCGGCAGGTGCCAGGGCAGCCCACCGTCGGCGCCGATCACCCCGTCGCGGGCCTGCGCCCACACCATTCCGACCGTCACACCGCCACGGCTGCCCGGATGGCGGGGTGGTGGCGGTAGTCGTGCACGGTGAAGTGCTCGTAGGTGTAGTCGAACAGCGACGGCGCGGGCGCGAGCTCGAGCGTGGGAAAGGGCAGCGCCTCGCGGGAGAGCTGTTCGGTCACCTGCGCGGTGTGGTTGCTGTAGATGTGGCAGTCGCCGCCCACCCAGACGAAGTCACCCGGCGCCAGGCCGACCTGGTCGGCCACCATGCGGGTCAGCAGCGCGTAGCTGGCGATGTTGAACGGCACGCCGAGGAACATGTCAGCGCTGCGCTGGTACAGCTGGCAGGAGAGCTTGCCGTCGGCGACGTAGAACTGGAACAGGGCGTGGCAGGGCGCCAGGGCCATGTCCGGTATCGCGCTCACGTTCCAGGCCGACACGATCATGCGCCGCGAATCCGGATCGGTGCGCAGCGTCTCCAGCAGCGCGGAGATCTGGTCGATCTGCCCACCGTCCGGCGCCGGCCACGACCGCCACTGGACGCCGTAGACGGGCCCGAGGTCGCCCTCCGGGGAGGCCCACTCGTCCCAGATGGTGACGCCGTTCTCCTGCAGCCACGCGACGTTGCTGTCGCCGCGCAGGAACCACAGCAGCTCGACGGCGATCGAGCGGAAGTGCACCTTCTTCGTCGTCACCAGCGGGAACGACTCGGACAGGTCGTACCGCAGCCGTTCGCCGAACAGGCTGACCGTGCCCGTGCCGGTGCGGTCCTGCTTCGGCGTCCCATGCTCGAGGATGCGCCGCAGGAGGTTCTCGTACTGCGTGTCGATCAGTGCTGCCACGATCCGAGCCTACGGGCGTCCGCTGACGTCCGGCAGCAGCCGGAACCATCCGCACCACCGGCCCCGGAAGCCGTCAGCCCTCGGAGACGAAGGGGCTGGCGGCGACCTCCGTGCCGTCGGCCAGGGTGCTGATCCGGAAGTCGTCGAAGACGTGGCCCGCCACCCGCTGCAGCTCCCGCAGGCAGGCAAGGGCGAGCTCGCGGATCTCGACGTCGGCATGCTCGCTGGCCCGCATGGCCACGAAATGCCGCCACGCGCGGTAGTTCCCGGTGACGACGATCCGGGTCTCGGTGGCATTCGGCAGTACCGAGCGGGCGGCCTGACGGGCCTGCTTGCGGCGCAGCGTGGCGTTCGGCACGTCGGCGAAACGCCTTTCCAGCCCCTCGAGCAGGTCGTTGTAGGCGGCGAGCGCGGCGTCGGTGGCGGCGAGGAAACGCTCGTGCAGGTCGGGGTCCTCGGCGATGACGGCCGGCTCGACGAAAGCGGCGTCCCGCTCGGGCACGTAGCGCTGGGAGAGCTGGCTGTAGGAGAAGTGCCGATGGCGGATCAGCTCGTGGGTGAGGGATCGGGAGACGCCGCTGAGGTAGAGGCTGACGGTGCCGTGCTCGAGCACCGAGAGGTGGCCGACCTCCAGGATGTGCCGCAGGTAGCCCCGGTTCGTGGCCGTGGCCGGGTTCGGCTTGTTCCACGACTGGTAGCAGGCCCGTCCGGCGAACTCGGCCAGCGCCTGCCCACCGTCGACGTCGGTCTCCCACGGCACGTCCGGCGGCGGGGTGAACGCCGTCTGGGCGACGACCTGGACCTGGAGCGGCACGATCTCGGGCACGCCGCCGAGCCTACGGCGGTCGAGATGACATCCCAGTGACGCTGGTCGTGGCGGCAAAACGGTGCCAGGTGGCGTCGTGGAGCTCGGAGAATACGTCGACGCATGACGCCGTTCGCTCACGACAGCGGCTGCCGCCGGCGGGGAGCAGGCTCAGCAGACCGCTCGGTTGCTGGCCGACACGCTCGAGCCTGGCGCCCGAGCTCGGGCGCCAGGTCACCCCGGTCGGCGACGACGACGTGGTCCAGCTCGAGCCAGTCGGCCATGAGGCGTAGCTCGTCGGCGAGCGCGCCGGCGACCGCCGGCCGGTCGATGCCTTCCTCGCCGTGAGCCGACTGCACGCGTAGGAGCCCGGCCTGGCGGTCGGCCTTGAGGTCGACCCGGGCCACCAGTTGGTCGCCGAGAAGGAACGGCAGCACGTAGTACCCGTGCACGCGCTTGGCGGCCGGCGTGTAGATCTCCAGCCGGTAGCGGAAACCGAAGATCCGCTCCACCCGCGGTCGCTCCCAGACGAGGGAGTCGAAGGGGCTCAGCAGGGCGCGGGCACGGATCCAGCGCGGGCGCCGAGCCTCCGGGTGCAGCCAGGCCGGTGCCCCCCATCCGGCGACGTCGACCGGCTGCAGCGCACCGGCGTCGGCGAGCTCTGCGATGGCCCTCCGCGTGGCGTCGGGACGCAGCCGGAAGTAGTCACGCAGATCCCGCTCGGTGGCCACCCCGAGGGCCCGGGCAGCAGTACGCACCAGTTCCCGCACGGCGTCGGCCGGATCCGGAGTCGGCGAACGCAGCACCTCGACCGAGAGCACCCGCTCGGTGAGGTCGTAGACCTTCTCGAAGTTCGTCGTCCGGTGGGCCGCAGTGACCGCCCCGGTGAAGAAGAGCCATTCCAGCGCGACCTTGGCCGGATGCCAGTTCCACATGGTGCCGGAGCGCTGGGGCCGCTCGTCGAGCAGTTCGCCCGCGCGGACCGGACCCTCTGCACGCACCCGGTCGAGCACCTCGGCGACGTAGCCGGGCTGCTCACGCTGCAGCCGAACCATGTTGCCCCACGCAAGCTCCTCGGCCGCCGCCATGCGCCAGCGCAGATACGGGTGCAGCCGGACCGGCAGGAACGACGCCTCGTGCGCCCAGTACTCGAACACCGCGTGCCGCCGGGCCGTCAGCTCGTCGAGTGCCCCACGCGGATAGCTACCGAGCCGGCTGAAGGCGGGGAGGTAGTGCGAGCGCGACAGGACGTTCACCGAGTCGATCTGCACGACGGCCAGCCGCTCGACCATGCGCCGCAGCTGGCGCAGGCCCACGGCGCCGGCCGGGCGCGGATCGGCGAAGCCCTGAGCGGCCAGGGCTATCCGCCGAGCCGACCCGGCGGTCAGCCGCTCGACCTCGGAGACGGGCACGCAACGATCCTGCCCGGTGGGTACGACGTCATCCGCCCCGGAGCGGCCCGCTTACGCTGCCGGGGTGAACCCCGAGACGCCCTTTCCCCGTCTCACCGGCACCGCCGACGTCTCCGTCCGCCCTGCCCGGCCCGGCGACGCCGCCGAGATCGCGCGGGTCCAGGTGGTGACCTGGCGGGCGGCGTACCGCGCGGTGCTGCCCGCGGCGGTGCTTGACGAGTGGGACGCCGACGCCGCGACCAGGGCCTGGCGGACGGCAGTGGAGAGCCCGCCGACCCCTGGTCACGGTGTGCTCGTGGCGCTGGAGGGGCAGACCGTGGTGGGTTTCGCGGCCTTCGGGACGCCGGAGCTCTCCGCCGGTGAGCAGCCGGATCCGGCCGGACCGAGCTCCGAGCTGTCCACGCTCCTCGTCGAGCCCCGCTGGGGACGACGGGGACACGGCAGCCGCCTCCTGGCAGCGGTCACCGACGTGGTGCGCGCGGGTGGCGCTGCCCGGCTGCAGACCTGGCTCCTCGAGCCCGACCGCGTGTCGGCGACCTTCTACGAGTCGACCGGCTGGGCCCCCGACGGCTGGGCCCGCACCCTGGACACCGGCGCGGATCCGCTCCGCGAGGTCCGCTGGCACACCTTGCTGGACGGCGACGACGAGGAGACCGGCCCGTGAGCTTCGACGGTTTCCCCGACGACGGGCTGGTCTTCTACGAGGGGCTGGAGGCCGACAACTCCAAGACGTACTGGACCCGGCACAAGGCGGTCTACGACGCCCATGTGAAGGCCCCGCTGCTCGCCCTGCTCGAGGAGCTCGCTCCCGAGTTCGGCACGGCGAAGGTGTTCCGCCCCTACCGCGACGTGCGGTTCAGCAATGACAAGACGCCGTACAAGACCCACCAGGGCGCGGTGATCCACCCGGAGGGCGCCTGCGGTTCCTGGTACGTGCAGCTGTCCGCCGACGGGCTGCGGGTGGCCGGCGGGTGCTGGCGCCTCGAATCCGATCAGGTGGCCCGCTACCGACGGGCGGTCGCGGACGACGTCCAGGGTCCGCGACTGGAGAAGGAGGTGACCCGGCTCGCCGCCGCCGGGTGGTCCATCGAGGGAGACCGCCTCATTCGCGTACCGGCCGGTTACGACGCCACCGCACCCCGGATGGACCTTCTCAAACGGAAGTCACTGCACGCGGCGCGCTCCTGGGCACCCGCGGAGTCCCTGCATTCCCGGCAGGCGCTGGACGACGTGCGCACGGCATGGCGGGACCTCCGCGCGCTGAACGTCTGGCTGGCCGACAACGTCGGCGCGACCTCGAAGGAACCCCGCCGCTGAACCGAGACGACCAGGGACTTCCCGCGGAGAGTCCCGGTTCCGGGCATGACGAAGGGGCCCCCGGCACGAATGCTGGGGGCCCCTTCGGGAATGGTTGTCCGGCGGCGTCCTACTCTCCCACCCCGTCTCCAGGGCAGTACCATCGGCGCTGAGAGGCTTAGCTTCCGGGTTCGGAATGTGACCGGGCGTTTCCCTCTCGCCATGGCCGCCGTAACT
>JAOPWH010000220.1 GCA_025965795.1 Blastococcus sp.
CCGTAATGGTGAGGGAGGACGTGGAACGGCTCATCGCCCGGGCGTTCCCGGTGGTCAGTTCCTCCGTGCGGACGGCGTCGCCGCGTACTCGCCCCACCGCCCAGCCGGGATCGCGGTCAGTCGGGAAGCAGGACGCCGGGGTTGCAGATGCCCTTCGGGTCCAGCCGCTCCTTGACCGCGCGAAGCACCTCGACGCCGAGCGGCCCGACCTCGCGCTCCAACCAGGGGCGGTGGTCGGCGCCGACGGCGTGGTGGTGCGTGAGCGTGCCGCCGGCGGCGAGGAGCGCGTCGGTCGCCGCCCGCTTCGCGCTCAGCCACTGCTGGATGGGCAGGGCGTCGTCGCGGTCGGCCAGCACGGTCACGTACAGCGAGGCGCCGGTCGGATAGCCGTGCGAGACATGGCTCATCACCAGCGGACGTCGTCCCTGGCGGGTCAGCGAGTCGCGCAGCGCCCGGCGGACGGCGTCGTAGACGTTCGGCAGCGCCGACCAGGTGGCCGCGGTCTCCAGCGTCTCCACCAGGAGCCCGGCGTCCATCAGGGTGTCGCGGAGGTAGGGCGCCTGGAACCGGTGCTTCTTCCACGACTCCCCGACCCTGCGGCCGACCTTGATCCCGCCGCCGTCGCGGAGCAGCGCGGCGGCCGCGTGTGACCGGGCCCGCACGATCGTGGGCAGCCCCTCCCAGCCGAGCACGAGCAGGCAGCCCTCGCGGTGCCCGCGGAGGCGGAGCGAGCCGCGCAGCGCCCGCGCGCCCCGGCCGTCGGCCATGAGCAGGTTGGCGCGGGTCTCGTCGGGGTCGGAGAGCCGGACGACGTCGGGCAGCAGGTCGTGGCGGGCAAGCTGCTGCACCGCAGCGAGGCCCGCCGCCCAGGACCGGAACGACCAGCCCTCGTAGGCGGTGGACAGCGGCTTCGGGCGTACCCGCAGCCGGAGCTCGGTGATCACTCCGAGCGTGCCCTCCGAGCCCAGGGCCAGCGCGAGAAGATCGGGACCGGCCGCGCTGGCCGGCGGGTGACCGAGCTCCAGGACGCCGGACGGCGTGGCGAGGGTGAGCCCGGCGACGAGGTCGTCGAACCGCCCGACGCCGGTCGAGGACTGCCCCGCCGAGCGGGTCGCCGCGTAGCCGCCGAGGGTGGCGAACTCCCAGCTCTGCGGAAGGTGTCCGAAGGTCAGCCCCACCCGGCCCAGTGACTCCTCGAGCGCCGGGCCGCGGAGCCCTGGGCCGACGGTCACCAGGGACGACGGGACGTCGAGCGCCTGCACCGACGCCATCCGCGCCAGGTCGAGAGCGATCGAGGGCCGGTCGTCGGGGTCGATGCCGGCCAGCCCGCCGACGACGCTGGTGCCTCCGCCGAAGGGGACGACCACCACGCCGAGCTCGCTGCAGGCGGCCAGCAGTGCGGCCGTCTCCTCCGTCGTCCCGGGGGCGACGACGGCGTCGGGCGCATCGGAGGCGTCGCCCTCGCGTCGGCGCAGGAGGTCGAGGTAGCTCTTGCCGCCGGCGCGACGCAGCCGGGCCTCGCGGTCGGTGTGCACGTTCTCGGCGCCGACCAGGTCGACCAGGACCGTGCGGGCCGCGTCGCTGAGCCGCGAGGGCGCCAGCGTGATGTCGTCGACGGCGACCGGCGGGGTCGGTCGGGGCGACCACCCCAGCTCCTTGGCGAGATAGCGCCGGGCGGCCTTGGGCACCGCGTTCGCCAGGTCTCCGTCGGTCGGGGGAGGATCGCCGGGGCGGGTCGGGCCCCAGCCCTGGATCGTCAGTTCCGGCTGCTCGGGCACCGCTACAGTCTGCCGGTGCTCGGGCCGGGGAGATGCAGGTGATCGCCTCGCCCCCGGGATCGCTCTCCCCCGAGCGGCGGACCCGTGACCTCGCCGGACTCGACGGTGGCGCGGTCGACGTCGTGGTCGTGGGCGGCGGGGTGACCGGGGCCGGAGTGGCGCTGGACGCGGCGAGCCGGGGCCTGTCGGTCGTCCTGCTGGAGCGCGCCGATCTCGCCTCGGGCACCAGCCGATGGTCGTCGAAGCTGGTGCACGGCGGGCTGCGCTACCTGGCGCACGGTGAGATCGGGCTGGCGCGGGAGAGCGCACGGGAGCGCGCCGTCCTGATGGGCTCGACCGCGCCGCACCTGGTTCGCCGGCTGCCCTTTCTGGTTCCCGACGTCGCCGGCCGGGCCGTCACCGCGCTCGCCGCCGCGGGGGGCCGGCTGGGTGATGCGGTGCGGCTCTCGGTCCCGGGTGGACGCCGGTCGTTGCCGTCGACGCGACGGGTGGCGGCCGACGAGGTGTCGCGGCTGGTGCCGGGCGTGCGGTCCGGGCGCGGCGGCGTCGTCTTCTGGGACGGGCAGCTCGTGGACGACGCCCGGCTGGTGATCGCGCTGGCCCGCACCGCCGCCTCCTACGGGGCTCGGGTTCTCACCGGTGCCAGGGTCACCGCGGTGGACGGCGCCGACGTGCACGTCCTGCTCGACGGCGAGGCGGTGTCGCTGCGGGCGGGGGTGGTCGTGAACGCCGCCGGGGTGTGGTCGCAGCACCTGGCGCCCGGCATCCGGCTGGTGCCCTCGCGCGGATCGCACCTCGTCGTCCCCGGTTCGCGCCTGGGCTCGCCGTCGGCGGCGCTGACCGTTCCCCTGCCGGGATCCCGCTCGCGCTACGTCTTCGCCCTGCCGCAGGCCGACGGGCTGCTCTATCTGGGGCTCACCGACGAACCGGTGGCCGGTCCGGTTCCCGACGACGACCCGGTGCCCAGCGACGCCGAGGTCGGCCAGTTGCTGGACACGGTCAACCAGGTCCTCGACCAGCCGCTGACCCGGGACGACGTCGTCGGTGCCTACGCCGGGCTGCGACCGCTGGTGCTGCCTGCGTCGGCTGGTACCGGTCCTGGTGACGCAACCGCCGACCTCTCCCGCAAGCACCTGCTGTCCTGGGACGGACCGGTTCTCACCGTGGTCGGCGGCAAGCTCACGACCTACCGCGCGATGGCGGAGGAGACGGGAGACGCCGTCGTCGCCCGGCTGCGGCGCGGTGCCCGGCGGTCGCTCACCACGCGGATTCCGCTGGTGGGGGCGGCCCCGCAGATCGCGCTGGACCGCGTGGCCGCGCCGCAGCGGCTGGTCGCCCGGTACGGCACGGAAGCGCCGGTGGTGGAGTCGCTGGGCCCCGGGCTCGTCGTCGCCGGGCGACCGGAGACGCTGGGGGAGCTGCGGTTCGCCGTCCGGCACGAGGGCGCCCGCACCGTCTCCGACCTGCTCGACCGCCGCACCAGGATCGGGCTGGTCCCGGCCGACCGCTCGCGCGCGGTGGCCGCTGCCGAGCAGGTGCTGGCCGAGGAGCGCTAGGGGAGCCGGAACTCGGGGGTGCCCGGGTTCAGGTGCAGGGCGGCCAGGTCCAGGCCGGCCTCGGCCAGCGCGCCCAGCACGGCGGCCCGCCGCTCCGCCGGCCCGGCAGCGGGTCCCGCGGC
>JAOPWH010000235.1 GCA_025965795.1 Blastococcus sp.
CACCATCTCCGCGTGGATCTCCTCGACCGCCACCTGGTCCCCTTCCTGAAGGCGCACCGACCGGCGCGGGAGTCATCCAAGCACGCCTCGTCGGGGTCAGGCGGTGGGCACGGGCCGGCCGGCCGCCAGCCGCTCCAGCACGGCCCGCACCTGCGCCCCGTCGTGCGGCACGCCCGTGTCCGGCACGTCGGCCAGCACGTCTGCCAGCGCCTCGGCCAGCACGCGGGCGGCCGAGGCGGTGTCGGGTGCCCCCGCGCTCACCGTCGCCAGGAGTGCGTCGTACCAGCCGTCGAGCCGGTCGCCGGGGTCGTAGCCGCTGACGGCCACCACACCGGCTCCCGTCGGTGCATCGGTCGTCGACCAGGACCGATCCCCCGGGAGGGGGCCGGTCACCGTGCCCGCCGTCCCCGGCGGCAGGGTGGAACGCAACTGGACGGCGACGGCCGCCTGCGGGCCGCCGTCCCGCGGGGCCGGAGCACCGGCCGGAGCACCGCTGCGCAGGGCGAGTTCGACCGCGTCGACGCCGTGGGCACGCTCCAGCACGGCCATGTCGAGAGAGAACCCGGCGGCCACCTCGGCCAGCTCCCCGTCCGGTGAGATGCCCACGGTGACCAGCCCCCGCCAGCCGATGTCGGCCAACCGGTGGGCACCGGGGGGCAGGTGGACCGGCGTACCCCCGGTCCGCTCCTGCGTCCAGGAGACGCGCGCGATGCCGGCGGCCCGGTCCCGCGACACCGGTGTGGCGAACCGCAATCCGTCGGCGGTCACCCAGCCGAGGAGGCCCCGTTCGCTGGCCGGCTCCACGCCGTCTCCGCCGAGCCGCTCGAGCACCTCGGCGTCCGGACCAACCCAGCGGATGCCGGCGTTCGTCACGGCCGCGGCGAGGCGGGAGTTACCGGCCAGCGCCGGCGGCACGGGCAGCACGGCGCCCACGCCGCTGCGGCGGGCGGCCTCGACGATGCGGTCCACGGCCAGGTAGGACTCCGCGGCGGGCGCGGGCCCGAGCAGGACCGCCTCGTCGGCCATGCGGACGTGCCGGGCACCGCGCTCGGCCTCGGAGTGGACCGCGACGGATTTGAGTCCTAGCCGGGTGCAGGACCGCATCACCGCGCACGCGGCGGGCCCCCTGCCCGCCACCAGCACGCTCTCGATCCCCAACAGTGACACCGATGCCCCCTCCTGCGTCCCCCGCCCGGCGCTCCCCCACTGTGCAGGAAGCCGGACCACCCCGTGAGAGGCTTGCACGGTCAGCTTGGCGGGTCCGGCGACGCCACGCACGTCTCGTGCGGCGCGTGCCCGGCCCGCGAGGGAGAGGGGCCAGGCGGCCCACCGTAACGGCGAGAGGAGGGCAGCGATGTCCAAGCGTGGACGCAAGCGGCGCGCCCGTAAGAAGAGCGGCGCCAACCACGGCAAGCGGCCCAACGCCTGATCGGGCAGCTGCCCGCTCAGAGTGCGCCGAGCGCCCCGTCTCCGCTCAGGCGGGGGTGGGGCGCTCTTCGGTGGTGGTGAGGATCTCGGTGGAGATCCGCTCCACGCTGATCTGGGTGCCGTCCTCCTCGAAGGAGACGGTGGTCAGCTGCAGCTTGATCCGGTCACGCAGCCCCGTGGGCGGCTTGTCGCCGCCACAGCGCCGGCGCACCAGCGCCTTGAACTCCTGTTCGATGCCGAACTCGCGCAGGCACGAGGAGCAGTCCTCCAGGTGCTCGGCGATCTGGGCCCGGCGGGCGTCGCCGGTCTCGTGGTCGAGGAACTCGAACACGTGGGACAGAACGTCGTCACAGGAGTGGATCTCGATCGGCTCGCCGGACCCCGGAGCGTCGTCGCTCATGAGTGGCTCGCCTCCTCACCGGCTCCGGCGCGGACGAAGCCGCGCTCACGGGCATAGTCGGCCAAGAGCTTCTGCAGACCCCGCCGGCCGCGGTGCAGCCGGGACATCACCGTGCCGATGGGCGTGCCCATGATCTCGGCGATCTCCTTGTAGGCGAAGCCCTCCACGTCGGCCAGGTAGACGGCCAGACGGAAGTCCTCGGGCAGCTGCTGGAGGGCCTCCTTGATGTCGGAGTCCGGCAGATGGTCCAGCGCCTCGATCTCGGCCGACCGCAGCCCGCTGGAGGTGTGCTCCTCGGCGGCGTAGAGCTGCCAGTCCTGCACCTGCTCGGTGGGGTACTGCTGCGGCTGCCGCTGCTTCTTGCGGTAGCTGTTGATGTAGGTGTTGGTCAGGATCCGGTACAGCCACGCCTTGAGGTTGGTGCCCTCGGCGAACTGGTGGAAGGCGGAGTACGCCTTCACGAAGGTCTCCTGGACCAGGTCCTCGGCATCGGCTGGATTGCGGGTCATCCGCAACGCAGCCGGATAGAGCTGGTCGAGGAACGGGAGTGCGTCCCGCTCGAAGCGGGCGTCCCGTTCCGCGCGGGATTCGGCAACCTCGGTCCGGCTGCCGCCCTCGCGGGCCTCGGGAACCTCCACGGGTCCTGCATCGGGCGTCTGGTCCGCGGTCTGCTCAGGCACCGACCGTCCTCTCTGGGGACCCCGGGTGCGGGGCACCGCATCGGTCGATCCTAGTCGCGCGGCATCGGGACGGCCCGGGGGCCGCCGGTGCGCGACCCTCGCGCGGGCGCTGGAGACGGTGTTGCTCACGACCGGTCCAACCGCACCCGGCCGGGCGGGCATTCCCGGTCGCCCGGGCCTGATGCTCTCGTCACTACGCTGCGGCGTCGTGGCAGCGACTCCCGCGGTGCGGGTCCTGGAGAAGGCGGGGGTGGCCCACACACTGCACCCGTACGACCCAGAGCACCCCTCCGACCAGGGCCACGGCGAGGCGGCGGTCGCGGCGCTCGGGGCCGACCCCCGGCAGGTGTTCAAGACCCTCGTGACTCGCGTCGACGGCGTCCTGACCGTGGCCGTGGTCCCGGTCAGCGGCACTCTCGACCTGAAGGCACTGGCCGCCGCGGCCGGCGGCCGGTAGGCGGCGATGGCCGAGCCGGCGGACGCCGAACGGACGACGGGGTACGTGCTCGGCGGCATCAGTCCACTGGGTCAGAAGAAGGCGCTGCTCACCGTGTTGGACGACTCGGCGCTGGGGTTCCCCACCGTGCTGGTGAGTGCCGGACGGCGCGGCCTGCAAGTGGAGCTGGCGCCGGACGACCTCGTGCGCCTGACCCGGGCCCGCACCGCGCCGATCGGCCGGTGAGGGTCAGCCCTTCCCCGCCTCGATCAGCTCACCGGGGAACCGCGACAGGTCACCGGACGGACTCGTCGGGGCGGTCGTCGACGTACTCGGATGAGCCGCAGTGGGCGGTGTCGGCGACCAGTTCGGTGAGGTCCTGCGCACCGTCCGCGTCGGTCGGCCTGCTCTCCAGCGTGGCGTCGCTCGACGAGCAGCCGGCGACGAGCCCGACGGGAACCGCCGCCATGGGAAGGATCCGCCGTGCGGTCATGCCCGGACGACATGGCTGCGTGCCCCGAGGGTCACGGAACGGAGCTCAGAACGGCGCCACGTCGATGGGGACGGCGTCGGGCAATGGGCCCTCCAGTTCGAACGGCTCCAGCAAGTAGCTGCCCGGTGGTCGGCTGATCCGGGTGAGGACGGCGAGCTGGTTGACGGTCAGCCCGACCCCCGAAGCCGTCGCCTTCGAACATGTGTGCGACGTTACGACAGGGGTGCGACAGTTTCCCCTGGTCCGGCGGCCGTCGGCACCGTGACCGGTCAGAACAGAGCCGGCTGGTCGGCGGGCTCGCTCACCGACTCCGCGCGGGCGAGCAGCTCGCGGCCGTTGTTCGCGACGTTGTTGACCGCCTGGCTGACCGGACGGAGTTCGAGCGCCTCCACCAGCTCCGGTGGCGTGGGCGCGACGAGCCCGCCGACGTCCTGCTGAGCCGGGTCCAGCCAGGCCGACCAGCGGTCGGGCGGCAGGACCAGCGGCATCCGCTCGTGGATCTCGGTGAGGGCCCCGACCGCGGGCGCCGTGACGATCGTGCACGTGTACAGGCGGTCCTCGCCCCGGCCCCAGACCTCCCACAGTCCGGCGAAGGCGAGCACCCCGCCGCCCTCGGGAGTGATGAAGTACGGCTGCTTCGTCGGGGAGTCCAGCCGCTTGGCCCACTCGTACCAGCCGTCGGCCGGGACCAGGCAGCGGCGCGAGGCGGCCGCTTTCCGGAAGGCCGGCTTGTCGGTCAGCGACTCGACGCGGGCGTTGAGCATGCGGTTGCCGACCGACACGTCCTTGGCCCACGACGGCACCAGGCCCCAGCGGACGGCCCGCAGTTCGCGGTGCCCGCCCCCGGTCGGTGCGCCCTCGGCGTCACGCTCCTTCTTGTGCCGGACGACGTAGACGTCCTTGGTGGGGGCGACGTTGTAGTCGGCCGCCAGCGGTGGCTGCCCTTCTGCCCGGACCGCCTCGAACTCGATCGCGAGATCGTCGGGGTTGCTGCTCGCGGCGTAACGACCGCACATGGGCGCATCCTCCCTGCTCCGGGCTGGTGCCCCGAACTGTAGGTCCGGGATGCGACCACCCGCCGCGCGTGCAGGTGGTACGGGCGGGTAGGCCCCACGGCGAAGACGCATCCCGAGAGACGAGGATCAGATCGTGACCGCCACGCAGAAGGCCCCGACCGAGCAGCCCAAGACCGCCAGCGACACCGGCGCCCGCCCGTACGCGTCGGTGAACCCCTACACCGGCCGTACGGAGAAGGAGTTCCCCTTCCTCGAGACCGGCGAGATCGACGGTGTGATCGAGCGCGCCCATGCCGCGTTCCAGGAGTGGCGGAAGCTGTCGGTCGAGGAGCGCGCCGCGATCGTGGGACGGGCCGCCGAGCTGATGACCGAGCGCCGGGACGAATACGCCGCCCTCATCACCCTCGAGATGGGCAAGCGCATCCAGGAGGCCGCCGGCGAGATCATGCTGGCCGCGAGCATCCTCGAGTACTACGCGAAGAACGGCCCCCGCTTCCTCGAGCCCCGCACGATCGACGTGCTGAAGGGCGAGGCGATCGTCGAGAACGAGCCGGTCGGGGTGCTGCTGGCCATCGAGCCCTGGAACTACCCCTTCTACCAGGCAGTTCGCGTCGCCGGCCCGAACCTTGTGCTGGGCAACACGATCCTGCTCAAGCACGCCGAGCTGAACCCGCAGTGCGCCCTGGCGCTGGAGCAGGTGTTCCGTGACGCCGGCGCCCCGGAGGGCGTGTACACCAACGTGTTCCTGCAGATCCCCGACGTGGAGCGGGTCATCGGCGACCGGCGGGTGCAGGGCGTGACGCTCACCGGCAGCGAGCGGGCCGGCGCCAGCGTGGCCGAGATCGCGGGCCGGAACCTGAAGAAGTCGGTGCTGGAACTCGGGGGCAGCGACCCGTTCATCGTCCTGGACGCCGAGGACCTCGGAAAGACCGTCAAGGCCGCCACGATGGGCCGGATGCAGAACAGCGGCCAGGCCTGCATCGCCGCCAAGCGGATCATCGTCACCGCGGACGTCTACGAGCCGTTCGTCGAGGGCCTGACGCAGGCGTTCTCGACCTTCACCCCGGGCGACCCGGCCGATCCGGCGACCACGCTGGCGCCGCTCTCCTCCGAGCGCGCCGCCCAGGACCTGCAGGCGCAGATCCAGGACGCGATCGACAAGGGCGCCACGGTGCTGGCCGGAGGCAAGCGCCCGGACCACGACGGCGCATTCGTCGAGGCCACCCTGCTCGCCGACGTCACACCGGAGATGCGGGCCTACAAGGAGGAGCTCTTCGGCCCGGCCGCGGTGGTCTACAAGGTGGCCGACGAGGACGAGGCCGTGGCCCTGGCCAACGACAGCGACTACGGACTCGGCGCCGCCGTCTTCAGCAGCGACGTCGACCGTGCGCGCGCCGTCGCCGACCGGCTCGAGGCCGGCATGGTGTGGATCAACCAGCCCACGGGCTCCTCGGCCGAGCTGCCGTTCGGTGGGGTGAAGCGGTCCGGCTACGGCCGCGAGCTCTCCGAGCTCGGCATGTTCGAGTTCGCCAACCGCCGGCTGACCCGCGTCCTCCCGGCGAAGAAGGCCGAGAAGCCGTCCGCCGGATGACGGGGGGCGGGGTGGTGCGGCGGACCGGGCAGAATGGGCCCGTGAACCCGGTCTGGACGACGCCGCACCGCCCGTCCCCCGTCGACGCGGTCGTCTCGCTCCCGGGGTCGAAGTCGATCACGGCGCGGGCGCTCGTCCTGGCCGCGCTGGCCGACGGGCCCAGCCGCCTGGTCCGGCCGCTGCGCGCCCGCGACACCGACCTGATGGCCGACGGTCTGCGGGCGCTCGGCGCGCGGATCGAGGACGACGGTGCCGACTGGCTGGTCACCCCGCAGCCGCTGCGGGGTCCCGCCGAGGTCGACGCCGGTCTGGCCGGCACCGTGCTGCGGTTCCTGCCACCGGTCGCCGCCCTGGCCGACGGCCCGGTCCGGGTCGACGGCGACGCCCGCCTGCGCGACCGGCCGAACGCCGGGCTCCTGGCCGCCCTTCGCGCTCTCGGTGTGGAGATCGACGACGGCGGGCGCGGCCGGGCCCCGTTCACCGTGCACGGCACCGGACGGGTGCGCGGAGGCGCGGTGGAGGTGGACGCGAGCGAGTCCTCCCAGATCGTCTCCGGGCTGCTGCTGGCCGCCGCCCGGTTCGAGGAAGGCGTCGACCTGCGCCTGACCGGCGGAGTGCCGTCCATGCCGCACGTGGAGATGACGGTGACCACGCTGCGCGAGCACGGCGTCGACGTCGTCACCACCGACCGGGGATGGCGGGTCGCGCCCGGCGCGATCGCCGCGATCGACCGCGTGGTGGAACCCGACCTCTCCAACGCGGCCCCGTTCCTCGCCGCGGCGCTGGTCACGGGCGGCCGGGTCACCGTGCGCGACTGGCCCCACGTCACCACCCAGCCCGGCGCCCAGCTGGACCGGCTCCTGTCGGCCATGGGTGCCGACGTCGTCCGCACCGCCGACGGACTGCAGGTCACCGGGGGCGACCACATCCGGCCGCTGGTCGCCGACCTCGGCGAGGTCGGCGAGCTGACTCCCGTGCTGGCCGCACTGTGCGCCCTGGCCGACGGCACCTCCCGGCTCACCGGCGTCGGGCACCTGCGCGGACACGAGACCGACCGGCTGCAGGCCCTCGACGAGGTGCTGACCGCCGTCGGGGCACAGGTCCGGCAGCTGCCGGACGGCCTGGTCATCGAGCCCGGTCCGCACCGCGCGGCCCAGGTCGACTCCTACGCCGACCACCGCATGGTCATGGCGGCCGCGGTCCTCGGGCTGGCCATCGACGGGGTGGCGGTCGCAGACCCCGGCGCGGTGACCAAGACGCTGCCCGACTTCGTCGACCGCTGGGGCGGGCTCCTGGGCGAGCCGGCGGGGGTCGTCCCCTGAGCGGCCGCACGTACGACAGCCGCTCCGACGAGGACGACGTCCGGGTCCGGCCCGGCCGACGTGGCTCGCGCCCCCGGACCCGAACGCGACCGGCGCACGCCGACGCCGTGCCGGGCCTCGTGATCGCCGTCGACCGCGGCCGGATGACCGTGCGGGTCGAGGGGACCGACGGCGGCGCCGTCGACGTCACGACCATGCGGGCCCGGGAGCTCGGCAAGCACGGCGTCGTGGTCGGGGACCGGGTCCGGATCGTGGGCGACACCAGCGGCCGGACCGACAGCCTGGCCCGCATCGTCACGATCGAGGAGCGGACGACGTCGCTGCGCCGCACCGCCGACGACACCGACCCCACCGAGCGGATCGTCGTCGCCAATGCCGACCTGCTGGTCGTCGTCACCGCGGTGACCGATCCGGAGCCGGCCTACGGCTTTCTCGACCGCTGTCTGGTTGCCGCCTACGCCGGCGGGCTGGAACCGCTGCTCTGCCTGACCAAGACCGACCTCGCCAGCCCTCAGCCACTGCTGGACCGCTACGCGGGACTGGGCCTGGACGCCGTCGCCATCTCCCGCGAGGCGCCGCTGGAGCCCCTGTTGGACCGGCTGTTCGACCGGATCAGCGTGCTCGTCGGCCAGTCGGGCGTCGGCAAGTCGACGCTGGTCAACCGGCTGGTGCCCGACGCCTTCCGTGCCACTGGCGACGTCAGCAAGATCGGCAAGGGCCGCCACACGTCGTCCTCGGTCGTCCTGTTCGACCTGCCGCAAGGCGGCATGGTGATCGACACTCCGGGCATCCGCTCCTTCGGCCTGGCCCACGTGACCGCCGACGACGTCCTCTCCGCCTTCGACGAGCTCGCCGAGGTGGCCGTCGACTGCCCGCCCGGCTGCGGGCACACCGAGAACGACCCCGAGTGCGCGCTCGACGCCTGGGCGGCCGCCGGTCCCCCCGCGCGGGCACAGCAGATCGCCGGCCTGCGGGTGCTGCTCGCCGCCGTCGGACAGGTCGGCCCGGGCTACTAGAGGGGTGACCGTCAGGGCCGGCCCATGTCGCGGGCGCGGAGGGCGGCCTGCGTGCGGTCGGCGACCTGGAGCTTGTCCAGGATGCGGCTGACGTAGTTCTGCACGGTCTTCACCGACAGCCCGAGGTCGCGCGCGATGCGGGCGTTGCCGGCACCGTCGGCGATCCGCGCGAGCACCTCCCGCTCCCGGGCGGTCAGCCCTGCGGGGTCCTCGCCGGGAACCGGTGCGGGAGACGACGTCGCGGCCAGCACGCGCGCGGCCACCCCGGCGCCGAAGACCGCGCCGCCGGCGGCCACCGTGCGCACCGCGGCCGCGATCTCCGCGGCACCGGACCCCTTCAGCACGTAGCCGCGGGCACCGGCACGCAGCGCGGCCACCACGGTCTCGTCGTCGTCGACCATCGTGACGACCAGTACCGCCGGCGGCGACGGAAGCCGGCCGATCACGGCGGTGGCCTCGACCCCGGACATCGTGGGCAGGTTCAGGTCCATCAGGACGACATCCACCCCGCCGGCGCGCGCGAGCTCCACCGCCTCGCGACCGTCCCCCGCGACGCCGACCTGATCCATGTCCGGGAGGGAGTCCAGCAGGGCGCCCAGGCCGTCCCGGAACACCGGGTGGTCGTCCACCACGAGGACGCGGATGCTCACCGGTCGCCCACCGCCACGTGGGCCCGGGGCCGGTCGTCCTGCCGGACTGGGATCTCGGCGACCACCGTCGTGCCACCGTCCTCGCTCACCCGAAGCGTCCCGCGCAGCTCCTCGGCCCGCTCCCGCATCGTCTGCAGGCCGTTGCCGCCGGCCCCCGGGAGGGAGCCGTTCCGGCCGTTCCCGTCGTCGGAGACCCGGACCCGCAGCGCACCGCCGGACACCGCCACGTCGATCTCGCAGCGCCGGGCCGCGGCGTGCCGGACGACGTTGGTCACCGCCTCGGACACGATGCGGAAGGTCGCCACCTCGACGGCGGCGGCCAGGGGTGGCAGGTCCGCCACCCGGAGATCCACGACGACCCCGGTGCCGGCGGTCAGCCGCTGCACCACGTGCCCGAGCGCTCCCGCGAGACCGAGCTCGTCCAGGGCCGGCGGACGGAGGCCCTCGACGAGCCGCCGGATGTCCAGGACGGTGGCCCGCAGGTCCTCGCGAAGCGCTTCGGCGTCGGCCCGGGCCGGTGACCGCGGGCCGAGCTTGCCGGCCAGCACGTCCAGCCGGAGCAGATGCCCGGCCAGCGCCGGGCCGAGCCCGTCGTGCAGGTCGCGGCGCAGCCGCCGGCGCTCCTCCTCGCGGGCGAGGACCAGCGACTCGCGGGCCCGCTCGAGATCGGCCGTGAGCCGGTGCGCGTGCACCACGCCGCCGAGATGCCCGGCGAGGTCGTCGAGCAGACGGGCGTCCCGCGCACGGAGGGCTGCCAGGGGCTGCCGGTAGCGCAGGGTGCCGACCGGCCGGCCGTACGCCGACAGCGGGACATCGACCAGGTCGGCCCCGGGAGCCACCTGTGCCGGCTCGCCGGCGAGCACCCGCCCGTCGGCGTCCCGCACGACCACGTCCCGCAGCCCCAGGCCGTGCAGCTCCGTCGCGACGTCGGCCAGGAGACGCTCGACGTCGGCGCTGCCCTCGAGCCGTTGGCCGAGCGCGGCGAGCACGTCGTAGGGCTCGTCCCAGCGCCCATAGGTCAGGCGGTTGACCGCCCGCTGCAGTCCGTCGCGCAGCGGGGCGAACGTGACGGCGACGACGGCCGCCGCCACCCAGGGCAGCCACGGCGCGCCGTCCACGTGCAGCAGGGCTCCCACGCCGGCGATGACGACGGCGTAGGCCCCGGCCACGACGGCCGACAGGGTGAGCCACAACAGCGAGCGGTTGACCGCCGTCCGCAGGTCGTAGAGCCCCCGGGCCAGCACGGCGAAGCCGATCGCGAAGGGCAGGGGCAGGGCGGAGGCGCTGAAGATCCAGCCGCCGCCGTCGATGAACGCGATGGGGACGGCGAGCACGGTCAGCGCGGCGGCGATCGCCAGCAGCAGCACCTGCTGACGGCGGACGGCATCGCCGCGGCGCCAGCGCACCACCAGCTGGGCCACCGCGGCCCCGGCCACGACGAGGCTCAGCGGAACGCTGGCGAGGAAGGCCGCGGCGCTGATGAGCCCGAGTGACCCCGCCGGCGCGAACGGGTTGTGCCAGGCGCCGAAGCCCACCAGGTCCGCCCGGGGATCGGTCAGCGGGTCGACGACGGCCCCGACCATGACCAGGACGAGGAGGCGAGGTACCCAGCGCCACCGGCGGTCGACGAGAGACCCGTCGGGGAAGAACAACGGCACGCCGATGGTCACCGTGTACCACCCGAGCCCGCGGACCGCCGACCCCGCGACGGCGCACAGGCTCGCCGCGGGCACCCGGCCCGGGTCGACAACGATGCCGAGTCGGCCCAGGTCGACGCCGGCGTTGCCCAGGGACCAGAGGGTGCCCCCGACGAGCATCAGCCAGCCGACGCGGTTGTCGGGCCGGGCGGCGACGACGACGGCGCCCACGACGGCGAAGGCGGTGACCACCGCGCCACTGAGCACGGAGTCCACCAGCGAGCCGTCCGCCTGGACCACCGCCCAGAGCGACAGCGCGACCCCGCCGAACGCGGCGAGGACGGCCGCGGCGACCGCCGCGACCGTCCCGCGCACGCCACCCCGACGCATGGGCGACATCGTGCCCTCCCGCGACGTCGTCGGTAAGCGGCTACGCCCGGACCGCTGCTGCGTCCCGGATGCTGGGAACCACCGTCCGGGGCCCGCGGAGAGCGGCGATGCCGAGTGCCACGGACCAGACGAAGAACAGGAGGCTCACGTAGTTGACCGCGTCCCACTGCTGGGCGGCCGGCGCAGCGATGCAGAGCGCCCCGACGGCGAACCCCGTGGTCGCGATCCACCGGGGCAGCGCCCCGGTGGCCCGGACCGCGCCTGCGACGGCAACGGTGAACAGGCCGACCACGCCGACGGAGAGGTAGAACGCGAAGATCCGGACGTCGTTGATCGCGGTGACCGTCGCCAGGTCGACGCCGCGGTGGCCGTCGTAGAGCGCGGCGGCGCCGGCGGCCATGCCGGTCGCGAACGTGATGGCCGTGTAGGTGACGGCGGACGCATCGATCAGCGACGACAACCACCGCTGCGTGTCACCGGACCCGCGCAGCAGGCGGCCCAGGAGAAGGGCGCCCGCGAGGAAGACCAGGAAGCCGAGGTACTCGACGTAGCCGCCGGCGAAGACGGTGACCATCGAACTGTCCACGAGCGCCGCCTCCCTCGTCCGCGCCGAGGCGCCGAGCTCCGGCGAGTTCTGGAAGGCCACCCCTACGAAGGTCAGCACGACGTGGAGCAGGGCGAAAGCGCCGGCGAGGCGCCACAACCGCAGGTTGACATGGACCGGACCGGACATGGTGGATCCCTCCCTGGAGGTGTTTTCCGACAGGGAGAAGGTGCCGCGGCCGGGTTCCCACCGACGAGAGCACGCACACCCGCACCACCCGGGAAGAAGTCCCGGCCGCGCTACACGTCCACCCAGCCGCCGCTGCGCCAGTAGATGCCCGAGTCGCGGGTGAGCAGCCCCTCGTCGACCAGGTTGCGGCGCAGCGCCGCGACATCGGGATGCCAGACGGCGAGCAGTGCGTTCACCTCGCGCTCCGGATAGCGGACGCCGGGCTCGAAGACCCGCACCAGGTGCTCCAGGACGACCAGCCGCTTGGCCCGCTGCGTGGGGATCGAGACCAGCCGCCCGTTGCGGACGAACGCAGACAGCACGGCGTCCTCAGCCGGGTCGTCGGAGAGCGGCTCGGGAACGGGCGCGGACTGCGCGGCGGCGCGGGCCGCGGCGCCGAACAGCTCGGCGTGCAGCGCCAGGACGTGCCCGTCCCGGTGCACCAGCCCGGCACGGGCGAGCCGCCGCGCGGCGAGCGCCACGTCCTTGAGCGGCAGACCGGAGAGGGACGCCACCTCCTCGAGGGTTCCCGCGCCCAGCGCCAGCGCGGCGACCACCTTGAGCCGGGCCGGCTCGGCCAGCAGCCCGACGATCGACGCGGCGTCCATGCCCCGACGGTATCGGCGCAGGGGCCGGGTCGAGCACCGCCTGACCGGTTATCGCCTCGCGCCCCACTAGGTTGGGTGCCCATGACGTCGGGCCGGGGCTTCAACGAGGACATGCGACTGGCACACGTGCTGGCCGACCAGGCCGACTCGATCAGCCTGGACCGCTTCAAGGCACAGGACCTGCAGGTCGACACCAAGCCGGACCTCACGCCGGTGACCGACGCAGACCGCGCCGTCGAGGAGATGCTGCGGATCACCCTCAGCCGCGCCCGCACGCGGGACGCGGTCATGGGCGAGGAGTTCGGCACCACGGGCCACGGCACGCGGCGCTGGGTGCTCGACCCGATCGACGGCACCAAGAACTTCGTGCGCGGCGTGCCGGTCTGGGCCACGCTGATCGCGCTGTTCGACGGCGACGAGCCGGTGGTCGGCCTGGTGTCCGCGCCGGCGCTGAACCGCCGCTGGTGGGCGGCCAAGGACGTCGGCGCGTGGACGGGACGCCGGCTGGAGTCGGCCACCCGCTGCCGCGTCTCCGACGTCACCACGCTGGGCGACGCGAGCCTGTCCTACTCCAGCCTGTCCGGCTGGGAGGAACGCGGCGCTCTGGACGGCTTCCTGGGCCTGAGCCGGTCGGTGTGGCGTACCCGTGCCTACGGCGATTTCTGGAGCTACGTGCTGCTGGCCGAGGGCGCGGTCGACGTCGCCTGCGAGCCGGAGGTCTCCGTCTGGGACCTGGCGGCCCTCGACGTCATCGTGCGGGAGGCCGGGGGGCGGTTCACCGACCTCAGTGGCGCACCCGGGCCGGCCGGCGGCAGCGCGCTCGCCACCAACGGGCACCTGCACGACGCGGCACTCGCGCACCTCCGCCTGCCCGCCCGGGACTGACAACGCCCCGGCACGACCAGGGTCGGGCGGTGACGGGTCAGCAGCGAGGTCCGACCGGCGGACCGGCCTCCCACCGGGGGACGACGTCGGCGCCCGTGCCCCGGCCGGCCAGCATGGCCGCGCCCACCGCGGAGGCGCTGCGCACGCGCACGTGCCGCACCGGCCGGCCGAGCACGTCGGCGAGGATCTGCTGGACGACGGCGGAGCGACCGCCGCCGCCGGTGAGCACCACGGGGCTCCCGTCGGCCGGGACGTCCAACAGCCCGAACGCCGCTCCTGCTGCCGCGAGCACGCCCTCGACCGCCGCACGGGCCAGGTCCACCCGCGTGGTGTCCGGATGCAGGCCGGTCCAGCCGCCGCGGTCGTCCGGTCCCGCGACCCCGCCACGCTCGCCGGCGAGGAACGGCCGGAACCGCACTCCCCCGGCGCCGGGCGCGGACGCGGCGGCCGCCTCGAACAACTGCGCCCACGACATGCCGAGCACGCCGCACACCCACGCCCAGGCCGAGCCGCCGTTCACCAGCGCCGCCATCGAGTACCAGCCGCCGGTCCCGTCGGCGTAGGTGTGCACCAGGGGGTCCGCCGTAGGCCTGGGAACGGCGACGGGCCGGAGCACCTGCACACCGGTGCCGAGGTTGATCTGCACGGCTGTGCCGGCGCCCGCAGCCAGCAGGGCCAGGGGCGTGTCGGCGCCGCCCACCACGACCGGGACCGCAGCTCCCAGCAGCTCGGCCGTCCCGACCACGTCCGTCGACGGCCGGACGGCGGGCAGCAGCTGCGCCGGGATTCCTGTGCCGGCCACCGCGGCCGCCGACCAGCCGTCGGCCGCGACGTCCCAGAGCAGCGTCGCGGAGGCGTCACTGCGGTCGGTGACCCGCGGATCGGCACCGGGGACGAGGGTCGCGCGCAGCGCGTCCTTGGGCAGCAGGACGGCGGCCGCGCGTGAGACGACCTCCGGTTCGTGCCGGGCCAGCCAGGCGAGCATCGGGCCGGTCATCCCGGGAACGATCGGATTGGCCAGCGCGGCACGGTCCGCGACGGGCAGCGCCCGCCAGAGGCCGGCCTCGGCGACCGCCCGCCGGTCGGGCCAGAGCAGTGCGGGCCGCAGCGCAGCTCCCCCGGCGTCGACCAGGACGGCGCCGTGCATCTGACCGGCCAGGCCGAACGCGCGGACGCGGGAGGCGGCCAGCGCGGGGGCGATCGCGGCGAGGGTCTCGTCGAACGCGCTCCGCCACGTCCGCACCTCGGTCTCGGCGCGGTCAGGGCCGGGGCGGTCGAGCGCGTAGCCGGCCTCGGCCTCCGCGACCACAGCGCCGTCGAGGTCGAGAGCGACCAGCTTCAGGCCGCTGGTGCCCAGGTCGGCGCCGAGCAGGACCTCTCGCACGGACGATCAGGACCCGTGTGCGAAGCCGCCGACGCGTCCGTTCCGGTCGGCGAGCAGACCGGCCAGCGTCGAGACGGCGATCTCCGCGGGTGTGCGGGACCCGATGTCCAGCCCGATCGGACGGTGCACCCGCGCGACCTCCTCCGGGGGAACGCCCAGGGCTGCCAGCGCGGCGACGTGCGGACCCTCGTGCCGGGGACTGCCCATGAGCCCGATCCAGCGCGCCGGCCGGGCAAGCGCATCGCGCAGCAGCTCGCCCAGTTCGTCGCGGTGGTGATCGGTGACGACGACGTCTGCGTCGCCGCCGGACAGCTCGGCGTCCAGGTCGGCGAACCCCGCTGCCACGACGTCCGCCGAGCCGCTTCCGCGGGAGGCGTCGGGCTCGACCAGGACGGTCCGGTAGCCGAGGTCAGCGGCGTACCGGAGCAGGATCTCCGACACCGGCGAGGCGAACACCGCCACGAGCAGCCGCTCGCTCATGCCGGCCGCTCCGGGCTGTCCCCGTAGGAGTAGGAGGCGTCCGGGTAGCGCCCGCCCACGGCGACGTCCGGGGGCGCGATCGCGTCCAGCCGGGCGAGGTCGTCGGCGGTGAGCTCGATCGCGGCGGCGCCGGCGTTCTCCTCCAGGTAGCTGCGCCGCTTGGTGCCCGGGATGGGGACGACGTCCCGGCCCTGGGCCATGACCCACGCCAGTGCCAGCTGGCCGGCCGTCGCGCCCTTCTCCACGGCGATGTCGCGGACGGCCTCTACGAGCCGAAGGTTCGCCTCGAACGCCTCGCCCTGGAACCGCGGGTTGTTGCGCCGGAAGTCGTCCTCGCCGAAGTCGTCCGGGCTGGTGATGGCACCGGTGAGGAAGCCGCGGCCCAGCGGGCTGAACGGCACGATGCCGATCCCGAGCTCGCGGGCCACCCCGAGCACCTCGCCCTCGAGGTCGCGGGTCCAGAGCGACCACTCGCTCTGCAGCGCCGCGATGGGGTGCACGGCCACCGCCCGGCGGATCGAGGCGGCACTCGCCTCGGACAGGCCGAGATGGCGGACCTTCCCCTGCGCGACCAGCTCGGCCATGGCGCCGACGGTGTCCTCGATCGGCACCTGCGGATCGACCCGGTGCTGGTAGTAGAGGTCGATCACGTCGACCTTCAGCCGGCGCAGACTGGCCTCGGCACAGGCCCGGACGTTCTCCGGCCGGCCGTCGATCCGCACGCCCTGGTCGGTGTGCGTGAGGGAGAACTTGGTGGCCAGCTGCACCTCGTCGCGACGTCCTGCGACCGCCTCGCCGACCAGTTCCTCGTTGTGCCCGCTGCCGTAGACGTCGGAGGTGTCCAGGAAGGTCACCCCGAGGTCGAGCGCCCGGTGCACGGTGGCGAGGGACTCCGCCCGGTCGGCGGGGCCGTAGCTCTGGCTCATGCCCATGCAGCCGAGGCCGATCGCGGAGACGACCAGGCCGTCGGTGCCGAGGGTGCGGGTTCCGATCGCAGACGTCATGCCCGCATCCTCGCCCGCCCGGGTCAGGCGGCGCGCTCCGGGCTGTCCCCGTAGACGCCGTCGTTGTTGTTGCGCGCACCCATGGCCGCGCCCGGTGGCGCGATCTCGTCGAGCCGTTGGAGATCGGTGGCGGAGAGCTCGACGGGGAGTGCGGCGACGTTCTCCTCCAGCGTCGTGCGCCGCTTGGTCCCGGGGATCGGCACGACGTCCGGTCCGCGAGCGAGCACCCAGGCCAGCGCGAGCTGGGCGGGCCGAACGTGCTTCTCCGCCGCCATGGCCCGCAGCGCGTCGACGATGCGCAGGTTGGCCCAGAACGCGTCGCCGCTGTAGCGCGGATGGCCACGGCGGAAGTCGTCGGCGCCGAAGTCGTCCGGGCTGGTGATCGCACCGGTGAGGAACCCCCGGCCGAGCGGGCTGTACGGCACGATCCCGATGCCGTGCTCCCGTGCGACGTCGAGCACCGATTCCCCGGCGCCGGCCGCCTCCAGGTCTCGGCTCCACAGCGACCATTCGCTCTGCAGCGCCGAGATGGGGTGGACGGCCACCGCCCGGCGCACCGACGCGGCGCTGGCCTCCGACAGCCCGAGGTGGCGCACCGTGCCCTGCCGCACGAGCTCGGCCATGGCGCCGACGGTGTCCTCGATCGGCACCTCCGGATCCACCCGGTGCTGGTAGTACAGGTCGATGACGTCGACCTTCAGCCGGCGCAGGCTGGCCTCGGCGGTGGCCCGCACGGTCTCGGGGCGACCGTCGATCCTGCGGTCGCCGCGGGTCAGCCCGAACTTGCTGGCCAGCTGCACCTCGTCGCGGCGACCGGCGATGGCCTCGCCCACGAGCTCCTCGTTGTGCCCGTCCCCGTAGAGACTCGCGGTGTCGAGGAACGTCACCCCGAGGTCGAGCGCACGCCGGATCGTCGCGATCGACTCGTCGCGGTCGGCGGGGCCGTAGGACTGGCTCATGCCCATGCAGCCGAGGCCGAGCCGGGAGACCTCCAGGCCCTGCCGACCGAGCGGGCAGGTGCCCACGACCGGGGTCATGGCGCCGCCAGCGCGTCGATGCGGGCGACCTCCTCGGACGTCAGCGAGAACCCGGTGACGGCGAAGTTGCTCTTGATGCGCTCGGGCGTGACCGACTTGGGGATGGCGACGAACCCATGGTCGAGGTGCCAGCGGAGCAGGACCTGCGCCGCACTGACGCCGTGCGACTCGGCGAGCCCGCGCAGCACTGCGTCGTCGAGGTCGGTGTTCTTGAGGGCGCTGTAGCCCTCGAGCACGACGCTCCGCTTCGCGTGACCGCGCGCGACCTCGTCGTCGTAGAGGCTCGGCGCCCACTCGATCTGGTTGACGGCGGGCTGCTGGCCGGTGGCGTCGGTGAGCCGGTCGATCTGGTCGAGGGAGTAGTTGCTGACACCGACGTCGCGGACCTTGCCCGCCTGCTGGGCCTCGAGGAGCACCCGCCAGAGGTCGTCGTGGATCGAGTCGCCCTCGGTCCAGTGGATCAGCCAGAGGTCGACGTGATCGGTGCCCAGCTCGTGCAGGGAGGTCTCGAGCACCTTCCGCGGGTCGTCGGCGTTCGGCGGCACCTTCGTGGTCACGAAGATCTCCTCGCGCGGTACGCCCGCATCGGCGAGCGCCCGCCCGACCTGCCCCTCGTTGCGGTACACGGTGGCGGTGTCGATGTGCCGGTAGCCGACGTCCAGTGCGGTGCGGACGGCGTCGTAGGCCTGGGAGCCGGTGATCTGCCAGGTGCCGAACCCGAGCAGCGGCATGCTCCCGCCGCCGGGGAGCTGGGCGACCGGAACCGATGTCTGCGTCATGCACCTTCCCTGCCCCGCGGTGGACGGAGCTACGCGCGCGTCCTCCCCGGGTTCGCGGTCGCCGTCCGTCTGATGGGATGGAGGGCGAGGCGGGCTCCGACCGGATCCGCATGAGGAGGCCCCCGTGCAGTACGCCGAGTCCGTCGTGGACCTGGTCGGCAACACCCCGCTCGTGCGGCTCAGCTCGGTGACCCGGGACCTGGGTCCTGACGCTCCCCTGGTGCTGGCCAAGCTCGAGTACCTCAACCCGGGCGGCTCGGTGAAGGACCGCATCGCCGTGCGCATGGTCGACGCGGCCGAGGCCAGCGGCGCCCTGCGGCCCGGCGGCACGATCGTGGAGCCGACCAGCGGGAACACCGGCATCGGGCTCGCCCTCGTCGCCCAGCAGCGCGGCTACAAGTGCATCTTCGTCTGCCCCGACAAGGTCGGTCAGGAGAAGATCAACGTCCTCCGCGCCTACGGGGCCGAGGTCGCCGTCTGCCCGACCGCGGTCGACCCGTCGGATCCGCGCTCCTACTACTCGGTCTCCGACCGGCTGGCCCGCGAGACCCCCGGCGGCTGGAAACCCGACCAGTACTCCAATCCGGCCAACCCGCAGTCGCACTACGAGACCACCGGTCCCGAGGTCTGGACCCAGACCGACGGCCGGATCACCACCTTCGTCACCGGCATGGGCACCGGCGGAACCATCAGCGGCATCGGCCGGTACCTGAAGGAGGCGTCCGGGGGCCGCGTCCGCGTCGTCGGTGCGGACCCCGAGGGCTCGGTCTACTCCGGTGGCACCGGGCGGCCCTACCTCGTCGAGGGCGTCGGCGAGGACTTCTGGCCCTCCACCTACGACCGCGAGATCGCCGACGAGATCATCCCGGTGTCCGACGGCGACTCCTTCGCCATGACCCGGCGGCTGGCCCGCGAGGAGGGCCTCCTGGTCGGCGGGTCCTGCGGGATGGCCGTCGTCGCGGCCCTGCGCGCGGCCGAGAAGCTGACCGAGGACGACGTCGTCGTCGTCCTGCTGCCCGACGGCGGTCGCGGCTACCTGAACAAGATCTTCAGTGACAAGTGGATGGCCGACTACGGCTTTCTGGAGTCAGGCACGGGCGTGACCGTCGGCGAGCTGCTGCACACCAAGAGCGGCGAGACGCCGACGCTGGTGCACACCCACCCGAACGAGACCGTCCGCGACGCGATCGACATCCTCCGCGAGTACGGCGTCAGCCAGCTGCCGGTCGTCCGGGCCGAGCCGCCGGTGACGGCGGGCGAGGTCGTCGGCTCGGTGGACGAGCGCACGCTGCTCGACGCGCTGTTCGACGGCCGGGCGAACCTGGCCGACCGGGTGGAGCGGCACATGTCGCCCCCGCTGCCGATCATCGGCTCGGGCGAGCCGGTCGAGGCGGCGGTCAGTGCGCTGGGGGCGGCCGACGCCCTGCTCGTGCACGTCGACGGGAAGCCGGCCGGCGTCGTCACCCGCCAGGACGTGCTCGGCCACCTGACGGGGGTGACCCGATGACCGGACCGACGAGCGGCTTCAACACCCGGGCGATCCACGCCGGGCAGGAGCCGGACCCGGCCACCGGCGCGGTGATCCCGCCGGT
>JAOPWH010000277.1 GCA_025965795.1 Blastococcus sp.
GGGACCGATGTAGCGGGCCGACGGGCGCACGAGACGGCCGGTCTTCTTCTGCTCGAGGATGTGCGCGCACCAGCCGGCGGTGCGGGCACAGGTGAACATCGAGGTGAACATGTGGCTCGGGACCTCGGCGAAGTCGAGGACGATCGCCGCCCAGAACTCCACGTTCGTCTCGATCGGCCGGTCGGGGCGCCGCTCGCGCAGCTCCTTGAGGGCGGCCTGCTCCAGGGCGAGGGCTGCCTCGAACCGTGGGGCACCGAGCTCCTCGGCCGACCGGCGGAGCACACGGGCGCGGGGGTCCTCGGCGCGGTAGACCCGGTGGCCGAAGCCCATGAGGCGGTCGCCGCGGTCGAGCAGGTCCTTGACGTACTTCTCGGCGTTCCCGCTCTCCTCGACGCCGTCGAGCATGTGCAGGACGCGCGAGGGCGCGCCGCCGTGCAGCGGACCGGACATCGCGCCGATGGCCCCGGAGAGCGAGGCAGCGACGTCGGCACCGGTGGAGGCGATGACGCGGGCGGTGAAGGTGGAGGCGTTCATGCCGTGCTCGGCGGCCGACGTCCAGTACGCGTCGACGGCGGCGACGTGGCGGGGGTCGGGCTCGCCGCGCCAGCGGACCATGAACCGCTCGACGATCGTGGCCGCCTGGTCGACCCGCTTCTGCGGAACGGCGGGAGTGCCGATGCCGCGAGCGGACTGCGCGACGTAGGACAACGCCATGACGGCGGCCCGGGCGAGCTCCTCGCGAGCCTCCTCGGCCTCGATGTCGAGCAGCGGCCGGTAGCCCCAGATGGGGGTCAGCATCGCCAGAGCCGCCTGGACGTCGACGCGCACGTCACCGGTGTGCACGGGGATGGGGAACGGCTCCGCCGGCGGCAGGCCCGGCCCGAACTTCCCGTCGACCAGGAGCGCCCAGACGTTGCCGAAGGTCACCTTGCCTACGAGGTCCTCGATGTCGACGCCGCGGTAGCGCAGGGCGCCGCCGTCCTTGTCGGGTTCGGCGATCTCCGTCTCGAAGGCGATGATGCCTTCCAGGCCGGGGACGAAATCGTCGGCCATCTCGCATGCTCCTCTGGCGACAGGTGCGCGCACGGGAATGCACGCACTTCTGCCCGCCGACCCTAGGCGGTCGCAACACGCCGGACACATGCGGGGCCGCGTGAGAAGAAGCACCCGCGGGCTACCTCCCGAGCCGGAAGCCCGGTGCGGTGTCAGCATGACGGCGTGCCCGACCTCTCCTCCATGCGCAGGGACTACGACGCCGGCCGCCTGCGGGAGGAGGACCTCGCCCCCACCTGGGTCGAGCAGTTCGACCGCTGGTTCGGCGCTGCCGTCGCGGCGGAACTGCCCGAGCCCAACGCCGTCGTGGTGGCCACGGCCGACGCCGACGGGGCACCTGACGCGCGGATCGTGCTGATGAAGGGGTACGACGGGAACGGCTTCGTCTTCGGCACCAGCTACGCCTCGACGAAGGGGGCCCAGCTCGCCGTCAACCCGCGGGCAGCGCTGGTCTTCCCCTGGCATGCGATGCAGCGGCAGGTGCGGGTGACCGGCCGGGTAGAGCGGATCGGCGACACCGCCTCCGACGCACTCTGGGACCCCCGTCCGCGCGGCTCCCAACTGGCCGCGGCGGCCTCGGTGCAGTCGACCGTCGTCGCCTCGCGGGAGGAGCTGGCCGAGCGGGTGCGGCTGCTCGACGAGCAGACGCCGCCGGGGCGGGTGCCCCGGCCGGCCGCCTGGGGTGGTTACCGGGTGCTCCCCGAGCAGATCGAGTTCTGGCAGGGCGGCGCCGACCGGTTGCACGACCGCATCCGCTTCGTCCGCGACGAGGAGGAGGGCGGCGGCTGGCTCGTGCAGCGGCTCGCCCCGTGAAGAAGGACCCACCAGGTGACGTCGTGAACTCACCCGTCGATCCGGTCGAGGGTGGCCGCGCGGTGGAGGAGCCGGTTCCCGCCCGCCGACACCGGGGCTGGGGGATCGACACGACACCGCTGCGCAACCGGGCCTACCGGCGCCTCTTCGGAGGCGTGGCCGCCACGATGCTCGGCCAGCAGATGACGCTGGTCGCCGTTCCGTACCAGGTCTACACACTCACCGGATCGTCTCTGCTGGTCGGTGTGACCTCGATGGTCGCGCTGGTGCCGCTCGTCGTGTTCGGACTCCTCGGCGGCGCGATCGCCGACGCCATGGACCGCCGGCGGCTGATGCTGATCACCTCGACCGGCGCGGCGGTCACCAGCGCGCTGCTCGCCGTCCAGGCGCTGCTGCCCGGCGGTGGGAACCTGGCGATGCTGTGGGTGCTGGCCGCCTGTGTCTCCGGCTTCGCCGCGGTGAACCAGCCCACCCGCAGTGCGGTCATCCCGGCGCTGGTCGGTCGGGAGGGCGTCGCCGCGGCGAACGCGCTCTCCATGACGGTGCGCCAGGCGGGGGTCATCGTCGGTCCGCTGCTGGCCGGGCTGCTGATCAACCTCGGCGACATCTTCCTGGCCTACACCGTCGACGCGATCGGCTTCGTGGTCGCCACCCTGCTGCTGCGCGGGCTCCCGTCCCTGCCGCCGGGGAGCCACGTCGGCCCGCTGCGGCTGCGGTCGGCGGTGCGCGGCGTGGGGGCGGGATTCGCGTTCCTGGGCACCCAGCCGGTGCTCCTGATGACCTTCGTCGTCGACATCATCGCGATGCTCTTCGCCTGGCCGCAGGCGGTGTTCCCGGAGCTGTCGCAGAGCCGGTTCGCCGAGTCGCCCAACAGCCTGGGCTGGCTGTTCGCCGGGCTCTCGATCGGTGCCCTCGTCATGGGACTGACGTCGGGGTGGGTGACGCGGGTCGACCGCCAGGGCGCGCTGGTGCTCGGCGCGATCGCCGTCTGGGGGGTGGCGATCATCGGGTTCGGCCTGGCCCCGACGCTGTGGCTCGCCGTCCTCTGCCTGGCCGTCGCCGGCGCGGGCGACATGGTCAGCGCGGTGCTGCGGACGTCGATGCTCCAGCTGGCCGCGCCGGAGGAGATGCGGGGACGGATGCAGGGTGTGTTCATCGTCGTCGTCGCGGGTGGGCCGAGGCTCGGTGACCTCCGCGCCGGTGCCCTCGCGAGCGCGGCGGGTGTGAGCGTGGCGATGGTGTCCGGCGGTGTGGTGATCGTGGTGGCGATGGCCGTCGTCGCCCTCGTGGTGCCCTCGTTCTGGCTCTTCCGGGCCTCCCGTGCGGCTTCTGAGGTCCCGGACGGCCGGTGATGTGGGTCGAGGGCGGGTCCCCGGCCGAGAACCCGCCCCCAGCGCACATCGACTCCCGCGCTCAGGCGAGTGCGCGGGCCACCACCTTGAGATCGGCGACCAGGGCCTCGTAGGCGGCGTCCCGCGCCTCGTCCGGGGTGCGCAGGATCGCCGACGGGTGCGTCGTCGCGAGCATCCAGGTCTGTGCCGGCGCACCCTCGTCCGGCTCGTCGTCGTCGGCCTCCTGCCCGTTCCCGTCGACGCCGGCGACCGCCGGCGGGATCCAGGGGAGCAGGTGCCCGCGGTCCTTGGTGATCCGGAAGGACGGCGAGATCAGCGCCTTGGCCGCCGTGGCCCCGAGGCACACCACCACCTCGGGCTGGAGGACGGCGAACTCTGCCTCGAGCCACGGCCGGCACGCTCTCAGGTGCTCCGGTCCGGGCGTCTGGTGGATCCGGCGCTTGCCCTTGGGCGTGAAACGGAAATGCTTCACCGCGTTCGTGATGTACGCGTCCCGCCGGTCGATGCCGGCGTCACCGAGCGCGCGGTCCAGCAGCCGGCCGGCCGGTCCGACGAACGGCTCGCCCTGCCGGTCCTCCTGGTCGCCGGGCTGCTCGCCGACGAACACGATCCGCGCCGTCTCCGGACCCTCACCGAACACCGTCTGGGTCGCCGGCTCCCACAGCTCGCACGCCCGGCAGCCGGCCGCCGCACTGCGCAGGCCGTCCAGTCCCACGCCCGACGGCGGCCGGGCCGGCTCGTTCTCCTGGCTCATGCCGTCGATGACACCGCAGCGAGGCGCACGGCGCGAGGGGGAGCTGCCGATACGGTGCGGAGCAGGAACACCCATCGCAGGAGGACGCGTGCTCGAGTTCGACGGGCTGCACAAGAGCTTCGGGACCGTCCGCGTCCTGGACGGCGTCGGTTTCGCGGTCGCGCCCGGCTCGATGTTCGGGTTCTGCGGGTCCAACGGCGCGGGAAAGACGACGACGATGCGCATCGCCATGGGGCTGGTCCGAGCCGACGCCGGTGAGGTCCGCTGGCAGGGGCGCGAGCTGGACCAGGACGTCCGCCGGCGCATCGGCTACATGCCGGAGGAACGGGGCCTCTATCCCAAGATGAAGGTGGGGGAGCAGGTCGCCTACTTCGCCAAGCTGCACGGTCTCGCCCCCGCCGCCGCCGCGAAGGCGGCCGACGAGTGGATCGGCCGGCTCGGGCTGGCCGACCGCCGCGGTGACGCGGTGGAGAAGCTGTCGCTCGGCAACCAGCAGCGCGTCCAGCTGGCCGCCGCGCTGGTCAGCCGACCCGACGTGCTGATCCTCGACGAGCCGTTCTCCGGGCTCGACCCGATCGGCGTCGACTCGCTGGCCGAGGCCCTCCTCGGGCAGGCCCGCGAGGGGGTGCCCGTCGTCTTCTCCAGCCACCAGCTCGACCTGGTCGAGCGGCTCTGCGACTCCGTCGGCATCCTCGCCCGCGGCCGCATGGTGGCGACCGGGCCGGTCGAGGAGCTGCGCCGGCGGGAAGCGGGCCGGTTGCTGCGGGTCGTCGTCCCCGATGCCGATCCGCACTGGGCCGACGCACTGCCGGGCGTCCGCGTGGTGTCCGAGCAGGCGGGGGACACCCTGCTCGAGCTCGCCCCCGGCTCCGACGACCAGGACGTGCTCGCCGCCGCCCTGCGTACCGGCCGGGTCAGCCACTTCGCGTGGCGCCAGCCCACCCTCGTCGAGCTGTTCCGCGAGGCGGTCAGCGCCACTCCCGAAGAGGTGGCCGCATGACGGAGCCGCGCACGCTCAGCAGTGCGGCCCTGGTGCGTCTGGTGGCGGCCCGGGAGATCTCCACCCGGATCCGCGACAAGAGCTTCATCATCAGCTCGGTCGTGATCATCCTGCTCATCGTCGGCAGCATCGGCTTCCAGGTGGCGATCAACTCGGGCGGCGCGGAGTCGCGGATCGGCGTCGTCGGGGACATCTCCAGCCTGCGTCCGGCACTCGAGGCACAGGGCAAGGCGGTCGCCGTCGACGTCACCGTGGTCGAGCTCGACGACGATGCCGCCGCACGGTCGGCGGTGAAGGACGGCGACGTCGACGGCGCGCTGGTCGACGCCGACACGTCGAGCCCCCGGCTCGTCGTCCAGGACTCCGCCGACGGGTCGCTGCGGGCGGTCGTCCAGGGCGCGGTCGCGCAGCTCTCCCTGAGCGAGCAACTGGCCCGGGCCGGGGTGTCCACGCTCGACGTGCCCGAGGTGGCGGTCAGCCCGCTCGACCCCGACTCCGAGCAGAACGGCCAGCGGATCGTCGCCGCGATCATCGGCGTCTCCCTGCTCTACGGGCTGCTGATCCTCTTCGGACAGTTCATCGCGCAGGGCGTGGTGGAGGAGAAGTCCAGCCGGGTCGTCGAACTGCTGCTGGCGACCATGCGCCCCTGGCAGCTGCTGGCCGGCAAGATCCTCGGCCTGGGCGTCCTCGCGCTGGGACAGATGGTCGTCGTCATCGGGGTCGGCGTGGGGGGAGCACTCGCCTTCGACGTCGTCGACGTCCCCGGAGACATCGTCGGCACGGCGGTGTCCGTGGTCGCGTGGTTCGTGCTCGGCTTCGCCTTCTACGCCTCGATCTTCGCGGTGGCCGCCTCGCTGGTGAGCCGCCAGGAAGATCTGGGCACCGTGCTGATGCCCACCACCCTCGTGCTCGTGGTGGCTCTCGTCATCGGCATCCAGGCGGCCGGCGATCCCGGCGGCACCCTGGCCACCGTCACCTCCTACGTGCCGGGGCTGTCGCCGCTGGTGATGCCGGTCCGGCAGGCCGCGGGCGACGTCGCGCTGTGGGAGATCCCGCTGGCCGTCGTCCTCATGCTGATCGCGACCGCACTCATCGTGCGCCTCGGGGGCCGGGTCTACGCGGGGGCGCTGTTGCGCACCAGCGGCAAGACCAAGCTGCGCGAGGCGCTGACGGCCGGGCGCGCCTGAACCGGTTGGGCGCAATCCGGCAGGGGTAGCCGCGCCGCATGAGCATGCAGCTGGGCTACACGATGATGACCGAGCAGGCCGGTCCGAAGGACCTGGTCAGCCACGTGGTGGCCGCCGAGGACGCCGGCTTCGACTTCGCCGTCAGCAGCGACCACTACTTCCCGTGGCTGGAGGAGATGGGTCATTCCCCGCACGCGTGGACGGTGCTGGGCGCCGCGGCGCAGGCCACCAGCCGCATCCCGCTCATGACCTACGTGACCTGCCCGAGCTTCCGCTACCACCCGGCCGTGGTGGCGCAGAAGGCCGCAACGCTGCAGCTGCTCTCGGACGGGCGGTTCACCCTCGGGCTCGGCTCGGGGGAGAACCTCAACGAGCACGTCGTCGGTGGTGGCTGGCCGGCCGCCGACGTGCGCCAGGAGATGCTGGTCGAGGCGCTGCACATCATCCGCGACCTGTTCGACGGCAACGGCTACACCAATTTCCGTGGCGACCACTTCGACGTCGAGTCGGCCAAGCTCTGGGACCTCCCGGAGACTCGGGTGCCGATCGGGATCGCCGTCTCGGGCAAGCAGTCCTGCGAGATCGCCGGTGAGCTGGCCGACCTCATGATCGCGGTGGAGCCGAAGGCCGAGCTGGGCGAGTACTTCGACGCCGCCGGCGGCGCGGGCAAGCCGCGGGTCGGCCAGATGCCGATCAGCTTCGGCAGGGACGAGGCAGCGGCCGTCAGCAGGGCCCACACGCTGTTCCGTTGGTTCGGGCTCGGCTGGAAGGTCAACGCGGAGCTGCCCGGCCCGCCCGCGTTCGACGCGGCCAGCCAGTTCGTGCGGGAGGAGGACGTCGACTCGGCGATCCCGTGCGGGGACGACGTCGACGCGGTGATCGAGGCAGCGAAGGCGTACGCGGACGCCGGGTTCACCCACCTGGCGCTGGTCCAGATCGGCGGGGACCAGCAGGTGCCGTTCATCGAGTGGAGCCGGCAGACCCTGATGCCCGCGTGGCGGGAGGCGTTCGGCGGCTGAGGTGCGAGCTGCCGGAGCCGCCACGTTGGGGTGAGGTCACCCCGACGGTGGACGTGGAAAAGGCCTGTTCACCAGCATCATCGCTGCATGACCGAGGACCTGGACGGACGCCTCCGGCGCCTGCGGGCCTCGGACGACGTCGACGAGCTGCTGGACCTCGGCTGCGACTTCGCCGACGCGGGCCGGCAGGACGCCGCCGAATGGTGCTTCCGGCGAGCCGCGGACCTCGGCGACCCGGTGGCGTCGTTCAACCTCGGGAACTGCCTGGCCGGCCAGCGACGCTGGCCCGAGGCGGTCACCGCGTACGAGCAGTCCATCGCCGGCGGAGAGCCCGACGCCTGGCGGAACCTGGGCCGGGTCCTGGAGCAGCTGGGCGACCTCGCCGGCGCCATGCGGGCCTACCGGGGCGCTGTCGAGGCCGGTGACCTGCACGGCGGACTGGAGCTCGCCTTCCTCCTGCAGGAGCAGGGCGAGGGTGACCAGGCGCTTGCCGTGGCCGAGGAGCTGGCCGAGGCCGGCGATGCCGAGGCCGCGGCCGTCGTCGCCTCCTGGCGCTGGGGGGCGACCTCTGACCCGGCGCTCGAGGCGGCGCTGCGGGCCGGTGCCGACCACTTCCCGACGGCGCGCAGCGACCTGGCGCAGCTGCTCAAGGAGACCGGCCGGATGGCCGAGGCGCGCTTCGTGCTCGAGCGGGGCGCGAAGCTGGGGGAGCTGGAGGCCTGGCTGCCGCTCGGCAACCTCTACGCCGACGAGCTGCGCGACGTGGAGTCGGCGGAGGAGGCCTACCGCAGCGGGATCGCGGCCGGCGACGTCTACTGCCATCACAACCTCGGTGTGCTGCTGGCCGACCGGGGTGACCTGGAGGGCGCTACCGAGCAGTTCGTGCTGGGTGCGGCGGCCGGGGACGAGCTCGCCGCCCTGGCGCTGCGGCAGTTCCAGAACGAGTGACCTCGGCGCCCTGACGGGGAACGTCCGGGGTGCGAAACGAGCGCGTTACACGGCACCCGGATAATCGACGTGTGTCCGAAGCCACAGTCGACGTAGCCGACCTCCGCCGCTCCCGCGGGCCGTCCGGTCCGGAGCCGTCCGACGACCGCGCCGGCGACGCCCCGCTGCGGGAGGACATCCGGGTGCTCGGCCGCGTGCTCGGCCAGGTCATCGGCGAGCAGGCGGGGCAGGACGTCCTCGACATCGTCGAGTCCACCCGCGTGGAGGCCTTCGCCGTCCGCCGCTCCGAGAGCACCCGGGACGAGCTGGCCGGCCGGCTGGCCGGGCTGGACATCCGCACCGCGAATCACGTCATCCGGGCGTTCAGCCACTTCTCGGTGCTGGCCAACCTCGCCGAGGACATCCACCACGAACGCCGCCGCAGGCATCACCGCCGGGAGGGCTCCCCGCCGCAGGTCGGCAGCCTCGCCGCGACCTTCG
>JAOPWH010000303.1 GCA_025965795.1 Blastococcus sp.
CTCGGTGAGGGCCTTCTTGCAGTCCATCATGCCGGCGCCGGTGGCGTCGCGGAGACGCTTGACGTCGGCCGCGGTGAAGTCAGCCATGTCCTTTTCCTCAGATGTCTTGGTGCGTGATTGGGCCTGGAAGGCCCCCTCGCAGGGCCCGCCGCGGGCGTGCGGGCGGCGGGCGCGAGGGGGGCCTTACTCAGCCGTTCTGAGCGCCCTGGGTGCCGGTGGTCGTGTCGCCGGTGGCGGGGACGCCCGCCGTGGGGGCGATCTCCTCGGCGGTGACCGTCGGCGGGTCGGCCGGGGTCTCCGGCAGCGGGGTCGCCTCGGTGGCCGGCACAGCCTCGGTGGCCGGCACAGCCTCGGTGGCCGGAGCGGCAGCGCCGTCGGCACCACCGGTCAGGAGCTCGCGCTCCCAGTCGGCCAGCGGCTCGTCGCCGCCGATGACCGGCTCGCCGGCCTCGGCGCGACCGGCGTCGGCCTGCGCCGCGGAGCGGGCCATGAGGCCCTCGGCGACGGCGTCAGCGATGACCCGCGTGAGGACGGCGATGCTGCGGATCGCATCGTCGTTGCCCGGGATCTTGTAGTCGACCTCGTCGGGGTCGCAGTTGGTGTCGAGGATCGCCACCACCGGGATGTTCAGCTTGCGGGCCTCGCCGACGGCGATGTGCTCCTTCTTGGTGTCCACGATCCAGACGGCGCTCGGCACCTTCTTCATGTCGCGGATACCGCCGAGGGAGCGCTCGAGCTTCGCCTTCTCGCGGGAAAGGACCAGCTGCTCCTTCTTCGAGAGGCTGATCAGGGCGCCGGTCTGCTCGAGGTCCTCGAGCTCCTTGAGGCGCTCGAGCCGCTTGTAGACGGTCTGGAAGTTGGTGAGCATGCCGCCCAGCCAGCGCTGGTTGACGTAGGGCATGCCGACCCGCGTCGCCTGCTCGGCGACGACCTCCTGCGCCTGACGCTTGGTGCCGATGAACAGCACCGAACCGCCGTGGGCCACCGTCTGCTTGACGAACTCGTAGGCGTTGTCGATGTACCCGAGCGTCTGCTGCAGGTCGATGATGTAGATGCCGTTGCGCTCGGTGAAGATGAATCGCTTCATCTTCGGGTTCCAGCGGCGGGTCTGGTGCCCGAAGTGGACGCCGCTGTCGAGCAGCTGCTTCATGCTGACGACTGCCATGGTCGCCTTTCTCTGTGCGCGCGGCCGATGACCGCGCTCGGTTGCCGCGGGCACCGGGTGGTGCGCCGCCCTGGCGTCCTGACCGCGCCACACACCCGGCGGTTGCCCGCCGGGACCGAGGTGGCGACTGCCCCGCCAGAAACGGCGGGAAGAGGACGCGCGAAGTCGACCCGTCGGAACGGGCCGCACCGGGCAGCATACGCCAGACCCGAGCCACTTCTCCCCAGCCGCCGCGGGATCCACAGATCCGGCGGACGGCCTCCACGAGGGGCTTCTGGGTTGCACGGTCGGCCGCATGCGCTACCTGGTACTCCTGCTGGTCGTCCTCGCCTCGCCCCTCGCCCGGTTCCCGGCGGTCGCCGCGTTCCCGGCGGTCGCCGCGCTCCCGAGCACCGGGCCGTCCGCGGTCGCACTGTGGACGGCTCCGCTGGGCGGCGGTCTGGTGGTGACCCGCCCCTTCGATGCGCCGGCCGACCCTTATGCAGCCGGTCACCGGGGGGTGGACCTCGCGGCGGGGGCCGGCGACCCGGTGCTCGCGGCCGGCGACGGGGTGGTCGTGTTCGCCGGCAGAGTGGCCGGGCGGCCGGTGGTGAGCATCGACCACCCGGGCGGACTGCGGACGACGTACGAGCCGGTCGACCCCTCGGTGGCGGCCGGGCAGCCGGTCGCGCGCGGCTCCCCCATCGGCACCCTGGTCGCCGGCCACCCCGGGTGCCCGCGGCAAGCGTGCCTGCACTGGGGGCTGCGTCGGGGCGAGAGCTACCTCGACCCGCTCGTGCTCTTACGCCCGCCGCAGGTGCGTCTGCTGCCGCTCACCGGGGCCCGATGAGCCTCAGTGGGCGTACTCGGCCGGCCTCAGGAGCATGACCAGCGCCATGGCCGGCAGCATCGCCAGGTGGCCCCAGGTCATCAGTGTCTGCTCGCCGATCCAGCCCACCCACAGAGGCACCAGCAGGGCGAGGAACGGGGCATACATCGAGGCGGACATCTCGGCGATGCCCCGCCAGGAGTGGCCGCGGAACCGCATCCACGCGGCCATGCCGATCGACATGTTGGTCGCCATGACCATGACCCCGACGTCGGGGCGCGCGGTCAGGGCCGGCCACACGGCACCCTCCAGGGGGCCGAGGGCGACCATCCCGACCAGCATCGCCACGACCATCTCGAGGTAGTGGCGGACGAAGTGCCAGATGCGGGAGCCGCGGGAGAGGGCCCCCACGTGCTCGTCGCGGGGAGTGAGGATCTCGGTCGTCATGCCGAAGATCCTGGGTCGCCGCGTCCCGCGTGCCAGGTGCCGGACGTCATGACCGAGGTCATGGTTCCGGGGTGACCGTCGCCGTCAGATCATGCCCAGCGACCGGGCGCGCAGGGCCGCCTGCGTGCGGTCGCGAGCGCCCAGCTTGGCCAGGACGTTGGTGACGTGGTTCTTGACGGTGCCCTCGGCGAGGAACAGCGCTGCGGCGATCTCACGGTTGCTGCCGCCCTCGGCCAGGGCGCGCAGCACCTCGAGCTCCCGGTCCGACAAGGGGACGACGAGGGGCTGCCGACGCGGTGGGCTGTCGTCCGGAAGCTGGGCGAAGCGGGCCACCACCCGGGCGGCTACCGACGGCTGCAGCACCGATTCCCCGCGGGACGCGGCGAGCAGCGCCTCGACCAGGCGGTCGGAGGTCACGTCCTTGAGCAGGTAGCCGACGGCCCCGGCGCGCAGTGCGGCGAACACGTCCTCGTCGTCGTCGAACGTGGTGAGCGCGAGCACCCGGATCCCCGGCTGCTCCACGTGCAGGCGCCGCGTCGCGGCGATGCCGTCGAGCACCGGCATGTGCAGGTCCATGAGGACGACGTCGGGTCGCAGGTCGGCCGCCTGGGTCAGCGCGGCAGCGCCGTCGCCTGCTTCCCCCACGACCTCGATCTCGGGGCGCACCTCGAGGAGGGTGGCCAGGGCCTCCCGGAACAGGGCCTGGTCGTCGACGAGCAGTACCCGGACCGGGGTTCCGGTCCCGCTCATCCGGGCACCGCGACCCGCACGGTCGTACCGCGGCCCGGCTCCGACACCACGTCGACCGAGCCGCCGAGCCGGGTCGCTCGCTCCCGCAGCCCGAGCAGTCCGAATCCGCCGCCGTCGGCTCCACCGGCCATGCCCCGGCCGTCGTCGCTGACCTCGAGCCGCACCGTGCCGTCGTCCCCGAAGGCGAGGAGCAGCCGGGCGCTAGCGGCGCCGGCGTGCTTGCGGACGTTGGTGAGCCCCTCCTGCGCGGCGCGGGACAGCGATTGCTCCGCGTCGGGCGACAGGACGCGGGCTGTGCCGGTGACCTCCACCGTCGTCGGCACGCCGGCGGCCGTGGTGTCGGCCGCGAGGCCCGCCAGCGCGTCAGCCAGCGGGGGGCTGGTCCGAGGGGCGCGGAGGGTGGCCACCGACCGGCGGACCTCCGCCAGCGCCTCGGTCGACTGCTCCTGTGCCCGGGACAGCACGGCGTCGGCCTTCGCCGGGTCGGTGGCCAGGACCGCCCGCGCCGCCTGGACCTGCATCTGGACGACGGTGAGGTGGTGCCCGAGACCGTCGTGGATGTCGCGTGCCACCCGGTTGCGCTCCTGAATCGTCGCGAGCTCCTCGGCCTGGGCGGCGTATCCGCGCAGCCGGGCGTTCGCCTCGGCCAGTTCGGCGCGGGCCCGTTGCTCGCGACAGAGCAGCTCGGTGACGACCGCGGTGAAGGCCGCCGCGGCGAGCATGCCCATGCCGTTGCGCAGTCCGTCACCCCAGCTCATCCCGATGTGGACCAGTGGGATGGCGGCGGTCACGGCGACGGCGGCCGGCAGCGGGAGGAGCAGCACGCTCTGACTGACCAGCACCATGAGCAGCAGCGTGGCGCCGACTCCGGTTCCGGCGACCCCGTAGAGCAGGTAGCCCAGCGGCAGCTGGACCGCCACGTAGACCAGGCCCAGTGCCAGGCGGCGCGACGCGGACCGCCGCTCGACCAAGCCGTAGCCGACGACGGCCAGTGCCGCGTAGACCCCTGCCAGGGTGACCGCGACGACGGGCTGGTCCACGGCCGTCGCCTCGACCACGAGGGTGAGGAACGCCCCGCAGGTCAGCACGACGAGGGCCCGGGTCACCGCACCACTCTCCTGTGCCGCGGAACGGTCGGTCAACGACCGACGTGGTGGGTGACGCCCGCACGGCTTTTGTAGCACATGCTTGACACAAACAGGTGGCGTCACCATTCTGCCTTTGTCACAGTCGCCTGACACAAGGATTCCGCCGTGGGCTTCGCCGCACCGTCCGTCCTGATCCTGATCACCGTCCTCGTGGTCACGGCGGCCGTGCTCCGACGCGCACCCCGGGCCGTGCCGGCGGCGACCACGGAGCGGCTGAAGACGGCCGCCCGCACCACGCTGCGCTGGCGGATCGCCGGACTTCTGCTCGGGATCGGGGTGGGCACGGTGACCGCACAGCAGGGGGCGCTCGGCCGGGGACTGCTGCTGGCCGTCCCTCTGTGCGCCCTCTGCGTCCTGGCCGCCGTCGTCGTGGGTGAGCTACGCGTGTCCGCGCCGGAAGGCCCGGTCCGCAGTGCCGGCCTGGAGGTCCGGCGCGTCCGGAACTACCTGCCCCGCGGTCTGACCCGCGTCGTCGGGTCGGTCACGGCCCTCCTGGTGCTGGTCCTGTCAGCGACCACGGCCACCGGCTCGGCCGACGACCTCGGTCGCGCCGGGCGCTGGCTCGCCCGGCGGTGCAGCGCGGTGTCGGGCGGTGCCACCGGACCGTGGCCGGGCTCCTTCTACAGCCTGCCGCTGGGCATCGTCGTCCTGACCGGCCTGCTGCTGGCCGGCTTCGCGCTGCACCGGGTCGTCATGCGTCCCCGGCAGGGGGAGGACGACGCCGTGGACGACGGGCTGCGCCGGCAGGCGGCCGAGGCGGTGACCGCGGCGTTCGGGTTGCTCGTCTCCGTTCCGCTGGCGGGGGTCGGCCTCGTGAGCGCGAGCGCGCTCGGGAACCATTCCTGCCCGCCGGCCGGCTCCGGCGTCGTCGTGGTCGCCCTGGTGGCGCTCGTGCCGGCGGCGGTCGCCGTGGCCGCCTGGTGCACGGGACTCCTGCTGGCGTCACCCCGCACCGGGCGACCCGCCCCGACACGGGCGTCCGCCTCGCTGTGACCGCGTCTGCACCGTTGCGGATCACGACGACCGACCCGACACCTCCCTACGAGCAGCTGCGCCGGCAGTTCGTCGAGCTCATCCAGTCCGGAGTGCTGGCCGCCGGGCACCGGCTGCCGCCCCTGCGGCAGCTGGCGTCCGACCTCGGGCTGGCCGTCGGCACGGTGGCCCGGACCTACCGCGAGCTCGAGGCGGCCGGACTGGTCGCGTCCCGCCGGGGCGGCGGCACACGGGTGAGCGCGACGCCCCCTACCGCGACGGCGGCCCAACGGGAGCGGACTCTTCGTGAGCACGCCGAGGCCTTCGTCCGCCAGGCACGGCTGATCGGTGCCAGCGACGAGGACGTCCGGTCGGCACTGTCCGCCGTCCTGTCGCCCGCCGTGCACCAGGGTTAGGCGCCCCGGACGGCGAGCCAGAGCGTCCAGCGGTCCTGCTCGACCACGGGGCCGACCGGCAGGCGCTGCCGCAGCTCGTCGACGAGGCGGTCGAGTTCGGCGTCGCTGAGCTCGTGCAGGATCGACCGCCCGGTGCGGGTGCCGATCTCGGCGAGGTAGACCTCGCGGTCGGCGTACTGCCGCCGAACCTCCCACAGCGACGTACTGGTGAAGCTGTCGAACCCGGCCGAGGCCATGGCCTGGGCGACAGCGATGTCGGTGGGGCGACGCGCGTTCTCGACGTCCAGGAGCCGCGGGAAGACCTCGAACAGCCAGCCGCGCGGATGGTCGGGTGAGCCGGGCCGCGCGACGTCGTCGGGGCTCCGGTCCTGGATCAGGTAGGTGCCGCCGGGGCGCAGGACCCGCGCGGCCTCGGCCGCGACGGTGGCGAGATCGGGGACGTGGTGGACGAGGGCGCGCTCGAAGACGACATCGGCGCTCCCGGTGTCGAGTCCGGTGGCAGCGGCCTCCCCGCGGGAGAAGGCGACCCCGGGCAGGTCGCCGTGGGAGGCGCGGGCCTCGGCGAGGATCGGCTCGCTGAAGTCCACGCCGGTCACCGTCGCGGCGCCCAGGTCGTGCCAGGCGCGGGTGTAGGTCCCCCCGCCGCAGCCGACATCGACGACGTCGGCGCCGACCGGGTCCACCAGCTCCACGATCGCCGCGCGCCAGGAGGCGTCGGCCTCCCGGCCGGAGTACGTGCGGCGGTTCACGGTGTCGTGGAAGTCGATGGGCACAGAACCAGCCTGGCAGGGTTCCGGATCGGCCGCCGGCGCCCTGCCGGCTCAGCGGTCCAGAACGCCGAGCACGCGTTCGTGATCGAGGACCGAGGTGCCCAGATAGCTGTGCCGCGCCGACGGCGTCATGTCCGCGGCGAGCCGGTCGGACGTGATGAGCCGGTAGATGGCGGCCCGCGCCAGCAGCGAGGCCCGGTCCTCCACGCTCGGCATCGCCGCGGTCAGGGTCGGCGGGGCCCCGTGCCACAGCAACGCGTCCACGACGACGACCGCCAGGCAGAACAGCGGCGGCCGCCAGTAGGGGGTGAAGTCGATGACCCCCGGGGCGAGGCCGGGGGCGAACAGCACGTTCCCCGCGAGATCGCCGTGGATGACCTGACCCCGACCGTCGTCGGGACGCACGTGGGTCCTCAGTCGCTCCAGCAGCGGTCGCAGCGCGTCGTGCACCGGGTCCGCGGGCTCCTCGTCCCAGGCCGCCCGGTCCCCCACGGCCCAGGCGTGCGTCCGCGCGTCGAGGAAGGCGGGTCGCGGCAGCCCGCTCAGGGCCGCGTTGAGCCGGGTTCCGACCGCGAGCACGTCCGGCCACCGGCCGGCCGTGTCGTGCTCCCCGGCGAGCGCCTCCCAGGCCGACCAGCCCTCGACCACCCACTCCCCCGCGGCGGCCGGCACCGGACGGTTGATGCGGAACCCGTCCTCTGCCAGCCCGGACAGCACCTCGGCCACCCAGAGCGTTTCGACGGCGTCGTCCACGGGCTTGAGGATCAGCCCACCCGCCGTCCAGGCGCGTCCCTGCCCGCCGCCGAGGCGCTCCGCCGTCGATCCCCGGATCCCGAAGGCCGTCAGCACCCGGGCCGGAGGACGTGGCATTCCGGCTCAGGCGATGTCGGCGAGCTTCGTGCGCAGGTGCAGGACGGCCTTGGTGTGCAGCTGGCAGATCCGGCTCTCGGTCACGCCCAGCACCCGGCCGATGTCGGCAAGGGTGAGCCCTTCGAAGTAGTAGAGGCTCACCACGACCTTCTCCCGCTCGGGCAGCTGCTCGACGGCGCGGGCGAGCAGCTGGCGGGCCTCGCCGTGCTCCGCCATGGCCTGCGGGTCCAACGCGTGGGAGTCCTGGAGGGTGTCGCCGAGCGTCGGTGCGCCCCCGCCGTCGTCGCCGGTGAGCAGTTCGTCCAGGGCGACGACGTTGACGAGCGAGAGCTGGCCCAGGAACTTCCGGACTTCCTCGACGTCCATCTCCATCTCGTCGGCGACCTCTTCGTCGGTCGGCGAACGCCGGAGCTTCGCCTCGAGATCGGCGACGGCGCGCTCGAACTGGCGGGCCTTCATGCGCACCGACCGCGGGATCCAGTCGGTGTTGCGCAGCTCGTCGATGATCGCGCCGCGGATGCGGGCCATGGCGTAGCTCTCGAACTTGACCTCGCGGGTCGGCTCGAAGCGCGTGATCGCATCGATCAGGCCGAACGTGCCGTAGGAGATGAGGTCGGCCTGCTCGACGTGCGCCGGCAGACCGCTGCCCACGCGCCCGGCCACGTACTTGACCAGCGGGGCGTAGTGGAGGATCAACCGGTCGCGCAGCGCGGCGTCACGGCCTCCGACGTAGTCCGTCCAGAGCTCGGCCAGGAGTGCGTCGGCGTCGTCCTCAGGGGTCTGGTCGTCGTACTCGTCCAGCCGGTGGATGGTGGCCTCAGGCACGGTCGGGCTCCTCGGTACTGGTGCTAGGTGCTGCTCGGTGGTCCTGCCCGGTCGACGACGTCGCTACCCGTGTCCGCACGCGATGCCTTTCCGCGCGCGGAGCCTTTCCGCACGCCCTGTCCGCACGCCATGCCCTCACGCTCGGGGATGCGCTTGGGCATGGACGGCACGGAGACGTTCGACGGTCACGTGCGTGTAGATCTGGGTCGTCGCGAGGCTAGCGTGGCCCAGCAGTTCCTGGACGGAGCGCAGGTCGGCGCCGCCCTCCAGGACGTGCGTCGCCGCCGAGTGTCGCAGGCCGTGCGGGCCCACATCAGGAGCGCCGGGGGCAGCCGCGACGGCGGTGTGCACGGCGCGGCGCGCCTCGCGGGCGTCGAGCCGTCGCCCGCGCAGGCCAAGGAGCAGTGCGGGGCCCGAGTCCGGCGTGGCGAGCGCCGGCCGGCCGCGGGTCAGCCAGGCGTCGATCGCCCGTTCCGCCGGAACGCCGTAGGGCACGCTGCGCTCCTTGCGGCCCTTGCCGAGGACGCGCAGCAGCCGTCGCCCGCGGTCGACGTCGTCGACGTCGAGGCCGACGAGCTCGCTGACCCGGATGCCACTGGCGTAGAGGAGTTCGAGCACCACCGCGTCGCGGAGGCCGACGGGTTCCTCGGCCCCCGCGGTGGAGTCGACCACCGCGCGCGCCTGGTCGGGCGCCAGGATGCCCGGCAGGGTCCGGTGGGCCTTCGGGCTGACCAACCGCAGGCCGACGTCCTCCGGAAGAAGGCCGGCGCGCCGCAGCCAGGCGGTGAAGGAGCGGGCCGAGGCCGCATGCCGGGCGGTGGTCGCTCGGCTGTGCCCGCGGGTGCGCCCCTGGGCGAGCCAGCTGCGCAGTGCCGCCAGGTCGAGCTCGTGCACCTGTCCCCCGCCACGCCGCGCCAGGTGGTCCAGCAGCCACACGGCGTCGGTGACGTACCCCCGGACGGTGTGCTCGGACAGGTCCCGCTGGCCGCGGAGGTGGTCCTCGTATCCGGCCAGCGCCTCGGCCAGCGCGGGGGGCAGTGCCGCCCGCGCGTCTGCCGTCCGGGGTGCCGCCACCTCCGCACCGTGCGTGGGCAGGGGCCGGGGGTCAAGCCGCCGCGCCGTCGGGCGCCGCCGCCGGTTCGCACGGTCACCCCGCTCGGGGCCGACGTTCCGACCCCGTCCCACCTTCAGCGGGCGCCAGCCGCCAGCCCGTTCCGGTCCACTCGACGAGATCGGCCAGCTCGAGCGCGGGGAGCACGCGGAGCACGTCGAGGACGTCGCACCCGGCGACCGTCGCCAGCCGTTCCGGGCTCACCCCGGTACGCACGGGGCAGGCGTCCAGTACGCGGGTGGCCACGTCGGACAGCCCGTCCCGCGGCGAGGACGGCCGCTCCGGCGGATCGGCGAGGTCGCTGCCGATCCCCCCGACCGCCTCGATCACGTGCGCCGCCGACGCGACCAGGGTTGCCCCCGCCTCGGCGTCCCGCAGCAGCTCGTGACATCCGACGCTCATCGCCGACGTGACCGGTCCGGGCACCACCATGACCTGCCGGCCGAGCCGACGGGCGCGCTGAGCGGTCGCCTGCGCGCCGGAACGGGCCGCCGCCTCCACGACGACGGTGCCGCGGGTCAGCCCGGCGATCAGCCGGTTGCGCACCAGGAAGCGGTGGCGAAGGGGCGCACAGCCCGGCGGCCACTCGCTGACCAGCAGCCCGGTTTCGGCGATCCGGTGGAACAGCGCGCCGTGCGCCGCGGGATACGGCCGGTCGACCCCACAGGCCAGCACCGCCAGCGTCGACGCATCGGCGGCCAGCGCGCCGCGGTGCGCGGCCGCGTCGATCCCGTAGGCACCGCCGGAGACGACGGTCCAGCTCCGCTCCCCCAACTGGTGCCCGAGTTCACCTGCCACGTGCTCGCCGTAGGCGGTGGACGCACGGGAACCGACGACCGCGACCGACCGGTCGACGAGTTCGTCGAGCCGCGCGGGCCCCCGCACCCAGAGCGCGAGCGGCGGGACCGGTGCGAGGGTGCGGTCGGACTGGTTCGCGTGGTCCTGCGGCTCCTCGCTGACGGCCAGGGTCAGCGCGTGCAGTGCCAAGGCCGGCCACTCGTCGTCCTCGGGCACGACCAGGCGCGCTCCGCAGCGCTCCGCGCGCCGCAGGTCGGCCAGGCTCTCGTCCTGCTCCGCCCGCGCGCCGACGAGCGCACGGATCCGGTCCGGAGCCTGCCCCGACCGGATGCGGCGCACCGCCATGACCGGCCCGACGGAATCGACGAAGCGCCAGAAGTCGATGGTTCCCGGCTCGACGGCCCGGCTCAGCCACGCACGCGCCCGCCGGAGGGCGGCCGGCCCACCGTCTGCCAGATCCTCGTCGAGGGTCATGCCGCGACCCGCTGAAGCCGCATACCCAGGGCTTCGGCCACCTCGTCGTCGCCCGGGACCGGCCGCCCGGCCAGGTCCGCGAGCGTCCAGGCGACCCGCAGTACGCGGTCGAAGCCACGCACCGACAGGGCGCCCCGCTCGAGCGCCCGCTCGGCCAGGCGCAGGGAGGCACGGGGAACCGCCCAGCGCTCACGCAGCAGCCGCCCCGGCACCTGGCTGTTCACCAGCAGGCCGGTTCCGGCGAGGCGTCCAGCGGCGGTCGCCCGGGCCGCGCGCACACGGGCGGCGACGCTGGCGCTCCGCTCCGGCTGACCCAGCCCGTCGAGCCAGGCGGCGCGGGTGACCGGCGGCAGGTCGACCCGAAGATCGATGCGGTCGAGCAGCGGGCCGGACAGCCGGGACTGATAGCGGCGCCGCTCCAGCGGGCTGCAGGTGCAGGCGGTGTCACCGGCCGCGCTCGCGCAGGGGCAGGGGTTGGCGGCGAGGACCAGCTGCGCCCGGCAGGGAAACGTGGCCGACCCCGCCGCCCGGTGGATGGTGACCTGACCGCGCTCCAGCGGCTGGCGCAGCGTGTCCAGGACGGCGCGCGGGAACTCGGGCGCCTCGTCCAGGAACAGCACGCCCCGGTGCGCCCGGCACAGCGCACCCGGCCGGATCTGGCCGGACCCGCCGCCGATGAGGGCGGCCATCGTGGCCGAGTGGTGCGGCGCCTCGAACGTCGGGCGGGTGACCAGTGGCGCTCCCGGCGGCAGCGTGCCGGCGACCGAGTGGATGGCGGTCACCTCGAGCGCTGCGTCCTCGTCCAGCGGCGGCAGGAGCCCCGGGAGCCGCTCGGCCAGCATGGTCTTGCCCGCGCCGGGAGGGCCGGTCATGAACAGGTGATGACCGCCGGCGGCGGCCACCTCGACGGCCCGCCGTCCGGCCGCCTGTCCGATGACGTCGCCGAGGTCGGGCAACGGAAGTTCCTCGGACCCGGCGCTCCGGACATGCCGGGACAGCCGGCTCCGCCCCTTCAGATGGCCGAGCAGGTCGCCGAGGGTCGATACGGCCAGTACCTCGACGCTGTCGACCAGGGCCGCCTCGTCCGCGTTGCCGGCCGGCACGACGACCTGGGGGTGACCCGCCCGCGCGGCCGCCAGCACAGCTGGAAGCACGCCCCGGATGTCGCGCACCGAGCCGTCCAGGCCGAGCTCGCCGAGGAGGACGAGCCGATCGACCGACGCCGGAGGCACCGACCCCGCGGCCGCCAGCACGGCCGCCGCCAGAGCCAGGTCGAAGCCACTCCCCTGCTTCGGCATCGAGGCCGGCGACAGCCCGATGGTGATCCGCCGCTGCGGGAACTTCTGTCCCGCGTTCACGACGGCGGCGCGCACCCGGTCGACCGACTGCCGCACCACGGCGTCCGGCAGGCCGACCAGGATCACCTGGGGAACCCCGGACGCCATGTCCACCTCGACCTCGACCATCGCACCGGCGACACCGGCCAGACCGACCGACCACGTTCTCGCGAGGGTCACGAGAAGGCCCCGCGCAGGTGAGTGACCAGCGCCGGGCGGGCGGGCCGGACGAGCACACCGACGACGTCGAACCGCAACTCGGGCGCGTGCTCGTCGTGGGCGGCCAGCCAGCGCTGGGCCAACGTGCGCAGTCTGCGCTGCTTGACGACGGTCACCGCCTCGACGGGATGGCCGTAGCCGATTCCCCGGCGGGTCTTCACCTCGCAGAAGACCAGCGCGTCGCCGTCACGGGCGACGATGTCGAGCTCGCCCTCCCGGCAGCGCCAGTTGCGGTCGAGGACGCGCAGGCCGGCGTCGGTCAGGAAGGCCTCGGCGATCCGCTCGCCGTGGACGCCTAGTTCGGTGGTGGTGGAGGGCACGGAGCGACCGTTCCTGGGTCGCGGCGAGGGCACCAGAGACCAGTGCTCTTCTGTGGACGGCCCCCGAGGATGTGGACAAGCGTCGAACCTCTGCGCCGGGCAGCTCGTCGGGCATCAGGGACCCGACGCGGTGCCTAGGGTCCCCATCGCGCCGTCGCCCTTGTCATGACCGTCTCCCACGCTGCGGCCGGGCAGCCGTCCCGACATGGAGTCCGGGAAGACCCCGGCCTGGTCAGGACACTGCTCAGGACCCGCAAAGCGCCCGCAAAGGATCAAACTCACCGGGTGTCGACGTCCGCGGGGCCCCGACGGGCCGGTGAGGCGCGCGTGCTCGTCCGGCTGCTCGGCCCGCTCGACCTGCTCACGCCGCAGGGGGCGATCACGCTGCCCAGCCGACTCCAGCAGACGCTCCTCGCCGTTCTGGCGCTGGCCCCGGGCAGGGTCGTCGCCACCGACGCACTGATCGACGCCGTGTGGAGCCGCGAGCCGCCCCCCACGGCTCGCCCGGCGCTGAGAGTGCACCTCGCCAGGCTGCGCGGGGTGCTCCGCGGGGCGACCGGAAGCGACCTGATCCGCTACCGGGCACCGGGCTATCTGCTCGACGGCGGACCGGTCGACGTCGACGCGGCGGCGTTCGAACGGTTGACCGCACAGGGGGACGCGCTGACCCGTTCCGGGGAGGGCGCCACGGCACTCGGCCTGCGCGAACAGGCTCTCGCCCTGTGGCGTGGGCCCGCCTTCGAGGGCCTGCACGACGTGGAGGTCCTGGCCCAGGAAGCGTTCCGGCTGGAGGACCTCCGTGCGCGGGTGGAAGAGGAACTGCTCGAGACCCGGCTGACGCTGGGGCAGCACCGCCAGGTCGTCGCCGAAGCGGTCCGCCTGGTCGAGCAGATGCCGCTCCGCGAACGGCGGACGGCTCAGCTGATGGTTGCGCTCTACCGGACGGGGCGGCAGGCCGACGCCCTGCGGGCCGCAGCCCGGTTGCGGGAGCGACTCGCCGACGAGCTCGGGCTCGACCCTGGACCGGAGGTGCAACGGCTGGAGCTGGCCGTGCTGCGGCACGAGGAGGACCTCTCGTGGGCAGCGCATCCGACCGTCGCCGGCGGTGTCCGGACGCCACGGACGGCGTCGGCACGGCAGCCGGCTCCCCGAACCGGGACCGCACAACAACCCGCGGTCAGGGCACTGGTCGCCGAGCGGACAAGCGGCCTGCCGCCCGAGAACCTGCTGCTCCTCCGTCTGGTGGCGATCCTCGGTGGAACCACGATCGTCCCCGTGCTGGCCGCGGCGTACGGGCACGACGAGGCGGAGACCGCACGGATGCTGAGCGAGACGCATCGCCGCAGCGGACTCCTGGCGCCCCTGGACGGGGCGGTCGTGGAACTGCAGCACGGGGCCCTGACCACGGCACTCCTCGAACCGCTCCCCGAGGATGTCGTGCGGTCCCTCCACCACCGCGCCGCGAGGGCGATCGAACTCGTCCTCGGTGAGGCCGGCCTGCCGGCCGCGGCCGAGCACCTGCTCTCCGCCGTCCCTGACATCCCGGTGGCGGAGGCCTGTCACCTGGTGGGGCGCGCCGTCGACGTGGCGTTGCGACGGCACGAGGAACAGGACGCGACCGCGCTCTGCCGTCGCGCCCTACGGGAACTGGACGACCGACAGGGCCCGCCGGCGCCACGGATCGACCTGCTCGTCCGGCTCGCGACCGCTCAGGCACGACTGGGCGCCCTGGACGACGCTGAGGCCGTCTGGGCCGACGCGGTCCGGTCGGCCCGGGCGCTGGAGGATCCCGAGCGCTTCGCCCTCGCGGTCCTGGCACACGACTGGACCCGGCGGGCGATCTCCATCGAGAGCCCGGACCGGGCTCTCCTCGCCGAAGCGCTGGAGCAGCTCGGGCCACGCCGGACGGCACTTCGCCTGCGCGTGGCGAGCGCTCTCCTCGGCGAGCGCACTGTCCCGGGGCGCGCCCTTCCGGAGGGCGCGTTGGCCGAGGAGATCAGGGGCGGGCTCTCGGAGGAGGAGGACGCGCTGGCCGCGGTGGCGGCACTGCATGCTGAGCACGTCGTGCTCCGCCCGTCCCCGGAGGCGGCACGTCGACGGGGCATCGGAGGTCGGCTGCTGACTGCGGCCCAGGTCCTCGGCGACGCGTACTGGCTGGCCGTGGCCGACCTGGCAACCCTCTACGACCTGCTTGCCGAGGCCGATGGCCCCGAGGTGGCCCGTCGGCTGGCGGAACTCCGGATGCACGCCGACTCCGCCGCGTCGGCACGCATCGACTGGCATCTGGCCATCACCGAGGCGACCCTGCACCGACTGGCCGGTCGATGGGCCGAGGCGGACATGCGGGCAGACGCCGCCGCGGTCTCCGGCGCCGCTGCCGGCGTCCCCGACGCCCTGGGTGCCGCGCTGGTGCACCGCTTCCTGGTCGACTTCCACACGGGCTCGGTGGCGCCCTATGCGCCGGTGCTCCTGCATCAGGTCTCGAGCCGGCCGGCGAACACCCTGGCCCACGCCGCGGCCGCGGTGGCCCTCGCCGAGGCCGGCGCTGCGCCGGAGGCCGCCTCCGCCGTCGAAGCCGTCCTCGACGTCCTGCAGGGCACTCCCAGGGACGAGTCCTTCGCGCTGTGCCTGGGCCTGATCACCGAAGCGATCGTCCGACTTCCGGACGGCGGCGCCCACGTCTCCGTGGTGCGCCGGCTTCTCGCCCCCTACGGCGGGCAGATCGTCGTCTTCGGGCAGATCGCCGCTGCGTTCGGCCCGGCGGACCGGAGCCTGGCGCTGCTCGCCGCCGCGGACGACGACCTGCCAGAGGCATTCGATCGTGCCGATTCCGCGGTGACCACCGCGCGCCGGCTGGGGTCGGAGACGTGGGAGGTGCGCTGCGAGGTGGACCGCCTGCGCCTCCAGCTGGCCGGCGGACGTCGGCCGGCCAGCCGGCTCCTGGGCAAGCTCCGGTCCGTCGCGACGACCCGGACCCTCCAACCGTGCGTCCGCGACATCGACGCGCTGATGCGCCTGGAGTGAGCCGGGCCGGCCGCCGGCCCCCTGAACTCAGAGTTCGAATCCCTCCACCGGGTCCGCCGGGGCTCGCGGGGGGTGGTGCAGGACGACGACGGGCACCAGGTCGCGGGAGCGCCAGAGATCTCCGGGGGTCGCATGCTCGGCCAGGGACGGAGGGTCGCCGGTACCCGACTCGCGCACGGTGACGGCTGTGCCACCGAGCCCGTAGAGGCGCTTGAACTCCGCCATCTGTTCCTCCGACATCCAGGGCGGGCGCCCGTCCGCGAGCAACGGGCGTCGCTGGAGGTCGATCGATAACCCCACGTCGTCGAAGCAGCGGTAGACGTACTCGGAGCAGGTGAGACGGTTCTCGTCGGGAACACCCTGGAGGGGCTCGAGCGCCCGGTTCAGCAGACGGAGGGCGAGAGTCATTGCTTCGCCCAGCGCCCCGTTGTCCTTGGCGGCCGTCGGATAGTTGCGGAGAATGGCGGCCGGTGCGAGCGCGACGATCTGGGCGTAGGCGAACACTCCCTGTCCGAGCTGGCGGCGGGCTCGCTGCAGCACCGGTTCCACGGGCACACCGTCTCCGGCGACGCGCCGATGCCTGAGCGCGGTGACCGTCCGCACGCCCTCGAGGCGCAGGCGCGGTTCGATGAGCTCCGTCCGCACCGCCGGCCGCGTGTCCTCCGGGGGGTGTTTGCGGTTGGCCTCGATCAGCTGCTCGGAGTCGAGCACCAGCGACGCGTGATTGGCCGGGATGCGGTCCCCCCACTGCACCAGGCCGCCGTCGAAGCTGAGGCTGTCGTAGACGAGGACGTCACCGGGGAGGAGCGCGTTCCGGAAGGCGTCGGCATCGGAGGTGACGAGAACCCCCGTGCCGTCTGTGTCCGCCGTCTGTCCCATGACCGGCCCCTCGGTGCCCGGGCGCAGCCGACGCTCCGTCGCGGTGGCGCTCCCCGGCCGAGCAGTGTGCCGCTGTCGCGAGGGCACTGTCCACCGGTCCCGGCGCCCCGGGGACGTCCGCAGCCGGTGGGTCAGGACCCGCCGGACGGTGGACCCGGCGCGCCGGCCCACAATCGGAACGAGTACGGACGCCGGCCGCCCCGAGGCGCCTCTCGTGCGTCGGGCACAGAGCCGTCAGGGACCGTCGCGGAGTGTCGGCGTCCGTCTGCCGACGGCGAGTGGTGGCCGCCGGGCTACCGTCGCGGCATGTACGTCGAGACGGTCGTGCAGATCAACGACCGAGACACCTACCAGGCCAGTGTCCGGCTCCGCTCCGCCGTGGTGTCGAGCCGTCCGCCGGTCGACGCGCTCGTCCGCTTCTCCCCCGCCGGCTGGCTCACCATGAAGCCACTCGTCGGCGGCCGCGTCACCGTCGTCTCCGCCGCCGAGGTCTTCGACGTGACCAACCTGGAGCGGGTGCAGGCAGGCGACGACTGACCGGGAGACTCGTCGTCGGCCCGCCCGGACAGCTGGGCAGCCCGGTCGTGCGGGAACTCGCGGAGCACGGCCGGCAGCTCGATCCCGGTGCACGACGCGGCGCGAATCCTGGTCGCGCTTCTCGACGGTCCCGGCGTCCGCCGTCCCGGGTATCGACCGGCTGATCGGCACCGCCGAGACACCGTGGAGGTGACCCGGCGGCCGGGCGCAGACCCACTGCGCACAGGGGAGCAGGTCCTGCGCGAGAAGGCGGCGCTACCGGCAGTCGACCGCTAGCGGGGCGCCTCGGGCAGCTCGAGGTCGGGCTTGTCCAGCTCCTCGACGTTGACGTCCTTGAACGTCAGCACCCGGACGTTGCGCACGAACCGGGCCGGGCGGTACATGTCCCACACCCAGGCGTCGGAGAGCTTCAGCTCGAAGTAGACCTCTCCCCCGGCCTCGCGCACCTGCAGATCGACCGAGTTGGCCAGGTAGAAGCGCCGCTCGGTCTCCACCACGTAGGTGAACTGCCGGACGATGTCCCGGTACTCGCGATAGAGCTGCAGCTCCATCTCGGTCTCGTACTTCTCGAGGTCCTCGGTGCTCATCCCAGCTCTCCGGTGGCAGCGATCAGCGATGGGGACATGTCCCCATCATCGACCATCCCGGACGGCGGGGTGACCTCGGCTGCCCGCCGCGCGTGCGCGTCGCGTGCGCTGCGGACGTTGACGAACCGCATCCGGTGCTGCGGGCACGGTCCGTGCCGCTCCAGGGCGGCTGAGTGGACCTCGGTGATGTAGCCCTTGTGCCCGGCGAAGTCGTACTCCGGCCAGCGCTCGTGCAGGTCCAGCATGATGCGGTCGCGGGTGACCTTGGCGAGGACCGAGGCGGCCGCGACGCACGCGGCGACCCGATCGCCCTTCCAGACCGCGAGGGTCGGCCGCGCGAGACCCGGCACGGGAAAGCCGTCGGTGAGCACGTAGTCGGGCCCGGGCTCCAGCGTGCAGACGGCGCGGCGCAGTGCCTCGATGTTGGTGACGTGCATGCCGCGGGCGTCGAGGTCCTCGACCGGGATGATCACGACCGACCAGGCCACCGCCCGCTCGACGACCTCGGCGTAGACGCGCTCCCGTGCCGCGGCGGTCAGCAGCTTCGAGTCGGCCAGCTCCGGCACGCGCCCCCGCCGGCCGGCCGGAAGGACGCACGCAGCCGCCACGAGCGGTCCGGCGCAGGCCCCTCGACCGGCCTCGTCGGCTCCCGCGATCGCCTCGAACCCACGCCGACGGAGCCTGCGCTCCATCTCCCAGAGGGCGTCCGGACGGTCGTCGTCCACGAGAGGACGGCGGACCCGCCGGGCCGGAGCCGGGCGAGAGGGAACGGATCGGACAGCCATCGCGGACCGACACTACGACGTCCGGAACGCACTGCGGGCCGGCCCCCCGAGGAGGGCCGGCCCGCTGTGCGAGAACCGGGGAGTGGCGATCAGATGTCTGCGTGCAGGTCCTGCGGGGACAGGGTCGGGCCGGCCGGCATGCCGTGCCCGCCACAGGTGCAGGTCGGGTTCCGCGAGGAGAGCACGAGCGAGACGGCGTGGGCCCGGTCGCGGGCACCCAGCTTGCGCAGGATGGCCTTGACGTGGGACTTGACCGTGTCCTCGCTGATGAAGAGGTTGCGGCCGATCTGCCGGTTGGACTGACCCTGCAGCAGCTCGTCCAGCACGTCGGACTCGCGGCGGGTGAGCGGGATCTCCGGCGTGAAGGGCTTGGCGGCCGGCGCGGACGACGGCTCGACCCGGCGGATCTGCGGGTCGACGACGGTGCGCCCGGCACGGGCGGCCAGGATGGCCCAGCCGAGCAGGGTCGGCGAGGTGTTGATCAGGAGGTAACCACCGACACCCGCGGCGAGCGCCTCGTTGACGACACCCGGATCTTCCGAGGTGGCCAGCGCGACGATGGCGATGCGGGGGACCCGGCGGCGCAGGTCGCGGCAGGCGTTGAGGGTCGCGGCGCGGCCGGAGCCGAGCTCCACCACCACGGCGTCCGGACGGGCCGACTCGGCCAGCGTCAGGGCACGGCGCAGCTCGCCGGGCGTACCCACCGACTGCATCCCGGCGGTCTCGTTGATCATGCTGACCAGACCGCGGCGCAGGACGGGGGCGTCAGCGAGAAGGAGCACGCGGGTGACCCCGCGGGCGGTGCTCGCCATAGGTGCAGACACGACTGACTCCATTTCGACTCCGGTTGCTTGCAATACCTCCATCGGAAGGGTGAAAGGGGTGCTTGAATACTTTTCCGACATTTTCTGGTTTCCCGGGCCCCACAGCGGTATTTCCGTTGTGTCAGCCCCAGGAGTAACGCGGGACGCGTCGTCGCGAATGCGCGGGAATGGAACCCGCAGGTCACACAGCTCCCCGGAAGCGCCGAATGCGGCGCGCGCGAGGTCGCTCGGGGGTCAGTAGCGGCGGTGCCGACGCCATGCGGCAAGGGGCAGCGCCCCGGCCAGGCCGATGGCCGCGGGCACCGCGGCGCCGGCCTCGGTGTCCTGGATGTCGGGTGCGTGCACCACTCCGAAACGGTCCAGCGGCCACACGATCAATGCGGCCTTGCCGATGACGTCGTCCACGCCGATGGTGCCGGAGTACCGGTCGGTGACGTGCTCACGGGAGTCCGCCGACGCCGAGCGATGGTCACCCATCACCCAGAGCCGCCCCTTAGGCACGGTCACCTTGGCGAACGCGCGCTGCTCGATCGCGTTGTTCTCGAAGATGTAGGGCTCGTCCAGCGGCTTGCCGTCGACCATCACACGGCCCTCGGAGTCGCAGCACTCGACGGTCTGGCCCGCGGTGGCGATGACCCGCTTGACGAAGTCGTCCTCGCTCGGGGGGGCCACCCCCACCGCGCGACCCAGCCACAGCAGGGCGCCGCTGAACCAGTTGCTCGGCTCGGCCACCGAGACCTCCGGCGTCCAGGTGTCGGGGCCCTTGAAGACGACGACGTCGCCCGGCTGGGGCTCGCCGAACCAGTACGGCACCTTGTTGACCAGCACACGGTCGCCGGTGCACCCGGGGCATCCGTGCAGCGTCTGCTCCATCGACCCGGACGGGATGAAGAACGCCTGCACGAAGAAGGTCTTGACGATCAGTGCGAGCACGAAGGCGACGAGCAGCAGCACCGGGAGCTCGCGCAGCAGCGACCCCTTCTTCTTCGCCTTGCCGCGCCGGTGCGAGGTCGGACGCGCCGGGATCCCGTGCGCCGAGGTGGCGGTGTCAGACGATGCGGTGCCCGACGATGCGGTGCCCGACGATGCGGTGCCCGGCGCCGGCCGCTCGGTCTCGTTGCGTTCGTCGTCCCCGGGAACGACGTCGGCGGGCCCTCCGGGCCGTTCGCTGCTCATCGAGAGCCAGCGTACGGCGCGGGGAGCCCGCCGATGTCACAGCCGGTCGCGACCGGCTGTCAGGCGTGTCAGCGCGAGATCGTCTCGCGCTTCTCCTTGATCTTGGCGGCCTTGCCGCGCAGCTCGCGGAGGTAGTAGAGCTTGGCCCGGCGCACGTCACCGCGGGTGACGACCTCGATCTTCTCGACCACCGGGGTGTGCACCGGGAAGGTGCGCTCCACGCCGACGCCGAAGCTGACCTTGCGCACCGTGAAGGTCTCGCGGACGCCACCGCCCTGGCGGCGGATGACCACGCCCTGGAAGACCTGGATGCGGGAACGGTTGCCCTCGACCACGCGCACGTGGACCTTGACGGTGTCACCCGGCCGGAAGGCGGGGATGTCGTCGCGCAACGAATCGGCGTCGAGTGCGTCCAGGGTGTTCATCTCGGCAGTCCTCATGTTCTGGCTCAGGACTTCAAGGTCATAGCTCGTGTGGTGCAGACAGCGGAAGAACCCGGCCGTCCGAATCTGTGGCTGCGGCTCCTCGGCGGAGCCACCGTCGGCCATCGCCGACCGCCTGCAGCAGCTGTCTATGGTGCCACATCTTCAGTCGACGATGCGCGGGGCCCCCGACCAGGGACCGCGTACGAGCTCGGGGAGGAACGCGGCCAGCTGCTCCGGCACGAACTCCTCGTCGCTGCCGGCGATCTCCGCGACGTCCCACCAGCGGTAGGGCTGGTCCTCGAACGCCTCGAGCTCGGTCTGCCCGCTGACGTCGACCTCGTGGCGGACGTCGCGCAGCACGAAGTAGGTCTCGCGGGCGTCGACCTGCTCGCCCAGCAGCAGTGCGAGCGAGCGCCGGAGCCACACCGGGCCTTCGAGGTCGGCCGGCGCCACGGTGAGGCCGATCTCCTCGGCGAGTTCGCGCACGGCGGCCTGGCGCACCGTCTCATCCCGCTCGATCTCCCCACCCGGCGTGTACCAGTAGAGGACCGGTCCGGGCGGTTGGGTCAGGTCGACCAGGCGGGCGCCGAAGAGCAGCAGGCGACCGGCGGGGTCGAGGACGAGGATCCGGGCGGTCGCGCGCACCCGCGGGCGGTCACTCACCGTCGAGCAGGGCCCGGTCCGCTTCGCTGAGCGCCTCGGGCGGCACTGCGGCCAGCAGGTCGGGGCGCCGGGCCAGGGTGCGCCGCAGCGACTGCTCCCGCCGCCACCGGGCGATGGCGGCGTGGTCGCCCGACAGCAGGACCGGCGGGACCTCGTGCCCCCGCCAAGAAGCGGGCCGGGTGTAGGAAGGGCCCTCGAGGAGCCCGTCGGCGTGCGAGTCGAACTCGACCGACTCGCGGTTTCCGACGACGCCCGGCAGGAGCCGGGTGACCGCCTCGACCATCACCAGGACGGCGGACTCGCCGCCGGCCAGAACGTAGTCGCCGAGGGAGACCTCGGAGACCGGCCCGCTGTCGGCCGCCCAGTCGGCGACCCGCTGGTCGATGCCCTCGTAGCGACCGCACGCGAAGACCAGGCCGGGCTCCCCCGCCCACTGGGCGGCCATTGCCTGGGTGAACGGCTCCCCCGCCGGCGTCGGGACGACGAGCCGGGTGTCGGGTGGACGGACGGCCTTCAGTGCCCGGCCCCACGGCTCGGGGCGCATGACCATGCCGGGACCGCCGCCGTACGGGGCGTCGTCGACGGTGCGGTGCACGTCGTCGGTCCAGTCGCGCAGGTCGTGGACGGCGACGCTCACCAGCTCGCGCTCGATCGCCTTGCCGAGCAGCGACTGACCCAGCGGCGCGAGGTACTCGGGGAAGATCGTGACGACGTCGATCCGGAAGGGCTTCCGCACGCCGCTCACAGCCTCTGCTTCGCTGCCGCCCGGCGGAGCCGGTCGATCACAGAGCCGCTCATAGCTCCAGCAGGCCCTCGGGCGGATCGATCACGACGTGCCCGGCGGCGACGTCGACGGTCGGGACGATGGCGCGGACGAACGGCACCAGGAGCTCGCCGCCGTCCGTTCGGCGCACGACGAGCAGCTCGGCGCCCTCGTGACGCACTCCCGTGACCTCGCCGAGGAGCGTGCCGTCGGCGAGCTGGGCGGCCAGGCCGACCAGCTCGTGGTCGTAGTAGGAGTCGGGGTCGTCGAGCTCGGGAAGGTCGGAGACCGGGACGAGCAGGAGCGTGTTGCGCACCGGCTCGAGGGCCTCGCGGGTGCTGAACACAACGCCGTCAGGGCCGGCGAGCTGCAACAGCAGGGTGCCGCTGTGCCAACGCTTGTCGACGACGGTCAGCGGCCCGCGCTCGGCCGGCTCGGTGACGAGCACCGCACCGGGCTCGAAGCGCAGGTCGGGGTCGTCGGTACGCACCTCGACGGTGACGAGACCACGGACACCGTGGGGCCGGCCGATGCGGCCGACCACCACGGTGTCGGTGGACTCGGGAGTGGCACCCACGGCGCCTGGAGTGCTCAGCGCCCGTCGGTGTCGACGACGTCGACCCGAAGGCCCCGCCCGCCGACGCCGGCCATCACCTGGCGCAGCGCCTTCGCGGTGCGCCCACCACGGCCGATGACCTTGCCGAGGTCGTCGGGGTGGACCCGGATCTCGAGGGTCTTGCCGCGGCGGTTGGTCAGCAGATCGACCGTCACGTCCTCGGGATGGTCGACGATGCCCTTGACCAGGTGCTCGAGTGCGTCTTCGAGCATGTCTTACTCGGCGGGCTTCTCGACGGGTGCCGGTTCCTCGACGTCGATCTGCGGCGGCATGGCAGCCGAAGCCTCGGCGTCCGCGGCGGGCTCGGCCGCGGGAGCGGCGTCGGCAGCAGGCTTGCGATCGGCGGTCTCGGTGGCGAGATCGACCTGCGGCGGCATGGCCGGCGATGCCTCGGCGTCGGCGGCGGGCGCCTCGGCGGCGGCAGCCTTCTTCGGCGCCGCCTTCTTCTTGGCAGTGGTCGCCTCGGTGGTCGGCTCGTCCATGCCGGAGCGGACGGCGGCCTCGTAGAGGGCCTTCTTGTCCGGCTTGGGGGCCGCGACCCTCATGGGCGGCGGCGCGGCCTCACCCTTGAACTTCTGCCAGTCGCCGGTGACCCGGAAGATGGCGGCGACGGCCTCGGTCGGCTGGGCGCCGACGCCGAGCCAGTACTGCGCACGCTCGGTGTCGACCTCGATGAAGGAGGGGTCCTCCTTCGGGTGGTACTTGCCGATCGTCTCGA
>JAOPWH010000312.1 GCA_025965795.1 Blastococcus sp.
CCGGTCCCTGTCCGTCGGGCGGGGAGACCGGCGCGGGCCGTTACAGTTCCGGTCCAATCCGGCCCCGGCCTGCGGCTTTCCACTGTCGTTCGGGCAGGACTCGAGCCTGCGCCCCCGTGACCCTCAGTTGCGGGGCGCGACGTAGTGTGCGGATGCCGCAGCACCACAGCCGCGGGGCGGCAGGAGGCGCGCGTGGCTGAGGAACTGTTGGGCCGGTTCCCGGCGGTCCGGACGTCGGACTGCGACGAAGCGCAGGTAGCGATGGCTGCGACGTTCCTGCCGCTGCGCTTGCGGATGCTCGAACGGCCGGGCCCCGGCGGGGTGGACATGCGGCTGAACTCGCTCCGGGTCGCCGACGTGACGGTCGCTTACGCCCGCTTCGGTCGCGCCGTGGAGGTCACCACGGCCGAGGCTGAGAACTACCACGTAGACCTGCCGGTCTCCGGATCGGCCCGCTTCCGTACCGGCCGGCTGGAGTCCGTCGAGGGCACGCCGCGTCGTGCGGCGGTGTTCATGCCTGGGCAGTCCACCGCCATCGACTGGAGCGGCGGCTGCGGGCAATTCTGCCTGATGCTCCCTCGTGCGCTGCTGCAGCAGGAACTGGAGGCGATGCTGAACCGGCCGCTGGTCAAGCCGCTCGTCTTCGCCGAGGCGATGGACGTCAGCACCGACATGGGTCGGTCCTGGCTGGACATGCTGTGGCTGGTCGAGCGGCAAGCGGGCTACGCGCACGGCCTGCTCGACCATCCCCTTGCTGCGGCCCACGTGGCGCAGGCACTCGCCGCCGGGTTGCTGCTCGCCCAGCCGCACAACTACACCGACGCCCTGGCCGGCCCGCGCCGCCCAGCCGCCCCGCAGGCGGTGCGCCAGGCGGTCGACCTCATCCACGCCAACCCCGAGCACCCGTGGACGACCGCGAGTCTGGCGCGCCGCGTGTCCGTGAGCGCGCGAAGCCTGCAGGACGGGTTCGCGCGGTCCTACGGGGTCCCGCCGAGTGTGTATCTGCGGTCGGTGCGCCTCGACCGTGCGCGCGCCGAGCTCCAGGCGGCCGACCCGTGCACCACCACGGTCGCCCGCGTCGCCGGCAAGTGGGGCTTCCTGTACCTGAGCCGGTTCGCTGCCGACTACCGCAAGAAGTTCGGCGAGAACCCGTCGGCGACGCTGCGCAGCGCGTAGGGCGGTACGGCGGCTGGTCCGCGCGAATCGCACCAGGCTCTGCGGTTTGTGCGTCGACCTCTCCGGCCGGCTGCCGTTACATGGATGCCCTCAGCAAAGAACCGGCTGGCAGCCCGATCCGGCTCGTGCCCGGCCGCTCGGGAGGCTGGCACGTGACCGAGGACGGCGCGGCGGCGCGGACGGCCGCGGTCATCGCCCAGATCGTGGACGAGCCGGTGCCCATCACCCGACGCGTCCGGCGGATCCTGCAGACATCGGTCCACCGTGCCCCCGGCACGGCCTCGGTGTCCCGATCAGGGAGTCCCTACCTGCTCGAGCTGGTCGGCGCCGTCCCTGCGGCGGACGACGAGGCCGTAGGCCATAGCTCCGACCCAGGTCAGCCCAGCGGCGCCCGCGAGGATCGCCAGGCGGGCCACGTCGCCCTGCTCGGCGAGCTGTTTCTGCCCGAAGAGGACCAGACCGACGATGAGCGCGCCGAACCACCAGGCGCGCCCCCGCCACGCGCACACGGCCCCAGTCAGCAGTGGGATGGCGAGCAGGAGGCCGATGCTCATGGGGTCCATGGTGGGCAGTCTGCCAGCCACGCGGGCGTTCAGATAGAGGGTTGACATTCAGAATGCTGAACTCCTACCCTCGCGTCACTGCCGGCGCTCTGTGGTCCCCCTCACTCTCGAGGCCCCTCGCGCGCCGGTCGACAACCGGCTCTCGCCGCGCTTCCAGAGCGCAGCAGCCGGCCCCATGCCCGCGGCCCCATGGTGCCCATCGGCCGCCTTCCGGGCGCCGACGGGAGGACCCCCAGGGACCCGTGCACCGCTCATCGACGAATGGAGAAACCGTGAAGAACCCCGGCGAACGGCTCGTCATCGGCCTCGTGTCCGGCAGCTCCGTCGACGGCGTCGACGCCGGACTGGTGAAGATCACCGGGACCTGTGAGGAATCGAAGATCGAGCTGCTGCACTTCGAGTGCCTGGACTTCGACGACGAGACGCGCTCCCGCGTCCTCGACCTGTTCCACTACGAGAACGCCACCGTCGACAAGCTGGCGGAGCTGCACGCCATCATGGGAGAGCTGTTCGCCGAGGCGGCACTACTCGTCGCCGAGAAGCACGGCACCCCGATGGCGGAGGTGGACGCCATCGGGGCATGGGGCCAGATGATGTACCACCTGCCGGCGGCCACGAACCCGTTCGAATGGCGAGGTCGGAAGCTCGGCGCCAGCCTGCAGATGTGCGACCTCAGCCGGGTCGCGCTGCGGACCGGCGTCCCCACGGTCGGCGACATCGCTGCGGGTGACATCGCTGCAGGCGGGAACGGCGCCCCGTTCACCGCACTCTTCGACTACCTCATGTACCACGACCCGAACCTGAACCGCTCGGTGCAGAACATCGGCGGCATCGGGAACTGCAACCTGGTTCCGGCCGAGGGTGGCCTCGCCAAGGTGGTCGGCTTCGACACCGGTCCCGGAAACATGGTCATCGACGGCCTGGTCCGGCACTACACCGGAGGCAAGGAGCACTTCGACAAGGACGGCGAGCGTGCCGCCCGCGGCGCGGTCAACCAGGAGCTTCTCGACCAGCTGCTGACGGACAAGTTCATCCAGCAGGACCCGCCGAAGGCGGCCGGCCGGGAGAACTACGGCGCGCATTTCGTGCGCTGGGTACTGGAGCTTGCCGAGCCGCTCGGCCTGAGCGAGGACGACGTCCTCGCCACGGCCACGGCACTGACTGCGGAGGCCATCGCGCTGAACTACCGGCGGCACCTCGCGCCGGTCGCCAAGGTCGACGAGATCATCTGCGGCGGTGGCGGGGCCCGGAACGTGACGCTGCTTCGGATGATCGCAGAGCGCACCGGCGCCGTCGTCAAGACGCACGAGGACTACGGCATCCCCAGCTTCGCGCTCGAGACGATGGACGTCGCGCTCATCGCGAACGAGACATCCCTGGGCCACCCCAACCACATCCCCTGGCACACGGGGGGCAAGCAGGAGAGCTTCGCCGGGGTCGTGGCCCCGGCGCCCGGTCGCCCGCTGCGCACGTCCTGATCCCGTCCTGGGCCGGCGGCGGCCACCTGGCCGTGGTGCCGGTCCTGCGACGGTAGTGGCGACGCAGATCACAGGACGGCGACAACGCTTGACAGGGATTTTTCTATCCTCCTAGCGTTCAGATGCACGCTCAGCGTTCCAGTACGTGAACTCCCCGCTGCGACGCGATCGGCTCCGCAGCGGCTCCAAGGTGACGTGATCGGCGCCCCGAGAGGGGCGCCGATCCGCCCAGACCCACGTGAGAGGTATCCGCTTCGATGAGGAACAAGACAACGCTGCGCACTGCGGCGCTCGCATCGCTGGCCGCACTCGTGCTGGCCGGTTGCGGCGAGAGCAACAGTGGCTCGGCGAGCGGCGGGAACACCGCCGGCGGGCCCGATCCGGACCAGGCGCTGGCCGGGATGGAGGGCAAGGTCTACAGCACCGGCCCGAACGGCGAGGTGGCCATCGCGCCCTCGGAGCTGAGTCTCTCCGACGAGGAGCTGCAGAAGATCAAGGACATGAAGGCGACTGCGGCGATCTCCTTCCACGAGACCGGCGGCTACTGGGACACCGCACAGCGGGCGGGCATGGAGTCACAGTTCAAGAAGATGGGCATCGAGGTCGTCGCGATCACCGACGCGGACTTCAAGCCCGAGAAGCAGATCTCCGACCTCGAAACCATCATGGCGCAGAAGCCGGACGTCCTGGTGTCGATCCCGACCGACCCCACCGCGATGGCGCAGGCCTACAAGGAGGTCGCCGACGCGGGCACCACGATCGTGTTCGCCGAGAACGCCCCCGACGGCATGGTGGCCGGCAAGGACTACGTCGGTGTCGTCTCGGCCGACAGCCGGGGCAACGGCGTCGTCTCGGCGCACTTGCTGGCCAAGGCGCTGGGTGGCAAGGGGAAAATCGGCGTGATGTTCCACGACGCCGACTTCTTCGTCACCAAGCAGCGCTACGAGGCGTTCATGGAGACCATCAAGGAGTACCCCGGCATCGAGGTCGTCGTGAAGCAGGGCCTCGGCGGCCCCGACTTCGTGTCCGAGAGCGAGAAGGTCGCCAGCGCGATGCTGCTGCGCAACCCGGACATCAACGGGCTGTGGGGCCCCTGGGACCAGTACGCGGAGGGTGCCATCGTGGCTGCCCGTGACGCCGGCCGCGACGACATCGCGATGACCACCATCGACCTCGGTGAGAACGTGGCGATCGACATGGTCACCGGCGGCATCGTGAAGGGCCTGGGCTCGCAGCGGCCGTACGACCAAGGCGTGAACGAGGCGACCCTGGCGGCCTACGGGTTGCTGGGCAAGGAGGCCCCGGCGTTCGTGGCCCTCCCGGCCCTGCCCGTCACCGCCGACAACATCGCCGAGTCCTGGCAGCAGGTCTACTACCAGGACCCGCCCGAGGAGCTCGCGAAGGTCCTCGCGGGCGGCTGACCTCGCGATCCACAGGCACATCCCCCGGGTGGGGGCGCACCGGTCCGGTGCGCCCCCACGTACCGGGCGCGTGCCGGTCAACGCCGACCGTCGGCTCCCCGGGGAGTCGGCTCTCAAGCCGAGGAGTAGCTGCAGGTGAGCGGTTCAGTCCCCGCGGTACAGGTCACGAATGTCACCAAGTCGTTCGGTGACACGCATGCGCTCAAGGGCGTCGATTTCGAAGTGGCGCCGGGCGAGGTCCACGCGCTCCTCGGCGAGAACGGCGCCGGGAAGTCGACCCTGCTGAAGATCATCCAGGGCGTCTACCAGCCGGACGGCGGAGAGGTTCGCATCTTCGGGGAGCAGGTGAAGACCTTCACCCCCGACGAGATGTTCCGTCTGGGCGTCAGCATGATCTTCCAGGAGTTCAGCCTGATCCCGACGCTGAGCGTCGCGGACAACATCTTCCTGGGCCGGGAGACCAAGGGCCGGTTCGGTCTCAGCGACCGGGCAGCCATGCGGAAGCGCACCCGGGAGCTCTTCGACGAGATCGGGATCAAGGTGAATCCCCGGGCTTCGGCGGAGAGCCTGAGCACCGGTTACAAGCAACTCGTCGAAGTCGCCAAGGCGGTCGCGCGCGACGCCCGGGTGCTGATCATGGACGAGCCCACCGCCTCGCTCGCCGAGCGGGAGGTGGAGCTCCTCTTCAGCCTGATGGAGACCCTGAAGCGGCGTGGTGTCGCGGTGATCTACGTGTCGCATCGGATGGAGGAGATCTTTCAGGTCTCCGACCGGATCACGGTGCTGCGCGACGGTCGGCGAATGACGACCACCGGAGCCTCCGACATCACCGGGCCCGAACTGGTCAGGCACATCGTCGGCCGTGAGGTCGCCGCCTTCAGCTGGGTGCCGCGCACGGTTGACCGGACGGGCCGGCCGCGACTGGACGTGCGGGGCCTGTCCGCCGCGAACGGCCCGTTCGACGTGGATCTGACGGTTCACCCCGGCGAGATCGTCGGCGTCACCGGGCTCATGGGCAGCGGGCGGTCACGCCTGGCGCGCGCCCTCGCCGGTCTGGCCGACGGGGTGACCGGTGAGATCCGGTTGGACGGGGAGTCGGTCAAGGTCGGCGACCCGATCGCCGCGATCGACTCGGGCATCGCCCTGGTACCCGAGGACCGGCGGACCCAAGGGCTGATCGGCATCCACAGCATCCGGGCCAACGCCTCGCTGCCGGTCGTGAGCCGGTTCTCCTCGGGGGGGTTCCTGCGCGATCGCGAGCTGACGAGGTCTGTCCAGGATGTCGTCGAGCGGCTCGACCTGCGGCCGCCGAAGATCTGGCGCCCGGTCGGAAACCTCTCCGGCGGCAACCAGCAGAAGGTCGTCATCGCCAAGTGGCTGCTGCGGGACAGCAAGGCGCTGATCCTCGATGAGGTCACCGCCGGTATCGACATCGGCACGAAGACCGAGATCGTCCGACTGATGCGGGAACTGGCCGACGCCGGCAAGAGCATCGTGGTGGTCAGCTCGGAGGCCGGGGAGCTGTTGGCCATGGCCGACCGCATCGTGATCATGAATCGCGGCCGAGTCGCTTCCACCATGAGTCGTGAAGAGCTCCAGGCGGCCGTCGATCCCGGCGCGTCGGAAGCGGAGCAGCAATCGCAGATGCAGCACGCCCTTGAGGCGCGGGTCCAGGGCTTGTCGACCGTTCGAGCAGGAAGTTGAGGAACATGGCGCTGAAGATGGATTCGCAGGGAGCTGTGGTGGAGCAGTCGGCCGAGCGGGGATTCGTCGCGCGGATCCTGGAGACGGCGGCGGAGCGACAGGTGACCTGGCGGCAGTACGTCGTCTACATCGGTTTCGTCGGGCTGTTCCTCTTCTTCGCGATCACCCTGCACGACTCAGGCTTCCTGTCGCAGAACAATCTGCTGAACATCGTGCGTCAGACCGCGACCATCTCGGTGATGGCGGTCTGCATGACCTACGTGCTCTCCGCAGGAGAGATCGACCTTTCCATCGGCGCTGTCGTCGGCCTGTCCTCGGTGACGACCGCCATGGCGGTCGGTGAATGGGGGATCGCCGCCGGCGTCCTGGTCGGCCTGGCCACCGGTTTGGCCATCGGCACCATCAACGCCTGGATCCGGACCGGGCTGGCGATCCCGTCGTTCCTGGTCACGCTCGCTTCGTTGGGCATCGTGTCCGGGCTGGCGATGTGGGTCAGCGACGCCGCCCCGATCCCGATCCGCAACGAGACCTTCAACTTCATCTTCGGAGGCGGGAGCATCGGCCCGATCCCGGTGCTGATCTTCTGGACGATCGCCGTGGTCGCGCTCGGGCACCTGGTGTTCACGCGGACTACTTTCGGCCGCCAGGTTCTGGCGACGGGCGGGAACCCGGTCGCGGCCAAGTACAGCGGCGTCAACATCAACAAGATCCGGCGTCGGGTGCTCATGCTTTCGGGCCTGGGTGCCGGCCTGGCCGCGGTCCTCTACGCCGGGCGGCTGCACTCCGCGCGGTACCAGTTCGGTGAGGGCGACGAGCTCTCGGTCATCGCGGCGGTCGTGCTCGGCGGGACGAGCCTGTTCGGTGGCGCCGGCAGCGTGGTCGGTGCGCTGTTCGGCTCGCTGATGATCGGCCTGATGAACAACGGACTCATCCTCATGGGCCTCGATGCGAGCCAGCAGCTGATGGCTCGCGGCGTGATCATCATCCTGGCCGTGGCGCTCGGCCCCAAGAAGTAGGTGGGTCAGCGGCCCGAGGCCGGGCTCAGCGAGATCCGGCGGCGGGCTTCGTCCAGGAGGGTTACGAGATGGTCCTCCTGGGCGCGTTCCAGCCGGAAGATCGGCACGGAGAAGCTGATGGCGTCCTGTGCGGGGGTGCTGGTCGTGAGGCTCACCGCGAAGCACCGGATGCCGCCGGCGTTCTCCTCGTTGTCGATCGCGTATCCGGTCTCCCGGATCGTCGCCAGCTCGTCGAACAGCTTGCGACGGTCGGTGATCGTGCTCTCGGTGAGCCGCGCCAGCGGCCACCGGACGATGTCGGCGACCTCTTCGTCGGTGCGCTGGGCAAGGAGCGACTTGCCCAGCGCGGTGGCGTGGGCGGGCAGCCGGCGGCCGATCGCAGAGAACATCCGCAGGGCGTGCCGCGACTCCCGCTTCGCCAGGTAGATGACGTCGGGGCCGTCGAGGCGGCCCAGATGCACGGCCTCACCAGCGCTCTCGGCGGACAGCCAGTCCAGGACCGGCCCCACCTGGGTGATGACGTCGTCGGAGTCGATGAAGGAGGCGCCTATGAGCAGGGCTCGCAGCCCCAGCCCGAAGCGCAGCCCGGTCGCGTCGACGTCGACCCAGCGTCGCTGGACGAGCGTTCGGAGGATGCCGTGGAGGCTGCTCTTGGGGATGTCGAGTTCGCGGGCCAGGTCGGCCAGCGATACCCGAGAGGTGCTGGCAGCCAGTGCCTCCAGCACGTCGAGGGTGCGGTCCGCGGACTTCACCGGCTGAAAGCCGTTGCCGCCGACCGGGCTGTCGTCCGACACGGGCGCCTCCTTCTCGTGTGTCGTCACACATTAGTGATCACCCGGCGGTGTTGCTGCTCCGCAAGTTGACAGCGGGCGGCCGCCGAGATTAGCGTTCAGCATACAGTCCAATGTTCACAAGACCGAACGCTCGCTCCAACGGGCGACTTCGGCTGGGGCGCCTAGCCGGCGGGAAGCCGGCGCGCCCCCGGATCCACGACAGGAAGAATCACGTGACCACTGCGCCTGTGCCCGGCTCCGCGACGACGGCCGAAAAGGTCGAGGTCCGTGCGGTGGCGTTCGATCTCGACGGAACGTTGGCCGACACGCTGCCCGCGATGGAGGCCAGCTGGAACCACATCGTGGCGCCGCTCATCGGTCGGCCCATCCCGCGCGAGGAGATCGTGTCGCGGCTCGGGCCTCGCGCGGTGGAGATCATGCGGCTCTACGTTCCCGAGGACGACGCGCAGAGCGTCGTGGACACGCTGTCCGAGCACTTCTCCGAGTCGACGCAGATCCATGCCCGGCTCTACCCCGGGGTCGCCCAGCTGATCGAGGACATCGTCGCCCGGGGACTGCCCATCGGGGTCGTGACGTCGATGCGGCGGTTCAACGCGATCCCGCTCTTGACGCACTTCGGACTCCTCCCGCACTTCGGCGTCGTCGTCACCGAGGACGACGTCCCGCGGCTCAAGCCCGCTCCCGAGCCGGTGCTCATGACCGCCGAAGGGTTGGGTGTCGACCCCCGGCATCTGCTCGTCGTGGGCGACAACCCCACCGACATGCAGGCGGCTCGGGCGGCCGGCGCGGTCGGTGGCGCTGCGGTGTGGGGCTTCTACGGCCGCAAGGCGGAGGCGGACGCCGACATCGTCTTCGAGCGTCCGTCCGACGTCCTCGACCTTCTTCCCTGACTCGGGATGCACCCGATCAATCCCGATATGGAGGCACAGGTGAGCGATCCGCTGCGGCACGTCCTGGTGACCGGGGCCGCCGGCCTGCTCGGCCGGAAGGTGGTCGAGCGGTTGCGGGCGGACGGAGTCACCGTCACCGCCCTGGAACTGGAACGGCCGGACGACCTCGACGTCGACCGGCTCGTGATCGGCACCGCCGGCGAGGAGGCGGTGGTCCGAGACGCGCTGGACGGAGTCGACGGCGTCGTGCACCTGGCAGCGCTGCGATCGCCGGATCTCGGCACCGCACAGCAGGTCTTCATCGGCAACACCAGCGCGACCTTCAACGTGCTCGAAGAGGCGGCGCAGGCCGGCGTCCGTCGGGCGGTCATCGCGAGCAGCTACTCGATCACCGGAATGCCGTTCGCTCCGCACGACCGCCATCCCGCATACCTGCCGATCGACGAGCAGCTCCCGCTGCAGGTGGAAGACCCTTACGCGCTTTCGAAGCAGGTCGACGAGCGGACCGCCGAGATGATGTGGTGGCGGCACGGGCTGTCGGTGTGCGCGCTGCGCTACCCCTTCCTCGGGTCGGCCGAGCGCGAACTGCCCGAGCGAGCGGCGAGGATCGCCGAGGACCCTTCGTTCGGTGCCCGAGAGTTCTGGACGTACCTGGAGACGCGGGACGCCGCCGCTGCCGCCGTCTGCGGCCTGATCCGCCCGGTGCCCGGCTTCGTTGCGCTTGCCGTGGCCGCGCCGGTCACGCTCGCGCCGTACCCGACCGCCCAGCTGCTCGACTGGTTCCACCCGAACGTGCCGCGTCGCCGCCCCTTCCCGGGACGCAGCGCGCCGGTCGACACCAGCCGTGCCCGAGCCATCCTCGACTGGCAGCCGGAGTTCCTGTGGCCGAGCGACGAACGCGAGCTCGGTCCGATGAAGGGCAAGGTGCTCCGATGACGGGGACCGACACTGTGAGCGGCGCTGTCGCCGAGACGTCACCCGACGACCCGGTCGCCACCATCGCCGCCACCCGACTGCTGCCCGTCCTGGTCGTGCACGACCCGAAGCACGCCAAGCCGCTTGCAGACGCTCTCAGGACCGGCGGGCTGCCCTGCGCGGAGGTCACGTTCCGGACCGACTGCGCGGTCGAGGTCCTCCGGATCATGGCGGACCAGCCCGGCCTCGCCGTCGGGGCGGGAACGATCCTGAACGCGGCCCAGGCGCAGGAGGCAGTCGAGGCGGGCGCCCGATACATCGTCACGCCCAGCCTCAACCTCGAGGTCCTCCGTGCGTGCCAGGACATGGGCGTTCCGGTCTTCCCGGGGGTCGTCACGCCGACCGAGCTGCAGACAGCGCTGGACGCCGGCGCGCGCACGGTGAAGTTCTTCCCGGCCCAAGCCATGGGCGGGGTCACCACGGTGAAGGCGCTCGCCGCGCCGTTCCCCATGGCCCGGTTCATCCCCACCGGCGGCATCAACGAGGCCAATGTCGCCGACTACCTGGCGCAGCCCGCGGTATTCGCGGTCGGTGGCAGCTGGATGGCGAGCCCCGACCTTCTGCGCGAGGAGCGCTTCGACGAGATCACGCGGCTCAGCCGCGTCGCGGTCGCCCGCGCGCACAACACCCGACCAGCACCGTAGAGAGGACAGCAGTGGCGATGGAGAGCCTGGCGGTGAAACCGCGCGAGGTATGCGGTTTCGACATGGTCGCGCTCGGAGAGGTCATGCTTCGGCTGGACCCCGGCGAGACCCGGATCCGCACGGCACGGCAGTTCACCGCGTGGGCCGGCGGCGGCGAGTACAACGTGGCCCGAGGTCTGCGCCGGTGCTTCGACCTGCGCACGGCGGTGGTCACGGCGCTCGCCGACAACGAAGTCGGCCGGCTCATCGAGGACTGCATCCTGCAGGGCGGCGTCGACACCGGTTACCTGAAGTGGGTGCCTTACGACGGCATCGGCCGGCGGGTGCGCAACGGGCTGAACTTCACCGAGCGCGGATTCGGCGCACGAGGGGCGCTGGGCGTCTCCGACCGGGGGCACAGCGCCGCCAGCCAGTTGAAGGTCGGCGACGTCGACTGGGACCACCTGTTCGGCACGGTCGGGGTGCGCTGGTTCCACACCGGCGGCATCTGCGCCGCCCTCTCGGACTCGACGGCGGAGCTGGTCGCCGAGGCGTTGCAGGCCGCCAAGCGGCACGGGACGGTCACCTCGTTCGACCTGAACTACCGGCCGAGCCAGTGGGCGGCGATCGGCGGACACGCCAAGGCGCAGGAGGTCAGCAAGTATCTGGCGGGGCTGGTCGACGTCCTGGTGGGCAACGAGGAGGACTTCACCGCGTGCCTCGGGTTCGAGGTGCCCGGTGTGGACGAGGCCTTTTCGTCCCTGGACGGGGCCGGCTACGAGAAGATGGTCGGCCAGGTGGTGGACGCCTATCCGAACGTCCGGGTGGTCGGGACCACGCTCCGTGAGGTCCGCTCCGCTTCGGTCAACAACTGGAGCGCGATGATCTGGGCCGACGGCAGGTTCTACCGCTCTGCGCGGCGCGACGGGCTGGAGATCTTCGACCGCGTGGGCGGTGGCGACAGCTTCATGTCCGGGGTGGCGTACGGGCTCATGGAGAAGGGTGATCCGCAGATCGCCGTCGAGTACGGTGCCGCTCACGGCGCGCTGGCCATGACGACCCCGGGCGACTCGTCGATGGCGTCGCTGGCCGAGGTCGAGCGCCTCGTCAAGGGCGCTGCCGCACGCGTTCAGCGCTAGGGGCCGACGATGCCGCGCATGCTCCAGGCCGACCTGGTCCTCGACGCTGGTGCCGAGCTGGGCGAGGGCCCTCTCTGGGACGCCCGGTCCGGGGTCCTGAGCTGGGTCGACCTTCTCGCCGGGCGGGTGCACCTCTGCGACGCCGACGGTCGGTTGCTGAGCACCCACGAGCTCGACGCCCCCGTCGGGGCGGCCCTCCCGGCGGCCGGTGGGGGATACCTCCTCGGGGACGGGACCGGGCTCACCCTGCTCGGCGACGACGGCGCCACCACACCGGTGCTGGCGATGTTCGACGCGGCCCAGACGCCGCGACAGCGGTGCAACGATGCCAAGTGCGATCCGGCCGGGCGCGCCTGGGTCGGGACGGTGGCCCGGGGACTGACCCCCGGCGCCGGCGCTCTGCACCGGATCGACCCGGGCCCCCGCGCCACCACCGTCCTGAGCGGTCTCACCGTCGCGAACGGCCTCGGCTGGAGCCCGGACGCGCAGACCATGTGGTTCACCGACTCGGCCGATCCGCAGGTCCTCGGTTACGCCTACGACGTCGACACCGGCACGCTCGGCGAGGTCCGCGCGACGGTACAGGTGCAGGCGCCGCCGGGCGCCGTGCCCGACGGGCTGTGCGTCGACGACGAAGGGGCCATCTGGCTGGGGCTGTGGGACGGCTCGGCCGTCCATCGGTACACGCCGGACGGCCGCCTGGACACCGTCGTGTCCGTACCGGCAGCCCGCGCCACGAGTTGCGCCTTCGGCGGCCCAAACCTCGCGACGCTGTACATCACCACCGCCGCCACAGGCCTGAGCGACGAGGAGCTCCGTCAGCAGCCGCACGCCGGCGGCCTGTTCGCGGTCGTCCCCGGAGTCACCGGCCCGGCCGCGACACCGTGGAGGCACCAGGCCGCCACCGATGAAGGAGAGCGCTGACCCCATGTCCCTCACGACCCCGCCGCACACCGTAGAGCCGGCCATGCGGCCGCCATGGGAGCCGTCCAGCAGCCTCCCGCCGATCCGGATCACGAACGTGAAGGCCATCTGCACCGCGCCGGACGGCATCCGTCTCGTCGTCGTGAAGGTCGAGACCAGCGAACCCGGGCTCTACGGGCTCGGTTGCGCGACGTTCACCCAGAGGCCGATGGCCGTGGTCACGGCGGTCGAGGAGTACCTCAAGCCGTACCTCCTCGGCCGCAACCCCGACGACATCGAGGACATCTGGCAGGCGTCCTTCGTGAGCTCCTACTGGCGCAGCGGCCCGGTGCTCAACAACGCGATGTCCGGCGTCGACCAGGCGCTGTGGGACATCAAGGGCAAGCGGGCCGGGATGCCCGTCCACCAGCTGTTCGGAGGGCGGACCCGGTCATCCGCCGCCGTGTACGTGCACGCCAACGGCCGGGACTTCCACGAGTTGGAGGACCAGGTCCGGGCCTACATGGAGGCGGGGTACACCCACGTCCGTTGCCAGGTCGACGTGCCCGGGTATGCGACCTACGGGCGAGGCAGCGCGCAGCTCGGACCCGCAGCCGACGACGGCCAGCCGGCGCACCTGTCGCTTCGTCAACGGCCCTGGGAGCCCCGTCCGTACTGCCGGCTCGTCCCGCGGATGTTCGAGCACATCCGGAACGCAGTGGGTGAGGAGGTGGAGCTGATCCACGACGTCCATGAGCGCGTACCGCCGATCATGGCGATCCAGCTGGCCAAGGACCTCGAGCCGTACGGGTTGTTCTACCTCGAGGACTTGTTCTCACCGGAGGATCAGGACTACCTGCGCCTGCTCCGTGCCCAGTCGAGCATCCCGATCGCGATGGGGGAGCTGTACGTGAACCAGGCCGAGTACGTCCCCGTCGTGCGGGATCGGCTGATCGACTTCATGCGGGTGCACATCTCGGACATCGGCGGCCTCACGCCGGCGCGCAAGCTCGCCTCGCTCTGCGAGTTCTTCGGCGTGCGGACCGCCTGGCATGGTCCGGGTGATGTGTCGCCCGTCGGCCACGCGGCGAACCTCCACCTCGACCTGTCGATCTCCAACTTCGGCATCCAGGAGGCCAGCCTGTTCGGTGAGGCGACTCGAGAGGTGTTCCCAGGCACGCCGGATGTACGCGACGGCGCGATGTGGTCGAACGACCTTCCCGGTCTCGGGGTGGACATCGACGAGAAGATCGCCGCCAAGTACCCCTTCCCGGAGCATCCCTTCAACGGTGCCTGGCCCGAGATCCGGCGCGAGGACGGAACGGTGGTCAAGCCTTAGGGGCGCCCGGAGCCTGTTGCGGCCTGCCCCGCCGGAACGCTCGGTCAGCCGCCGGGGTTCCGGCTGCGGCGGCGACATACCGCGGCCGTCGGGTGGTCACGCGATCGGCTCTTCGTGGTACCCGCGGTTGCTCATGAGCCGACGGTGCCGAGTTCGAGGTCGACGGCGTCCATCTCCTCCAGCGTGGGTCAGCGTGGCGCCCAAGGCTGCGAGGCGCGGCTACGCGGGCCACGACCTGGCCGCCGTGCGCAGGGGCCATCGCCCCCAGACCTGGGCCCTGTGGAGCAGGTCCAGGTAGGAGGGGGCTCCGCCCACGGCTGGAATCTCCGGCCGGACGTCGGTGACCGGTCGACCGATCGCGGTGTAGAGCTCGGGCGCATGACCGACGAGGGGGTAGGTCACGCACTGCCAGCGGCACTCGTCGACGTCCCAGTAGCAGCTGCTGTCGTGCCCGTGCCGGACCTCCGGGGGCGCGGTGCGGACCGGCTGCGCGGACGCGGTGCTCGGTTGCCGTGTCATGGTGGTGCTCCTGTCCGGTCGGTAGGTCAGCAGAGGGTGTGCAGCCGGACGAGGTGTCCGTCGGGGTCCGGGACGTCGACGGCGTCGCCGCCGCGTCCTGGGAACGGCGATCCGTGGTGGACGCCCCGCTGGTCCAGCCCTTCCAGGACCGCGTCGAGGTCGCTGCGGGTGCCGACGGCGAGGCACAGGGTGTCGAAGCCGGCCAGGGCTGCCGCACGTTCCGGATCACGGCGCAGCGCGAGCTGCAAGTCGCTCTCCGGGTGGCGCAGTGCCGCCCCGAGCAGCTCGCCGTCCTCCCGGAGCTCCCAGGCGGGGGTGAAGCCGAACGCACGGCCGTACCACTCGACGCTGCACGAGACGTCGCTGACCGGCAGCTTCACGTGGTGCAGTCCGCTGACCGCTCCGACCGCCCAGTCGTGCTGCACGACGACTCGGCTGTCCACCGCGGAGGAGGCGTGCTCGCGGACGAAGGCCTGGTGGACCGGTGAGGCGACGTAGCGGCGCGCTGCAGCGAAGTCGGGAAAATCGAGGACGGCGACGTAGTCGTGGTTGCCCGTGAAGTGGCCGGCGTCGTCTCCGTGGTGCAGGTCGATGAGCTCGGGTATGGCGCGGAGGGAGTCCATCGCGGTGCGGAAACCGTCGCGGGCGCCGGCGTCGGTCTCCGGGGACCAGCGGTGCGCGACGACCTGGCGGAACACCGCGCTCAGCCGATCTGCGCGTGCAGCGGGCGGACCGCGGGCGGAGCGGGCGGGGGAGCGACGCCCAGGCCGGTGAGGATCGGGCGCAGTGTCTCGGTCACGAAACCCTGCAGTGCCTCCGGCGAGTTCCACCCGGCGACCACGCGCGAGCCCTCGGCACCGGGCCCGGCGATGTGCTGCGTGCAGCCGGCCGCGAGCGCGCCCTCCGACCCGATCCGCCGCTGCGACTCGTCGTAGCGGTCGGCGGTCCTCCGAGGTGTGGTGGCGGTGACGACGACGGCCATGACTTCTCCTTTACTCACAATCTAACGAATACCGGCAAGGTAGGCTGGGTCAATGGACGACGTCAAGGGGTCCGAACGGTCGTATTCCTCGCCGCTGCGAGCCCAGCAGGCGGACGCGACGCGGCGCGCGGTGCTGAACGCTGCGAGCGAGCTCTTCATCGCCCAGGGCTACGGCGCGACGACGCTCGACCAGATCGCGGCCCGCGCCGGCGTGAGCAAGCCGACGGTGTTCAGTGCGGTCGGCAACAAGCAGACGGTGCTGTCCGCCGTGCGCGACGTCGCGATGGCCGGCGACGACCAGAAGCTGTCCATGGTGGAACGACCGCTCGCCGAGCAGATCCGCCGGGAGCCCGATCCGTACCGGGCGGTGGAGTTGCTCGCCGGCCTGTTCAGCGGGATCGGCCGTCGCTACGCCCGGATCGACGAGGTCCTGCGCGGAGCCGCCCACAGCGGCGAGCCGGACCTGCGGGAGCTGTGGCAGACCAGCGAGGAGCAGCGGCTCACCGGCGCCCGGATCTGGGCCACGGGCCTGGCCGGCAAGGGTCGGCTTCGCGACGGCGTGGACGCCGACACGGCCACCGACCTGCTCTGGCTGTACATGGCCCCTGACCTGTACCACCGGCTCGTCATCGACCGGGGCTGGCCCGACGAGCGCTTCCAACGCTGGCTGGCCGATACCCTGACGGGCCTGCTGCTCCCGCCGCGGCCGAACGACTGAGGCCTGCACCGGGGGGCCTCGCGACTACGCGCCGGGCCGCGTAGACACCTGTCGGGGTCGACGCTGCTGAGGACCCCGGTCGAGGGGCCACCCGGCAACCCGGACGATGGGGTCGGATGCGGACGCCGGCGAACTCTGGCCGGGCGTAGTCGTCGACCACGCTCTCCGCGCGCTCTCCCACGCCGGGGCCTCCCGTGGGCCGGCTCCAACTCTGGCGCGCACCGGCCTCTCCCGGTGCCGCCGCGGTGGCCGAAGCTTGGCGTCCAGGGGTTCGAGTCCCCTCAGCTGCAGGCTTTCGGCCAGGCCGTTCTCCGATTCGCAGCGCGGCTCTCGTCGCTCCTGGTGCCGGTGCGCCGGATGACAGATGTACGAGGGGACCTTTGGCGCCGAAGCCGCATCCTTCTGCCGTACCCCCGTCGTCGTGCTCGGGCGTCCACTGTGGGCGTGCTGACTTCCTCCGACGCTGCTGCCGCCGGCGACCTGCCCGGTGGCGGGCTCGACCCAGCCGTCTCCCCGCTCGAGGGTGCGGTGCTCCCGGAACGCGGCGCCGTGCTCCGACTGCGTCAGGCCAGGGGCGTGGTTTCGGCTCTGCCGTTGTTCCTCACGGCGCCGCTCTTGCGTTCGTGGCACCTCCGATGGGGCTCGACCCCCGAGGAGGCAGCCGGTCCGATGCCCGGTGACGACCTCGTTCCGGTCGCCCACTTCAGTGCGACGCGGGCCATCACGATCAACGCGGTGCCCGAGCGCGTGTGGCCGTGGCTGGTCCAGGTGGGAGCCGGACGGGGAGGCTTCTACAGCTACGACCTCCTCGATGCCCTGGGCCGGCCGAGCGCCGAGCAGGTTCTGCCCGAGTGGCAGGACGTTCACATCGGGGACGTCGCGGCCCCTATGACGCAGCACCCCGGTCCCACGACGTCCTTCGTCGTCGATGCGTTCCGCTCACCGGAGCACCTCGTCTGGGCGAAGCAGGACTCGTCCTGGGCCTGGAAGTTGACGCCGCTCCCGGGCGGAAGAACTCGCCTGGTCACCCGCGTGAAGCAGCACTACCCCCGCCGCCTCGCCAGCGTCGTCGGCGTGATCCTGTTGGAGTTCGGCGACTTCCCGATGATGCGGCAGATGCTTCGCGGAATCCGGCGACGCGCTGAGTCGGTCGCACGCTGAACCTTCCTCGGGCACGGCTGACGCCCGGGTGCGGGCGCGACGCCGAGGGGACCGGACGTCTGCGCCCGGGGACCACGGACCGGCCGGTGGGGGACTTCCGTCCTGCAGGGACCGGCCGAGAGAGCCCGTCGCGCACGGCGACGTCCAGAGCTGCCAGTCCGCGGTTCGCTGCTCGCACCCGCGCCTCACCCGACCAGATGTGCTCGCCTGCGCTCCACAGGCTCTGAGCGAGAACCGCCGCAGATCCGGCCGCGCTGCGGCGGTCACTTGACGTCTCGGACCTGCCCGTCTCGCCGACCGCATGCCGTGTGAACAGCTGGCGCTTGGGAGGACCGAGTTTCCGAGCACGTGTGCCCGCGACGTCGGGACGTAAGGCTCTGAGCGCCTCGCAGGGCTGCGACGGGAAGCTGGGCAGGACCACGTCGGCTCAGGGACCTGAGCGGTGCACCGGAAATTGGAGCGATGACACCTACGCTCGATGGACTTCGCGATTCATCTGCTCAGCAAGGTGAGCCACCCCTCGCCCATGCGAGTTCGGTGAGCAGGCGTGCCCTGCTGAAAGGCCTTGCCGCAGGTGGAGCGACGATTGCTGTCGCCGGAACCGGTGGCGCCGGCTACCGGATTGGGCGCGGGTGCCCCGCCGCGACGCCGGTCGGCGACTGGCGTTGACGATCGGGCTGCTCCTGCCCGCCGGGCTGTGCTTCAGCACCGTCGGGCGGCTCTGGTGGCTTCCCGGCCCGCTTCTGCTCTGCGCCGCGGGCATGGCGCTGGCCGTCGAACCAGGACGGGCCTATGTCAGCCTGATTCGCACTCACTGGCTCGCCGGATTACTCGGCGTCCTGGGCGCCACCGAACTCCTGATGGCCGTCAGCGCTCCACCATTGACAGCGGTCATCGGCATCGTCGGTGGACTTGCACTCCTTGCCGCACCATGGCCGGCCACGTACTCCAGGACCATCTCATGGGTCCTCGTGGCGATCGGGACACTGCCCTTCGCGGCGCTCACCTACTGGGCGGTCGTCCCCGCTGTGCTCGCAGTGCTGGCCCTGCTCATCGCGCTGCCACTGCTGCTCCGTCAGGCGCCTCAGCACAGCCACCCGACACGATCAAGGCTGCTCGCCGCGCCCGCGGCGCGGGCTGTTGGAGCCGGTGCGGCAGGTCACCGACCGGGGTAGGGGTCCTTCGAACTGTCGCCGCCACTGAGCGGGTTCCAACTCCCGTTGCCGCATTCGGGGCAGGGCGGCAGGTGCTTGGTGGACTGGACGCCCAGCTCGTACCGGCACTTCGTGCACTGGTACGTGCCGGCCGAGACGTCGCTGCCGGCGGGAACGGGATCAGCCATCGGAACTCCCCAGTCGAAGCAATGGGCCACCGTCGCGCGCGACGCGCCAGGTCGCGTCCCGCATCGGAGAGACCGATGGCCCTGATCGGTGCTCAGTCGCTCGCGTCCCTAGCCGTTCGTCCTCATCGTGAAACCACGCCCGTCCCCGCCGCCACCTCCGGTGGACGGCGACCCAGGCGCTGATCATCGGCGGGGTGGGGAGGTCGAGGGTCCCGCCGCGGTGGTGCGACGCGCCGGTCGGTGAGCGATGACCATCGGCACCCCATGGGCCGGTCGTGACCGCGATCGAGGCATCTCGTCACATCAGTCCCACAAGTTTCGCGCGTTCGCCTCAACACTCACATGGCTCTCGCCGTAAGGAGCGTCAGCACCCCAGCAAGGACCCCGCTGCATGGACGTAGCGGGGGGCTGAGGTGGCCCGTCCAAGGAGGAACGTCGTGGGTCTGCGCGTCAACAACAACATCGCGGCAATGAACGCCTACCGCAACCTGTCCGTCACCGACGGCCAGATGAGCAAGTCACTGGAGAAGCTCTCCTCCGGTTTCCGCATCAACCGCGCCGCCGACGACGCTGCCGGTCTGGCTCTGTCCGAGGGCATGCGCTCTCAGATCGGTGGCCTCAAGGTCGCCGTCCGCAACACCCAGGACGGCATCTCCGTCGTGCAGACCGCTGAAGGTGCGCTCACCGAGACGCACAGCATTCTCCAGCGCATGCGCGACCTCTCCGTCCAGGCCGCGAACGACGGCGGTCTGAACACCGAGGCGAAGAAGAACATCCAGTCCGAGATCACGCAGCTCAAGGCTGAGATCAACCGCATCTCCGACACGACGACCTTCAACGGCAAGAAGCTGCTCGACGGCAGCTTCACCGCCGCTTTCCAGGTCGGCGCGAACAAGGGCGAGACCATCACGGTCGGCGTCGGTGCCGTCGGTGCCGGCATGGACACCACCGGCCTCGGCGTCAACGGCGTCGACGTCACTGGTTCCTCCTCGCTGACGGTGACCCAGACCGGCGCCGTTGCCGACGACCAGGGCAGCCCGGCCGCCGGTACCAACGTCATCACCGGTGACTTCACGCAGGCGGCGACCTTCGACACGCTGAAGGGCACCATCGCCGCCAACGGCAAGACCTTCGACCTGTCGTCGGTCAAGTACCTCGCCGGC